>CAYRCO010000286.1:0-207 GCA_964422775.1 uncultured Rhodovibrio sp.
GTCCGCGCGGCCTTGGCCGCCCGCGCCGTGGCGTAGCGGTCGACCGGCTGGTCGCCGATCGCCTCGTCCGCACCGGCCTGGATCAACCACTCCAGCGCGGCGCGGGCAGCCGCACGCGCCGCGTCTGGGGGAGGGTGGCCGTCGTCGGGGCCGTCGGGCGGGTGAGGGGGTTGGCTCATGACGCCGATAGATATAGCACCCGGGCGG
>CAYRCO010000286.1:217-4024 GCA_964422775.1 uncultured Rhodovibrio sp.
CGCCTGCCGGGCGGTGGGTTGGGCGCGATCGCCGCCGCTGGCCGGGTGCACGGCGGTCCGGGCGGCCTTGGCCGCCTGCGCCGCGGCGTAGCGGTCGATCGGCTGGTTGCCGATCGCCTCGTCGGCACCGGCCTGGATCAACCACTCCAGCGCGGCGCGGGCGGCCGCCCGCGGCGGGTCGGGGGGCGCGCGGCCGTCGTCTGGACCGTCGGGTTGGTGCGGGGGTTGGCTCATGACGCCATTAGATATAGCACCCGGGCGGGGCGCGTGTGCAGGTCCGGCGCTATCGTTGTTTGCGCCGCGCTCATGGGGATAGACTGCGTCGCGGCGCAACCCCATATCGCTGGAGGTGCGCGGCGGGCGGCGCGTCTGCCGCGGCGTCGCGCGCAACCGACCCGCGCTAAGGCGCGCGCGGGCGCTCGAGTCACGAACGCCGGCCGCGTCACCCACCCACCCAGGACGCGGCCGGCCCGGGAGACCGCTATCTTGACCCAGCCGAGTGCTAAGCGAACCGGCCGCGTGGCTGCGGCCAGTCTGGCCGCGCTGCTGACCGTGAGCTGCGCCAGCCAAGCGCAGCGACCGGTCACGGAGGCGGCGAACGGCCGCCAGATCGCCACCGCCGAACCGGTGGGCGATGCGGCTGCGGCCGAGAACGCCACCGCCTACGGCGCCTTCCTGGCCGGGCTCTACGCGAACAGCCAGCGCGACCTGGGGGCGGCCGCCCGCTACATGTCGCGCGCGCTGGAAGCGGATCCAGACAACCCTCGCCTGCTGCACAACACCTTCATGCTGGTTGCGGGCGAGGGGCAGATGGACCGCGCCCGCGAGCTGGCCGGCCGGGTCTTGGAGATCAATCCGGGCCACGGCCCCGCGCGGGTTCTGCTGGCGGTCGAGGCGTTGCGCGACGGCGACTACACGACGGCCCAACAAGAACTGGACCAGTTGCCGGCGCAGGGGTTGGCCGCGCTGGTCAAGCCGATGCTGTCGGCCTGGACGGAAGTCGGCCTGGGCGACACCGACGGCGCGCTGGAGCGCCTGCGCGCGCTGGAGCCGATGGACGGCTTCGGCGCCCTGCGCCGGGCGCACATCGCGCTGATCAACGATCTGGCCGGGCGGACCGAGGCCGCGGCCGAGGCGTTCGACGCGATCGGGACCGACCGGGCGGCGCAGTCGCTCCGGCTGGCCTGGCTGGTCGGCAACTTCCACGCCCGCCATGGCGATCTCGAGCAGGCGCGCGCGGTCTACCGCGCCTACATGGCGCGCAACCCGGAAAGCGCGGTGATGGAGATCGCCCTCGACCGGCTGGAGTCCGGCACGCCCGACCCGCTGGTCTCGACCGCCGGCGAAGGCGCGGCGGAGGCGCTGTTCAACCTGGCCGGCCTGTTGAACCAGGAAGGCGCCAGCGACCTCGCCCTGGTGTACGACCGGATGGCGCTGCGCCTGCGCCCGGACTTCCCGATCGGCAAGATCCTGCTGGGCGAGGTGCTGTCGGCGCAGAATCGGGCCCAAGCCGCCGTCGAGGTCTACCGCGGGGTTCCCGAGGGCTCGCCCTACCACTACATCGCCCAGCTGCGCGTGGCGGGCGGTCTGGACGAGCTCGGCCGCACCGAGGAAGCGGTGGACATCCTGGAGGCGCAGGCCGAGGCGTTCCCGGAGCGCTTCGAGCCGCTCTATCAACTGGGCAACCTGCACCGCTCGGATGAGCGCTTCGAGGAGGCGGAAACCGCCTACGCCGCCGCCCTCGAGCGCATCCCGGAGCCGGAGACCCGGCACTGGACGGTGCTGTACTTCCACGGCATCGCGCTCGAGCGCACCGAGCGCTGGGGCGAGGCCGAGACCCGCTTCAAGCAGGCCCTCGAGCTGCAGCCCGAGCAGCCGTACGTGATGAACTACCTGGCGTATTCCTGGGTCGAGCAGAAGCAGAACCTGGACCGCGCGCAGGAGATGCTGCGCCGCGCGGTCGAGCTGCGCCCGGAAGACGGCTACATCGTCGACAGCCTGGGCTGGGTGTATTATCGCCTGGGCAAGTACGATCAGGCGGTGCAGCAGCTGGAGCGCGCCGTCGAGCTGCGCCCGGCGGACCCGACGATCAACGACCATCTGGGCGATGCCTACTGGAAGGTCGGCCGCAAGCAAGAGGCGCGCTTCCAGTGGGAGCGGGCGCTCTCGCTCGATCCCGACGCCGAGGAGATCCCGACGATCGAGGCCAAGCTGCAAGACGGCCTGAAGGCCGACGACAACGGCTAGCCCGACGCGCTGCTGCACCTCCATATCCGCGCCGACCGCCGACTGATCCCGATCCGCGACCGACGAGCCCGATCCGCATGTCCGAGCCCGCCGCGATCCAGCGCCAGGCACGCGCCAAGGTGAACCTGAGCCTGCGCGTCACCGGCAGGCGTCCTGACGGCTATCATGAACTGGACGGCCTGACCGCCTTCGCCGAGGCCGGCGACCTGGTGACCGTCCACGACGCCGACGAGCTGAGCCTGGAGGTCGTCGGCCCCTACGCGGCCGCCTTGTCCGCCGACGCGGTGCCGGACGAACCCGCGACGGAGAACCTGGTCCTGCGTGCCGCCCGGGCGCTTGCGGAGGCGACCGGCCGGACGGCCCGCGCACGGATCGTGCTCGACAAGCAATTGCCGGTGGCGGGCGGCCTGGGCGGCGGCTCGGCCGACGCGGCGGCGGCGCTGCACGCGCTCTGCCAGCTGTGGGGCGTCGACCCGGCGCCGGCGCGTCTGGCCGAGATCGGGCTGCAGCTGGGCGCTGACGTGCCGGTCTGCCTGCACGGCTACGCGGCGTTCGTCTCGGGTATTGGCGAGCGGCTCGGGCCGGCGCCGCACCTGCCGGAAGCCTATTTGCTGCTCGCCAACCCGGGCATCGAGCTCTCGACCGGCGCGGTGTTCAAGGCGCTCGACGGTCAGACCTCGGGCCCGGCCGCGCGCTGGGACGCCCCGCCCCGGGACGCGGGTGCGCTCGCCGAATACTTGGCGCGCGACGGCAACGATCTGGAGGGACCGGCACGCCGCCTGCGCCCGGAGATCGACGCGGTGCTGAGCGCGCTCGCCAGCCGGCCGGGGTGCCTGATCGCCCGGATGTCCGGCAGCGGGGCCAGCTGTTTCGGGCTGTTCGCCGATGTCGCCAGCGCCGAGGCGGCGGCGGCCCAGCTGACGGCGGACCAGCCCAGCTGGTGGCTGCGCGCCGCCCGGCTGGTGGGCTGACCCGGCCGGTCGTCCGCAGGCGCCGATCCGACGCCCGATTCCCCAGGTTGAAAGCGCCCCACGACGGCGCTATCGTCCGCCACGCGCCTGCTGGGGCGTAGCCAAGCGGTAAGGCACCGGTTTTTGGTACCGGCATTCCCAGGTTCGAATCCTGGCGCCCCAGCCACGCCCGAATAACCCCCTGAAATTCCAGGCTTCTCGCCGACCGTGAACCCTCGAGGGCCGCGGAAAACCGCGATTCCCGGCGATTGTGCCACACGGCTGTGCCACTGGGGTGTGCGCTCGGAACGTGCCACCCACGCTGGGAATCCCGGCCAATCCGGCCCTCGCGCGCGCGAGGAGCCTAGTCGTGGCCAAGCCCCCTCACGTCTATCGCCGGCAGGCCGTCTACTGGTGGCGCCGGCGCATCCCCAAACACCTGCGCCAGTTTTTTTCGACCTCGGAGATCCGCGTCTCTTTGCGAGCACATATCGTCGCGGAGGCGGCGACCCGGGCGGCAAGGCTCCGGGTCGTGACCGACCTCGCTTTCCAGGACCTGGAGCGAGCCGTGACGACCGGACTGACCCTGCCAGACCAGACCTTCGACCAG
>CAYRCO010000287.1:0-4008 GCA_964422775.1 uncultured Rhodovibrio sp.
GGCGGGTCCCCTCTCCGCCTGTAGGGGGAGAGGGACAGGGTGAGGTGGCTCTGCAAGGCATGCGCCCCGACGAGACGCTGGATGCACGGCCAACGCCGCCGGCTCCCTCCTCTCCCTGGCCCTCTCCTTCCACTGGAGGAGAGGGAATCGGCCCCGAATCAAGAAAAGGCCCGTGCCGAACCCGGCACGGGCCTTCTTGCAGCCGTCCAATTGTAGCAGCGATCAGCGCACGTAGACGTGCACCTCGTTGACGTTGGCGCGCTGGCTGGTGGTCGCGGATAGGGATACGCGGTTCGGCGGCAGGCCCATTTCGTTCAGCGAGCGCAACACCCGTTCGGCCTGCCGGCGCGCCTTCGACAGCGCCAGCGACGACTGCTCGCCGCCCTGCGGCGCCACCGCGACCACGTCGAACGCCGCTTCCGGCCGCCGGTCGAGCACCCGGCGCACGGCGGAATAGAGCGCCTGCTCGTAGTTCACGTTGTCCTGGTCGAAGCGGATCACCACCAGCGGCTGGTCGCTGCCCACCCGCTCGGCGCCGCCGGACCGGCTCGGCGGGCTCGGCGACCCGAACGCCTGGTTGCTCAGGCTCTCGCCGTAGAACTCGCCGTTCTTGATCGCCAGCGACAGCGTCGAGAGGTTCGCCCGCTCGCGCTGCAGGTAGTTGTTCTGGCGGGAGATGTCGGACGACAGCTCGTTCGCCAGCCGGTCGATCAGCACCACCGTGCGGTTGGTCGAGTCCTCCAGCACGGCGAGCTGTTCGTGATCCTTATCCACCGCGCCGGAGAGGCCGTAGGCCGCCTGCACCGATTCGAGCAGGTAGGACGCCAGCCGTGCGGTCGAGGAGACCTTGTTGGACAGTTGGTTCATGTCGTTGACCGTCTGCTCGACGGTACCGAGGCGCTGGCGCGCCTGGTTCCACATCCGCACCAGTTCCGGGTTGCCGGGCGTGGTGCCGAGCTGCAGACGGGTGTTAATCTGCGCGACGTTGGAATGGTAGGTGCGCGCGGCGTCCCGGGTCTGCTGGCGCAGCTGCTGCAAACGCTGGTTGTGATCCGAGATCTGCTGCTTGAGCTCGTCCAGATCGCCGCGCAGCTCCTGGACCTTCTGCCCGACGAACGTGCCGGTGGTCTCGAACTGCGGCAGGTCCTCCGGCTCGAACACGGTGGTGCCGAGCGACGGGATCGCGCCGTTGGCGGCCAGCTGAGTGGCACGCATCTCCCCCGAACCGCTGGAGCCGCCGCCGTTCGCCGAGGCGGACTCACTGCCGGATCCCGACCGGTTGCCCGTGTCCCGGTCTGTCCCCTGTCCGGCCCCCTGGCCGGCCATGGTGCAGCCGCCCAGGACGACGACGGCGGCGATCAAGGCCGCCGTGCGACGGATGGCTAGCATGCGCGTCTCGCCATTTGGAGCATCCATACTGCTTCGGCGTTGACCGGCGGTGATTCCCGGATGATCGCGCCGGTATCGTTAAGATCCGCCTTAACGATCGCCGCGCGACCCCTGGAATCGGCCGGCACGCCGCCCCCCGGTAATCTTGCAGCGCGATCCTACTTTAAGGGGATGCGCCGAACAAGCCGGACTTTCCGAGAGATTCAAGGCATTTGCGCCCGCGCGTTGCAGTGACGCCTGGACTGCCCGGCCAACGAATCGCGTGAGCCCAACTCCCCTCTTGCCAAGGCGGGCCGGCTTGAGTACGGTCCGCGCCGCCGTCGAGGGGACGCGGCGTGCGGCGGATTGCACGCCGATGCCCGCGCTCCCATATCGACAGGAGGTTGCGGCCCACGATGGCCGCAAGTGCCGACCGCACGGTCGCACGCCCTGCCCGCTGGTAGCTCAATCGGATAGAGCACCTGACTACGGATCAGGAGGTTGGGGGTTCGAATCCTCCCCAGCGGGCCAGTTTACCTGTCTTTGAATCCCTTAAAATGACCGCCGTCCGTCGCCCGCGCGTACCGGGTGAGACCAGTTGGGTCCGGAGCGCGCAACCTGGGCGAATGTCAGCTTTATTGCGGGTGATCATTTTCGTTGGCTATTGAGAGCCGGCGACTGGGGCGTGACCTCACCTTTTCAGGATCCAGTCGGAACGACATAGGTGGTCCGCGCTCGGCCAGTGCGCCAGATGATAGCAAGGGCCCCGTCCAGGAGTTTCGATTGACGTCGATGCAGATGACTGTCCACCGCCTCCGGCAACGACCTACTGCGGTTTCGCCCGAGCGGCTCGCTGCAGCCCGCGCTGCGTTTAGGACCACTAGGTTCAAGCCATGAGGACGTGTGGCGCCGCCGTCAGGGAACGTGCAGTCTGCCGCCTGTGCCATGTTCTCGCCGCCGCCCTGCTCGCGCTGCTTTCCACCGCCTGCTCGCCGTTGGGCACGATCGATGCGCTCACCGCCTACGACGACGGCGCCGCCCGGGTCGCGGCGGGCGTGGCCTACGGACCGGACGACCGCCAGCGGCTGGACGTCTACGCGCCCACCGCGCCGACGCCCAAGGGCGCCGATGCGTCTGGCCATCCGGTGGTGGTGTTCGTCTACGGCGGCTCCTGGACCGGTGGCGACCGTCGGCATTACGGGTTCCTCGGGCACGCGCTCGCGGCGCGCGGGTTCGTCACGGTGATTCCCGATTACCGGCTGGTGCCGGAGGTCAGCTACCCCGCGTTCGTCGAGGACGCGGCGGCGGCGGTGCGCTGGGCGCGGGCGCACGCGCCGGCCCACGGCGGCGATCCGGAGCGGATCGCGGTCGCCGGCCACAGCGCCGGGGCGTACAACGCGCTGATGCTGGCGAGCGATCCCAAGTACACCGACCCGGCCAGCCCGGACCACCTGCCGCTGGCCGCGGCCGTCGGGCTCGCCGGGCCGTACGATTTCCTGCCGCTCGACGTGCGCGCGACCCGCCGAGCGTTCGCCGGCGCGCCCGATCTGCCGGCGACCCAGCCGGTCAACATCGTCACCGCCGACGGCCCGCCCCTACTGCTCGCCCACGGGGCGGAGGACACCACGGTGCGCCCGGCGAACAGCCGCGCGCTCGCCGAGGCCGCACGGTCGCAGGGGCGCGCGGTGCGGCTCGAGATCTATCCCGACACCGGCCACGCCGAAATCCTGCTCGCCTTCACCCGGCTGTTCCGCGGCGAGCCGCCGGTGCTGGACGATGTGACGGCCTTCCTGCGGCAGGAACTTGGGGCACCCGCCACCGCTCTCCGGTAGGCGCGCCGCTACTCCGCCTGGTCGTCGCGCTCCATCGGGTCGCAGGGCCAGGCGTCCGGGCGGGACAGGCCGTCTGGGAGCTGGGTGTCGGCGTCGCCGCAGGCGCGGCTCAGTTCCGCCGCGTCCAGCCCCACCACCTGCGACAGATCTGTGCCCGACAGATCGGCGTGGCGCAGCAGGGCGCCCGACAGCCGCACGCCGTCCAGCTTGGCGCCGCGCAGGTCAGCCAAAATCAGGTGGGCGTCCGTCAGTTCAGCACCCGTCAGGTCCGCGCTGCGCAGGTCCGCGCGGATCAGCGAAACCTTGGTCGCGTCGGCGTCCACCAGCGTGGCATCGCTGAGGTCGGCGCGCGACAGGTCGGCCTTGGTCAGGTTGGCGCGGGTCAGGTCCGCACCCTTCAGCACCGCGCGCCCGGCATCGGCCTTGTCCAGGTTGGCGCCGATCAGCCGCGCCCCGCTCAGGTCGGCGCGGGCGAGCACCGTCTTGACCAACACCGCCTCCGACAGGTCGGCGCGGGTGAAGTCGCCGCGATAGGCCTCCGCCCGAGTGAGGTCGGCGCCCTTGAGGACGGCATCGGCGAGCAGGGTGCGGTTGAGGTAGGAGCGCTCCAAGACCGCGCCCGTCAGGTTCGCCTTGCGCATGTCGCTGCGCGACAGCGAGGTCGCGACAATCCGCGCCCCGGAGAGGTCGCTGCCGCCCAGGCGCAGGCTGGTCTTGTGGCAGGTCTCCCAGACCACCCCGGGCCCTGGGGAATCGCCGCAACTCGCGCGGGCCAGGCCGCCCGGCCAGGCGAGCGCCAGCCCCAGCA
>CAYRCO010000288.1:0-4003 GCA_964422775.1 uncultured Rhodovibrio sp.
TCGTCGTCAACGCCCTGGCGCCCGCCGAGGTGTCCAAGGTCGTGCTGGACGAGGATCAGGGCCGGATCGAGGTCGTGGTGCCGGACGACCAGCTGTCGCTCGGCATCGGCCGGCGCGGTCAGAACGTCCGGCTGGCGAGCCAGCTGACCGGCTGGGACATCGACATCCTGACGGAAGACGAGGAATCCCGCCGCCGGTCCGAGGAGTTCCGCCAGCGCAGCCAGATGTTCATCGACGCGCTCGACGTCGACGACGTGATCGCGCACCTGCTGGTGGCCGAGGGCTTCACCGCGATCGACCAGGTCGCCTACGTGCCGGTCGAGGATCTGACCGAGATCGAGGGCTTCGACGAGGAGGTCGCCGAGGAGCTGCGCAACCGCGCCCAGACCTATCTGGAGGAGCGCGAGAGCGAGCTGACCGACCGCCGGCGCGAACTGGGGGTCAGCGACGAGCTCGCCGAGATGGAGCAGCTCAACGCCAACATGCTGGTCAAGCTGGGCGAGAACGGCATCAAGACGCGCGACGATCTGGCCGACCTGGCGAGCGACGAGCTGGTCGAGATGCTGGGCGACGAGGCCCCGAGCGAGGACGAGGCCGGGCAGATCATCATGGCCGCCCGCGCCCACTGGTTCGAGGGCGAGCAAACCGGCCAGGAGAGCACCGGCGAAGGCGCCGACGAGGCGGCCGAGCAGCAGGGCAGCTAGCCTCAGTTGCGGCCGGATCCGCGACCGCCCGAACAGGGACCGCGAGCGATCTTGAGCGCGCAACCGACGGGCGGGCGACCGCAGACCGACGCGTCCGCACAGGACGCCGCGGCGACCGATCCCGCGGCGCCACAGCCCAAGGGGCCGCAGCGCCGCTGCATCGCCAGCGGCCAGGTCGACGACAAGGCCCGGCTGCTGCGCTTCGCCGTCGGGCCGGACGGGCAGGTCGTCCCCGACCCCGGGGAGGACTTGCCCGGACGCGGTTTGTGGTTACGCCCGCGACCGGATATGATAGATAAGGCGCGCCGGAAACGGCTGTTCGCCAGGGCTGCGCGCGCCCAGGTCTCCGTGCCCGACGATCTGGCCGATCAGGTGGCGCGCCTGCTGCGGCGGCGCTGCCTGGACCGGATCGGCCTGGCCCGCGCGGCGGGCGACGCGGTGGCCGGTTTCGAGAAGGTGCGCACGCTCTTGAAGCGCGACGCGGCCGGGGTTCTGCTGCAGGCCCGCGACACCGCGCCGGACGGCCGCGACAAGGTCCGCCGGGTCGCCCTCGCGGTGCGGCCGGACCTGCCGGTGATCGACGGCTTCGACTCGGCCGAACTGGGCCGGGCTGTCGGCCGTGAGCGCAGCATGCACCTGGCGCTGCGCCGGGGCGGCCATGCCGACCGGCTGCTGCTCGATGCCTGGCGCTACCAGGCCTTCGCGTCCGCCCCGTTTGCCGTCGACCGCGCGGATGCGGCGCCGATCGGCGGTGCGGACGACGGCGCCGGGTGGGCCGACGCGGGCGACGACGCCGGCTAGGCGGCCGGGCCGCGACCAGACGCAGGATACGCCGGCGCGGATGCGGCCGGCGGGACACACGAACAAGCTCACCAGACGAGCGCCGGAGCGATATGACGACGAACAGTGACGATGGCGACGACAAGAAGCTGAAGCTGAAAAAGCCCGGCAAGCTCGAACTGTCGAAGACGGTCGAGCAGGGCCAGGTGAAGCAGAGCTTCAGCCACGGCCGCTCCAAGCAGGTGTCGGTCGAGGTCAAGCGCAAGCGCACCTACCAGCGCGGCGAAAGCGGGCGCATGACCGAGGTGCGCCAGGGCAGCGGCCAGCAGGAGGCCGAGAAGGCGTTCCAGCCGTCCGGCGGCCAGCAGGCGCCCGCGGGCGAGCGTCAGCAGCCCGCCCGCGCCCGCCAGCAGACCCAGCAGCCGGCGGAATCCCGGGGCGGCACGCCGGAAGAGAACGCCACCCGTACACTTGAGCGCGAGCAGCAGCGCGCCGGTCGCACGCTGACCGAAAGCGAGCGCCAGGCGCGCCTGCGCGCTCTGGAGCAGGCCGAGCGCGACAAGGAGGAGCGCGAGCGCCGCCGCCAAGAGGAGGAAGAGCGCCGCCGCCGCGAGGCCGAGGAAGAGGCCAAGCGCCGCGAGGAAGAGGAAAAGCGCCGCCAGGCCGAGGAAGAGGCCCGCAAGCAGCTCGAGGCCGAGGAAGCGGAGAAGCGCCGCCAGAAGGAGGCCGAGGAGGCCCCGGCCGCCGACGCCGACAGCGGCGCGGCGGCGGAGACGGCCGAGACCGGCGACCAGCCCGCCGAGCAGCAGCCGGCCGCCGAGGCCGCGCCCGCCGCGGAGCCGGAAGAGACCGCGGACGCGCGCGCCAAGCGCAAGGCCAAGGAAGGCCGCGACAAGGACGACGCCGCGGCCGAGGAAGCCGGCGGCCGGGTCAAGCGCGCCAAGGGCGGCGAGAAGAAGCCCGCCGCCAAGAAGGGCGACGAGCGCCGCCGCGGGCGCCTGACCATCAGCCAGGCGCTGGAAGGCGGCGAGACCAGCCGGTCGCGCTCGCAGGCGCAGCTCAAGCGCCAGCGCCAGCGCCAGAAGCAACAGCAGAGCCAGCAGCCCCCGCAGAAGGTCGTGCGCGAAGTTCAAATCCCCGACGTCATCACCGTGGGCGAGTTGGCCAACCGCATGGCCGAGCGCAGCGGCGACGTGATCAAGCAGCTGATGCAGCTCGGCACCATGGCGACGATCAACCAGTCGATCGATCCCGAGACCGCCGAACTGATCGTCCAGGAATTCGGCCACACGCCCAAGCGCGTCTCCGATGCCGACGTCGAAGACGTGCTGCAGACGGAAGCGGACCGGGATGAGGACCTGCAGCCGCGGGCCCCGGTGGTCACGGTCATGGGCCACGTCGACCACGGCAAGACGTCGCTGTTGGACGCGCTGCGCAAGACCGACGTGGTCGCCGGCGAGGCCGGCGGCATCACCCAGCACATCGGCGCCTATCAGGTCGTGCTGTCGGGCGGGGCCGGGATCACCTTCCTGGACACCCCGGGCCACGCCGCGTTCACCCAGATGCGCTCGCGCGGGGCGGACGTGACCGACATCGTCGTGCTGGTGGTGGCCGCAGACGACAGCGTAAAGGACCAGACGGTCGAGGCGATCAACCACGCCAAGGCGGCCGAGAAGCCGATCGTCGTGGCGATCAACAAGTGCGACAAGCCGGAAGCGGACCCCGACAAGGTCCGCCAGGAGCTGCTGAGCTACGAGATCGTCACCGAGGACATGGGCGGCGAGACCCAGGCGATCGAGGTCTCCGCGACCACCCGCGACGGGCTCGACCAGCTGGAAGAGGCGATCCTTCTGCAGGCCGAAATCCTGGAGCTCAAGGCCAACCCCGACCGCGCCGCCGAGGGCGTGGTGGTCGAGGCCAAGCTGGAGAAGGGCCGCGGGCCGGTGGCGACCATCCTGGTCCAGCGCGGCACGCTGAAGAAGGGCGACAACTTCGTCGCCGGCGCCGAATGGGGCCGCGTGCGCGCGCTGGTCAACGACCGGGGCGAGAACGTCGCCTCCGCCGGGCCGTCGGTCCCGGTCGAGGTGCTGGGCCTGCAGGGCACGCCCAGGGCCGGCGACGAGGTGATCGTCGTCGACAACGAGCAGCGCGCCCGCGAGATCTCCGAGTACCGGCAGGAGCGTCAGCGCGAGAAGGAGGTCGCCTCCTCCGGCCGCGCCTCGCTCGAGTCCATGCTCAACCAGATCAAGGAGGGCCAGGCCTCCGAGCTGCCGGTGGTCATCAAGGCCGACGTCCAGGGCTCGCTGGAGGCGATCCAGGGCGCGCTCGGCCAGATCGGCAACGAGGAAGTCCAGCCGAACATCCTGCACGCCGGCGTGGGCGGCATTAACGAGAGCGACATCACGCTCGCCGGCGCGTCCGGGGCGGTGGTGATCGCCTTCAACGTGCGCGCCAACGGCAAAGCCCGCGAGATGGCCAAGCAGGAAGGCGTGAACATCCGCTACTACTCGGTCATCTAC
>CAYRCO010000289.1:0-3981 GCA_964422775.1 uncultured Rhodovibrio sp.
AAGAGCGGGGAAGATTCAGCTGGAAGGTGATTCCACCTTCCAGCATCTTGCCCTAGGTCGACAGGGGCAGACGGGCGGTGATGCGCAGGCCGTTCGGGCTGGCGTTCTCGGCCGTGACCTCGCCGCCCATCGCTTCGACGTTGCGCCGGACCAGCCACAGGCCGATGCCGAAGTGCTGGCTGCCCGCGGTCGGGCTCTGGGCGATCCGGGCGCTCTCGGCGTCTTCCTGCGATTCAGTGGTCGCCTGGCCGTTCGAGGGGCCCTGGCCGTTCGAGGCGCCATTCTCGCTGTGGCTGGCGCGCGATGAGACGTAGCGTTCGAAGATCTGCTGGATCCGGTCGGGTTCGACACCGGGACCCGCGTCGGTCACCGACAGCACGGCGTCGTTCTGCTGACGACCGACCGAGACCTCGATCCGGCCGCCTTGCGGGGAGAAGTCGATGGCGTTGTCCAGCAGGTTCTCCAGCACCGTCTCCAGCATGTCCTCCGAGGCCAGCACTTCGACCCGGTTGGCCAGCCGGCGGTTCAGCTGCACGCCCTTGGCCGCGGCCTGGTCGGTGTAGCCGTCCAGGGTGGCGCCGACGAACTGCGGCAGGTCGATCCGCTCGCGCGGGGCCTCCATCAGCTCGGCCGTCGCCTCGTCCATCCGCCGGGAGGCCGCGACCAGCGCGTCGAGGCGGTCGAGCGAGCGTTCGATCAGCTCGATCGACCGCTGGGCGCGCGGGTTCTCGCCCGCCGCGCGGCGCAGCGGCTCGATCGACTGAGCGATCGTGGCGATCGGGGTCTTGAACGCGTGGGCGTTGTCCTCCGCGGCGTGGCGGATCGCGTGCGCGGCGTTGCGCAGCGTGGTCACCATGCGGTCGAACTCGACCGCTACGCCCTCCAGCTCCGGCACCCGGTTGATTTCGGCGAACTGGGGGCCGGCATCGGAGATGCCCTGCACCCGGATCGTCCGGGCCGCGCGGGCGAACCGGCGCAGCGCCCGCCAGATCGCGACGAACAGCAGGAACACGAGCAGCGCCATGATGACGTAGATCACGAACGCCGCCTGCACCTCCGGCGTCTGCCAGTACGGCTGACCGATCGCCGCCCCCAGCGCTGCGTCGGTGCCGTGGGAGGTAATCACCGCCCAGCAGCCGGCGTCCGTCTTGACCGGCGTGACCGAGGTCAGGACCTCTTCCTCGCCGGCCGGGTTGCGGTAGCGCACGCCGAGCGGCCGGTTGCCCGCGCAGGTGTCCTGAAGCTTCTCGAACACGCCGGTCTCGACCAGTTCGGCGCGCTCCTCCTCCAGGTAGTCGCCGGAGACGCTGGGCGCGGAGGCGATGTAGTAGAAGCCGCTCGGGTCCTGGGCGCTCGCCGGGCGCAGCAGCAGCTTGATCTTGAGGCCGTCGACGCCGCCCAGACGCTGCAGCGCCTGACCGATCCCACGCAGCGCATCGCCGTCGTAGTCCTTGAGCTGCGGGCGCAGCGACTCGCCGATCACCTGACCCTGGTTCTCCAGTGAACGCAGCAACAGCTGACGCTTCTCCTGGTCGACGTCCTGGAACTGCTGGTAGAGCAGCAGCGGCACGGCGAAGAACACGATCGCCACGACGGCCGTCTTGGCCGCGACCGAATGCAGAAACGCGCGGATCATCGGACCGCCCTCCGGTGCAAGCGCGCCGACCGGCCCGCCCGGCCAACCTCAGGGGCCACGTGCCGCCGCCGCGCCCGCACGCCCCGAGGCGTCATTGGCGGGCCTTGTCGTCGCGCCAACGGTAGCCGAAGCCGGGATAGTTCTCGATCGCCTCGAAGGTGGTGTCGAGCGCGCGGAACTTCTGCCGGATGCGCTTGATCAGGGTGCGCACGTTGCCCCGGTAGCCTTCCTCGCCGCTGCCGGCGATGAAGCCGGCCCCGTGCACCTGATCGTACAACTCCCGATACCGCACGTCGCGTCCAGGACGCCCGGCCAGGAGATCGACGATCCGGAACTCGTTCAGCGTCAGCGGGACCTCCTCGCCCTTCCAATAGGCGCGGGAGGTCTCTCGGTTCAGCTCCAGGTGGCCGATCGTCTCGACCACGTTGTCCTCGCCGCCGTGCCCTTCGCCGGCGACCGCGACGTCGGTGCGCTTCACCGACAGCTCGATCCGCTTCTTAAGGATCGACAAGCTGCGCGACTTCTCGACGAAGTCGATGGCGCCGTGGTGCAGCGCGGCTTCCTCGTAGATCTGGTCGCCCAGCACGGTCAGGAAGATCACCGGGACGTCGATCTCGTGCTCGCGGATCGCGCGCAGCAGCTGGATGCCGGTCATCGCGGGCATGCGCCAATCGAGCACCACGAGGTCCGCCGAATGGCCGGCCCGCAGGTAGTCCAGCGCCGGCTGGCCTTCGCCGAAGTCGGTGACCTCGTAGCCGTCATCCTTCAGATTCTGAACCAGGGACTCGCGGAACATCGGGTCGTCGTCGACGACCACCAGCCGCGCGTCACCTTCAGCGTTCTCGCTCACTGAGCGTTCTCCCCCTGTGGCGGCGCGTTCGCGTCCGAGCCGGCCTCCGTGGCCGCCGCATCGGACGGCTCGCTCTCGGCCGGATCGCCTGCGTTCTCAGCGTCCGCGCCCGCGAGTTCGCCGGCCGTCGGGACCTGCGCGTTGTTCCGATCGCTTTGGGCGCTGTCGGCCGGCGGCAGCGAGGCCGCGCGGGCACGGCCGCGCTTGGCTAAGGTGTACCAGCAAAACGGCCGGCTTCCGACAAAATCACTGGCAGCTTCGAGGTCAAGGGCGAGTGTGCGCTGCTCTTGGCTCTCCAGGTCAAAGTAAAAGAACAGTTCGAGCCGACAGCCCGCCACCTTGTAGGTCCAGACGGTGGCCGGCGATTCCTCCTCGACTTGGCTGGGCGGCCCGAGGAGATCCCAGGTCTGGTTGGTGGTCAGGCCGGTCAGCTGCTGCTCCCCGAGATCGCCGCGCGGCGGCAGCTGCGGCGGCCTGGGCGGCGGCCCGCGGCGCTTGCGCTCGGCCTGATCTTCCGCCGCCGTATCCAGACCGCTCACGACCGCGGCATCCGCGTCCGACCCCGAACCGGACTCCGGATCAGCCGTGTCGTCGTTCGTGGAGCCGGGCGGAAAGGCTTGGCAAGCCGTCAGCGACAGCAGCAGCAGGGCCAAAAGGGCAGTCTTCAAGCTCAAACGCTCCCGTTCGCCCGCGCGCGTCTGGCTGCAGGACGCGCATACAGCCTATAAGCACGATCCCGGCTTTGCGACCCCCGTAAACCCGCGCGCGGGTGTGCGTCGCGTGTCACCCCAAAGCGAACGGTCGCGCCGGCCAAAGTTGCGCCAAAAAACCGCGCCGCCGCGCCTGCAACCGGCGCTGACACGCCTACTAGCGACGCCGCGCCGCAGTCCGCTTCAAGTTTTAGCCTATGTTTGGCGTGCGATCCGACAGACAGCTCTTCAAGCCTACTGCTTTCGCGATAAGATTTAGAAGAAAGCATCCGAAAACTCTTTAACACGTTTGGCAAATCGATTATGTCTTACACAGTTTTCGGAACGGGAGGAAAGGCCCAAAATGAGCGAATCGAACGAGACCCCTAATAATCAGACGATCGCGGAGATGACCACACGGATCGTCTCGGCCTACGTCGCGCACAACGCGATCGAGCCGGATCAGGTGCCGCAGGTGATCCAGGCCGTGGCACGGGACCTTAAGAACCTGCAGTCGGGCGAGAGCGAGGCCGGTCCGGGCGAAGCGCAGCCGGCGGTCAGCCCGCGCAAGTCGATCGGTAAGGATCACCTGGTGTGTCTGGCCTGCGGGCGTAAGCAGAAGGCGCTGAAGCGCCACCTCGCCAAGGCGCACAACATGACGCCCGAGCAGTACCGCGAGACCTACGGCCTGCGCCCGGATTACCCGATGGTCGCGCCGAACACCTCCAAGCGCCGCTCGGAGATCGCGCGGTCGATCGGGCTTGGCCGGCGCGAGGGCGAAGGCGGGTCGGAGGCTGCCTAGAGCC
>CAYRCO010000290.1:0-3947 GCA_964422775.1 uncultured Rhodovibrio sp.
CCCAGCTTTCCGGACGACGGTTCTGGTAGGTTAACCATTAATGATTTCACCCTGCCCCCACCCCCTCACCCGGTTGCTTCCACACGCCCGTGCGCGGTAAGTGTCCGCGGCGCGTGAGCGCGCGTTTCCCCGACAAACGCCCGGAGACCCGCCTTGGCGAAACTCCAGCCGGTTCGCGGCACCCGCGATATCCTGCCCGAAGACATGCGCCGCCAGCGCGCGGTGGTGGAGGCCTGCCGGCGCTTGGCCGAGCGTTACGGCTATCACGAGATGGCCACCCCGGTGTTCGAGTTCACCGACGTCTTCAAGCGCACCCTGGGCGAGACCTCCGACATCGTGACCAAGGAGATGTACACCTTCCCGGTGTCGGAGGAGGGCGACAGCGTCACCCTGCGCCCCGAGGCGACGGCCGGCGTGGCGCGCGCCTTCATCTCCAACGGCCTGCAGCAGGACCTGCCGCAGAAGCTGTTCTACACCGGCCCGATGTTCCGCCACGAGCGCCCGCAGAAGGGGCGCCTGCGCCAGTTCCATCAAGTCGACGTCGAGCTGATCGGCGTCGCCCAGCCGATCGGCGATGTCGAGATGATCGCGCTCGCCCGCCACTTCCTGAAGGAAATCGGCCTGGACAGCGACCGGATCACGCTGGAGATCAACACCCTGGGCGACCTGGAAAGCCGCAAGGCCTATCGCCAGGCGCTGGTCGACTATTTCCAGCAGTACCAGGACCAGCTGTCCGATGACAGCCGCGCCCGGCTGCACCGCAACCCGCTGCGCATCCTGGATTCCAAGGACCCCGGCGACCGCAAGCTGGTCGCGGGCGCGCCCGCCTTCGACGACTACCTGAACCGGGAGTCGAAGGACTTCTTCCGCGACGTCCTGGACGGCTTGCGCACGCTCGGCATCTCCTACGAGATCAACTCGCGCCTGGTGCGCGGGCTCGACTACTACACCCACACCTGCTTCGAGTTCACCACCGACCAGTTGGGCGCGCAGGGCACCGTGCTGGCCGGCGGGCGCTACGACGGCCTGATCGAACAGATGGGCGGCCCCGCCACCCCGGGGATCGGCTGGGCCGCCGGGGTGGAACGGCTTGCCATGCTGCTGAGCCAGGAGCCGCAAGCCCCGCGCCCGATCGCCGTCGTGCCCGCGGGCGAGGCGCAAGACAAGCTCGCCCTCGAGCTCACGCAGCAGCTGCGCCAGCAGGGCTTTGCGGTCGAGATCGGCTATACCGGCAATCTGCGCAAGCGCCTCAAGCGCGCCGACCGGGTCAACGCCCGCGCCGCCGTGATCCTGGGGGAGGAGGAAGCGGCCAAGGGCAGCGCGACGCTGCGCGATCTGGACAGCGGCGCGCAGGAGACTGTCGCTTTGCACGACCTGGGCGAGCGTCTCGCCCAGCTCGCCTAGCCAGGCTGCCGGCTGGTCTTCGCGCGCAGAGGTGCATGCTATGTCCGGCGACCCGGCCGCCCGTCTGGTGATCGTGGGCCTGTCCCACCGCAACGTGCCCGCGGACGTGCGCGAAAGCCTGTTCGTCGAGGAAATCGACCGCGCTCAGCTGCTGGCCGACCTGCGCGCCGCCGGGTTCCAACGGGGGCTGGTGCTCGCGACCTGCGAGCGGGTCGAGGTCGCCACCCTGTCGGATACGCCGCACAAGGTGGAGCTTGCCGCAGGCGAGCTGCTCGCCCGCTGGTCCGGTATGGATGGCGAGGAGGTCGGCCGGCTGCTGTCGATCCACCGGGGCCATGCGGCCCTGCGCCACCTGTTCGCCGTCGCCGCCGCGCTCGACAGCCAGGTGCTGGGCGAACCGCAGGTGCTGGGCCAGCTGAAGGACAGCCACCGCGTGGCGCAGGAAGCCGGGTTGGTGTCCGGCTCGCTGGAGGCGATGCTGCAGACCGCCTACGCGGTCGCCAAGCGGGTGCGTTCGGAGACCGAGCTCGCCAGCCAGCCGGTGTCGATCGCTGCGGCGGCGATCAACGTCGCCCGGCAGATCCACGGCGACCTGCGCCGCTGCAACGCCCTGCTGCTGGGCCTGGGCGAGATGGGCGAGCTGATGGCCGCGCAGTTGAACGATAGCGCGGTCGCCCGCATGGTCCTGGCGCACCCCACCCAGCGCCGGGCGGAAGCGGCGGCGCGCCGGCTCGGCTGCGACGTGCGCCCGTGGGACGACCTGGATACCGGCCTCGCCGACGCCGACATCGTGGTCGCCGGCCTCGGCCGGGGCGACTACGTGCTGGATCGCACGCGCGTGCGCCGGGCGCTGAAACGCCGGCGCCAGCGGCCCATGTTTATCATGGACGCGGCCGTGCCGGCGGACGTCGAACCCAAGGTGCACGAACTCGACTCGGCGTTCGTCTACGACCTGGGCGATCTGGAGAAGGTCGCGCAGCAGGGCCGCGTGCAGCGCGAGCGCGCGGCGCTCGACGCTTGGGCGATCGTCGACGCCGAACTGGATGGCTTCGCCAAGCGCGAGGCCGGGCGCGAGGCGGTGCCGTCGGTGACCGCGCTGCGTCAGCATTTCGAGACGGTGCGCGCGGAGGTGCTGTCGACCGGCAAGCTCGACGCCGACGCGGCCACACGCTTGCTGGTCAATCGCCTGCTGCACGGCCCCACCCAGGCGCTGCGCGACGCCGCGGGCGATGCCGAGACGCGCGCCGAGCTGGAGCGCAGCCTGCAGCGCCTGTACGGCATCGACCCGCGCAACGCCAGCGGCGGCGAGGACGAACCGGGCGGCGAGCGCTGAGCGTCGCCGGTGCCGGGCGGCGGATTTTGGAAGGAAGGACGAGGGACGTGTCGCTGGAAGAGAACCTGGACCGGGTGGTCGCGCGCTACGAGGAGCTGCAGGCCCTCGTCGCCTCGCACGACAGCCCCGGATCCAACGACTACACCGAAAAGCTGAAGGAAATCTCCGATCTCCAGCCGATCGTCGATTCCATCCAGGCGCTGCGCGCCGCGCGCCAGGAACGCGACGAAGCGAAGGCGATCATGGACGATCCCGACAGCGACGCGGAGATGCGGGAGCTCGCGGAGGAGGAGTACTACCGCCTGCGCGACCGCTGCGCGGAGCTGGAGCACGACGTCCAGATGCGCCTCGTCCCGCGCGACAAGGACGACGACAAGAACGCGATCCTGGAGGTACGCGCGGGCACCGGCGGCCAGGAGGCGGCGCTGTTCGCCGCCGAACTGTTCCGGATGTATCAGCGCTACGCCACCGAGCAGGGCTGGAGCGTCGAGGTCCTGTCCTGGCAGGAGGCCGACCAGGGCGGCGCCAAGGAAGTGAGCGCGCTGGTCAAGGGCCGGGGCGTGTTCGCCAAGCTGAAGTACGAATCCGGCGTGCACCGCGTGCAGCGCGTGCCGCAGACCGAAAGCCAGGGCCGCATTCACACAAGCGCCGCCACGGTCGCCGTGCTGCCGGAGGCCGAAGACGTCGACGTCGAGATCGAGGACAAGGACCTGCGGATCGATACCTTCCGCTCCCAGGGCGCGGGCGGGCAGCACGTCAACACCACCGATTCGGCCGTGCGAATCACCCACATCCCGACCGGCGTCGTGGTCAGCTGCCAGGACAACAAGTCCCAGCACAAGAACCGCGCCCGGGCGATGCAGGTCCTGCGCGCGCGTCTCTACGACGCCGAGCGGCAGAAGCTGGAGCAGGCGCGCGCCGACGACCGCAAGAGCCAGATCGGCAGCGGCGATCGGTCGGAACGCATCCGCACCTACAACTTCCCGCAAGGGCGCGTGACCGACCACCGGATCGGCCTGACGCTTTACCAGCTGGAAAAGGTGATGAGCGGGGAAGGGCTGGACCAGGTGATCGACCCGCTGATCTCCGAGGATCAGGCCGCCAAGCTGGCGGAACTGCAGTGAGCCCGGGCGTGGCCGCGGGCGCGGGCGAGCGAACGGCGGCCGAGCTGCTGCGGGCGGCCGAGACGCGCCTGGCCGCGGCCGGCGTG
>CAYRCO010000291.1:0-3946 GCA_964422775.1 uncultured Rhodovibrio sp.
ACCATCCAGCGACCGGCGTCGTTTTGAAACGCGCCCTCAATGCGGCCCTCGGACGCCCTGCGCCACGCCGTCATCCTGGAGACGCCGTGTTCAGAGGACCACTGACTTGGTCGCATCAAATGTTGCATTATGATCTACTTGATACATCAAAAGCTGGCTTCTATCCACCCTCGATCAACTCTGGGGCAACCCGTGGCGGGCGACGCGACACCGGTGCGAAGACGTTCCGTGTCAACCCCGCGAGACGCCCAGCTCCGCCTCGACGATGTGGCAGAGCGCGTGGCCGACGCCGATGTGCAGTTCCTGGATGCGCGCGGTCTCGCCGGCGGGCACTTGGATCAGGCGGTCGCACAGCGCCGGCAGGTCGCCTGCGCGCGCGCCCGTCAGGCCGACCGTGCCGCAGCCGATCGCGCGGGCAGCCTCCAGCGCCTTGATCACGTTGCGGCTGGTGCCGCTGGTGGTGATGCCGATCAGCACGTCCTCGGGGCGCGCGAAGGCGACCAGTTCGCGCGCGAACACCTGCTCGAAGTCGTAGTCGTTGGTGACGGCGGTCGTGGTGGAGACGTTCTGGCCGAGCGCCAGCGCCCGCATCGGCTGGCGTTCGGCCTGGAAGCGGCCGACCAGTTCGGCGGCGATGTGCTGGGCGTCGGCCGCGGAGCCGCCGTTGCCGCAGAGCATCAGCGTGCCGCCGCGCTTCAAGCGCGCGGTCACGAACTCGGCGAGCCCGGCGACCTCCCCGGACATCTCCGCAAGCCGCGCGTAGTTCGCCGCCGTCGCCTCGAAGGCGGCGCGGACGGTTTTCGCGGAATCGCGGGCGGCGGGATCGGGCGGGGTTTCGGACATGCGGGCGTTCTCAGTCCAGGCCGAGGTCGCGCAGCACGGCCTCGATCCGGGGCTTGTCGTCGGGGTTGTTGAGCTCGTGCACCGGCTGACCGCGCAGGTCGACCTCGCAGCACTGCACACGGTGACCGTTCTCCAGGAAGCGCAGCTGTTCCAGCCCCTCGTGCGCCTCCAACGGGCCGACCGGCCAGTCGCCGTAGCGGGTCAGCGCCTCAGTGCGGTAGGCGTAGATGCCCATGTGCTGGAACACCGGCGTCTCCAGGTCCGCTGCGTCGTCCCGGCGGGTGGGCAGGATCTCCTTGGAGAAGTAGAGCGCCCGTGCCTGCCGGTCGAACACCGCGGAGGTCTCGCCGATCCGGCCCTTGCGGCGGGTCTCGGCGAACGCCGACAGCATGGTGTCATCGCAGCGCACCACCGGGGTCGCGACCGACACGTCGGGATTGTCGTGCATCGCCTGGACCAGCGTCTCGATCACGTGGGCGGGGGTCAGCAGGGCGTCGCCCTGGAAGTTGACCACCACCTCCGGCGCGGGATCCAGGCTGCCAGCGGCCGCGGCGCAGCGCTCGGTGCCGTTGGCACAGGACGCGGGAGTCATCGCGACCTCGGCGCCGAAGCCCTGGCAGTGTTCGGCGATCCGGTCGTCGTCGGTGGCGACCACGACGTGGTCGACGCCCGAGACCTCGCGCGCGCGCTCCCAGGACCGGCGGATCAGCGTCTTGGCGGCCCCATGCGCGCCGGTCAGCTCGGCCAGCGGCTTGCCGGGATAGCGCTTGGACTCGTAACGGGCGGGGATCAGGATCGCGGTGCGCAAGGCAGAGGTCCGAGATGCGGGGCCGCAGCTAGACGGCGCCCAGCTGCAAGAGATGCATGAAGGTGATGATACCCCGCGGCGGCGGATGGCCGATCGCCCGCGTGTCGGAGCCAACCCGGTCGGGGTCGGCGACGAACACCGCGGAGATCTTCTTCTCCTGCATCACCGCGAGAACAGAAGCGACCATCGTGTCCGTGCCCACCATGACCGGCTGGCGGGTCATGATGTCGGCGGCGCGCACACTGTTCAGCGCGTCGTCCACCGTCTGCTCGGCGCGCGCCTGCATGTAGCGGCGCAG
This sequence comes from uncultured Rhodovibrio sp., assembly GCA_964422775.1. GTDB lineage: Bacteria > Pseudomonadota > Alphaproteobacteria > Kiloniellales > Rhodovibrionaceae > Rhodovibrio. Next base: position 1,950 of record CAYRCO010000291.1, read on the forward strand.
GTCGCCGTCGGTGATCACGCCCATCAGCCCGCCCTCGTCGTCGAGGATGCCGACGATGCCGAAGCCGTTCGAGCTGATCCGCTCGATCGCGGCGGCGACCGTGCTGTCCGCCGGCACGGTCGGCAGCATCTCGCCGGTCACCATGACCGAGCCGACGGCCTGCAGCGACACCCCCAGCTTGCCGCCCGGATGGAACTCCTGAAAGTTGCTGGCGGTGAAGCCGCGCGCGTTCAGAAGGGCCATGGCGAGCGCGTCGCCCAAGGCCAGCTGCAGCATCGTCGAGGTCGTGGGCGCGAGGTTGAGCGGGCAGGCCTCGCGCGCCTTGGGCAGGATCAGCGCGGTGTCGGAGGCCTGCGCCAGCATGCTCTCGGTGCCGCTGGTGATCGCCAGCAGGGTCACCCGCTGGCGCCGGGCGTAGCCGACCAGGTCGCGCAGCTCGGCGGTCTGCCCGGACCAGGACAGCGCCAGGATGATGTCCTTGTTGGAGATCATGCCGAGGTCGCCGTGGCTGGCCTCGGAAGGGTGGACGAAGAACGCCGGCGTGCCGGTGGAGGCGAAGGTGGCGGCGAGCTTGCTGCCGATGTGCCCGCTCTTGCCCACGCCGACCACGATCAGCCGGCCCTCCATGCCGAGGATCGTCTCGACCGCAGCCGCGAAGGCATCGCGCAGCGGCGCCTGCTGCAAGGCGGCGCGCAGCTGGCGCACGCCGTCGAGGCCATAGTCGAGCGCCTCGGTGCCGGTCTGGATGTAGGTGTCGGGGCCGGGGCGCGTGCCCTCAGCCTGCCTTGCGTCGTCTCTCATGCACCGCTCGATGCGCCGGAACGCCGGCCGCGCGCCGCGCGGTCCGGCTCGGGAAAAGCCTGAGTCGCAAGTGCCTAACAGGGCCCGCTCAGCGGCACAAGTGCGCTCGCGTGCGGGCTACCAGCGGGAGACGCAGGGGATCTTGGCCGTATCGATGCGGTGGCGGTAGCGCTGGGCGATCTCCGTGACCTCGCTCAGCAGACCGTCGTCCAGGCGGATCGGTGCCAGGCCGAGGCGCAAGAGCGTGTCGTTGCGCACATAGAGATCGTTCTCGCACGCCTCCTTGCGCGGGTTGTCCAGGAAGGCGACCGGCGTGCCGGTCAGCGCCGCGACCTTCTCCGCCAGGGCCAACACGCGGTGGGTCTCGGTCATCTGGTTGACGATGCGCACCCGCTCGCCGGTCTGCGGCGGGCTCTCCGCGGCGAGCGCGATGCAGCGCACCGTGTCCTGGATGTGGATGAAGGCGCGCGTCTGCCCGCCGGTGCCGTGAACGGTCAGCGGGTAGTCGACCGCCGCCTGCATCAGGAAGCGGTTGAGCACCGTGCCGTAGTCGCCGTCGTAGTCGAACCGGTTGATCAGGCGCTCGTCGCGCTCGGTCTGGTCGGTCTGGGTGCCCCAGACGATGCCCTGGTGCAGGTCGGTCACCTTGACGCCGTCGTTCTTGTTGTAGAAGGCGAAGAACAGCTGATCCTGAGTCTTGGTCAGGTGGTAGATGCTGCCGGGGTTGGGCGGGTAGAGGATCTCCTGCCGGACCTCGCGGCCGTCTTCCAGCTCGACCTTCACCGCCAGGTAGCCTTCCGGGATGCGCACGCCGGCGGTGCCGTAGCCGTAGACCCCCATCGTGCCGAGGTGGATCAGGTGCGCGTCGACGCCCGATTCCACGATCGCGGCCAGGACGTTGTTGGTGGCGTTCAGGTTGTTGGCCACGGTGTAGCGCTTGTGAAAGGACGACTTCATCGAATAGGGCGCGGCGCGCTGCTCGGCGAAATGGACGATCGCCTCGGGCTGCCAGTCGCGCAGCAGGGTGAGCAGACGATGGTAGTGTTCGGCGACATCGAAGCGTACGAACGCGATCTCGCGGCCCGACACCTCCGCCCAGGCGCTTAGCCGCTCGCCCATCGGCCGGATCGGGGTGAGCGAGCCCGCCTCCAGCTCGTTGTCGATGTTCCGGCGCGACAGGTTGTCGACGATCGTGA
>CAYRCO010000292.1:0-2164 GCA_964422775.1 uncultured Rhodovibrio sp.
TTGAAGAGCGGGCAAGATGCTGAAACGTGATTCCACGTTTCAGCATCTTGCCCTAGTTCCCGCGCATGCGCAGGTCCTCGGCGCCGCCGCGGCCGGGGGACATGGAGCGTAGCGTGCTGGGCACCTGTTCCAGGGTCTTGATCACCCGGCCGAGCCGGCCGCCGATCTGCACCGTCTCATCGATCCGGCGGTCCAGGAATGCCTTGGTGGCGGCGTAGTCCTCGCTCGAATCCTCCAGCCAGTACAGCAGGGTCGAGGCGTAAACGCCCGACAGCAGCCCGCGCTTGCTGTAAAAGTTGTAGTCCGCGCTGCCGTCGCCGGCCGCCGTCCAGACGGCGTCGCAGGTGCGGTAGAGCAGACGCAACGCGAGCGGCTGGTGCTGCGGCAGGGCGAGGAACGACAGCGCCCGGCGAATCGCCTCGCGGTGCGGCTCGTTGTGCTCCAGGCGGACCCAGATCGCGAGCGCAACCTGGTCGCGCACCCGCATGCCCTCGCTCGCCCGGCGCTCGAATTCCTCGAGCATGGCGTAGTCGGCCTCGGTGCTGTGCAACTCGATCACCTCGGCGGGCCCGCCGGGAAAGGCGCTCTCCGCCTCCCGCCGGTCGATGCCGAGCTCGTCGGCGGCGGCGTTGATCGACGCCCAGGACCAGCCGTCGAACGGCACGTTTTCCAGGGTGCGCTGCATGATCTCGCGGCGCAGTTCATCCAGGTCGCGCATCGGTGTCTCCCGTTTTGGGCGTGTCGCGCGCCTAGGACTCGGCGGCGCGCGGCTTGGCGTCTGCGTCTGTCTGTGACGTGGCGATCTCCTGGACGAAGGCCAAGGTGGCGAGATCGCGCATGCGTTCGGGATAGAGCAGGCCGTCCAGATGGTCCACTTCGTGCTGCACCAGCCGGGCGTGGAAGCCGCTGGCAATCCGCTCGATTTGCCGGCCGTCGCGGTCCAGCCCGCGGTAACGCACGTGCCGCCAGCGCGGCACACGCCCGGTCAGCCCGGGGATCGACAGGCAGGCCTCGTACGCCTCGTCCACCGCCGTGTCCAAGGGCGCGTCCACGGGCGCGTCGAGCGGCACGATCTCCGGGTTCAGGAGATAGGTCAGCTGGACCCCGTCACCGGCGGTCTCCGGGTCCGGCAGGTCGGGCAGCTGCGCTACCGACCGGCGCTGGCGCGCGCCGTCGACCTTGAACACGATCGCGCGCACCGGCTGGAACACCTGCGGCGCCGCCAGCCCGGTGCCGTGCGCCGCTTCCATCGTCTCCGCCATGTCGTCCAGCAGCTGCCGCATCGCCCCGCTCAAAGCAAAGTGGACCGTCTCGGCGCGGCGGCGCAGGACGGGCTGACCCATGCGGGCGATTTCCAGAACGGCCATGGCGGCAAGATCGCGGCTGGGGTGACGGGAACGTCGGCTAGTTGGACGATGGCGCCCGAAAGGCCCGGCCGCAAGGGCGCTTGAGGCGCGACAAAAGTTCGGCCGCTGGCCGGCTTCCGAGACCGACCGGCCTTCACATGGCTGTAAGCGTGTGATAGACCCTGCGCACTCGACGGCCCAGGGGACTGTGCCGCGCGGCGCCGAGGAAGCTCGGACAGCCGCGTGTTGGCATTTCATCCGCCCAGGGCCATGTCGACTTAAGACATGCCGCCCACCCCGACGCGGTTTCGGGGTCGGCTCGGGCGGCCTCAAGGGTCGGAACCGCGAAAGGAGTGTGAGCGTAACCGTGCAGGTACACGTCCGCGACAACAACGTCGATCAGGCCCTGCGCGCGCTGAAGAAGAAGATGCAGCGCGAGGGTGTTTTCCGCGAGATGAAGCTCCGCCGGCACTACGAGAAGCCGTCGGAAAAGAAAGCCCGCGAGCAGGCTGAGGCCGTGCGCCGCTGGCGCAAGCTGCAGCGTAAGCGCCGCGAGCGCGAAGGCTTCTAAAGCCTCCGGGCTACCGGTTCCGCCACGGGCGGGCATTATCAGACGTTCCGACACACGTTGAGCCGCCGGCCGCGGTCCGCGCCGGCGGCTTTTCGTGTTTGTTGCGCTGGAATGGCTTTATCCGCCGAGCGCGGCGTCATCCCCTCTTCCTTGAGGTGACAGGAGAGGGAGGGGCCCGCGGACTGAAGGTCCGTGGCAGGGTGAGGTCGGGACTCCCCGTATAGCGCCGAGCAGTCCCACCCTCACC
>CAYRCO010000292.1:2174-3910 GCA_964422775.1 uncultured Rhodovibrio sp.
CCCTCACCTGTCCTCTCCCCTCGAGGGAAAGGGACCCGCCGAGACGGTCGTCCCGAAACGCCGGCCCGCCCCGCTTCAATCCAGCTTCGGATCCAGCGTGAACAGTTCCTGCGGCCGCTTAACTCCCCGCAGGGCGTGGCGGCCGAGCGAGACCAGGCGATCACGGCTGCCCGGCGCGGCGCCGACGAACGCGCTGGAGACGACGGCGTCCTTGTCGACCGCCTTGGCCATGTCGGCGATCCGGCTGGCTTCGTTCACCGCCGGGCCGACGACCGTGAAGTCCAGGCGTTCCGGGCTGCCGATGTTGCCGTAGTAGACCCGCCCGACGTGCAGGCCGAGATAGAGCGTCGTCGTCACCTGGCCGCGCTGCTTGCGGTCGCGATTCAACGCGCCGATCGTGGCGAAGGTGTCTTCCGCCGCGTCCAGCGCGGCCGCGCAGGCCTGCTCCGCGTCGCCGGCCCCGGTGCCCCCGTCGATCGGGAAGATCGCCAGCAGACCATCACCCATGAACTTCAGCACCTCGCCGCCGTAGCGCTCCACGGCGGCGACCTGCGCCTCGGCGTAGGCGTTCAAAAGCGGCACCACCTCGTCCGGATCGACTTCATCGGCGATCTTGGTAAAGCCGTGCAGGTCGGACAGCCAGAGCACCGCCTGGATCTCCTCCGCCTCGCCGCGGACGATGCCGCCACGCAGCACCCGGCGCCCGGCGTTCCGGCCCAGGTAGGTCTCCATCAGCGCATAGGTCATCCGCGGCCCGGTCGCCAGCCGCATGGCGCCTGAGATCGCGGCCACGCTGGCGCGCAGCCGGTCCAGGGACAGCTCACAGAAACCGTCCGGCGCCCGCGTGCCGAAGGTCAGGAAGGTCATGTCGTTTTCGCCCAGGATGTGCGGGCCGCCGCGGCGCAGCATGAAGGCGACGTAATCCTGCACCCCGTCCGCGACGGCCCCGTCGACGACCGGAAACTCGCCGGGGACGTAACTGTCGCCGACCCGCCGGCGCAGTTCCGGAGCGCCGGTCGCGTGCAGCTGGGCGAGCGGGCTGACCGCCCACTCGTCCCGGTCGTCGTCGAACCGGTCCAGGTCGTGGCGCGTGACCGCCCGGTCGTCGCTGTTCCAACGGTACAGCTGGCCGTCGAGCAGCGGATGGATCAGTTCGATCCCAGCGAACGCCCGGTCGACCGGCACGCCAGCCGCCCGCAGCCGGTCGCAGGTGCCGGCCAAAATGTCTTCCTCCGAGGTCCCGGTCTCCGCGGCCTCCGCCAGCCAACGCAGCAGCCCTGGCACCTCGGCCGTCTGATCGTTCGGGCGCGGGCAGCACTCCAGGGCGCCGGTGTCGGACGGCCCGCTCGGCGCGGGATCGGGCATCGCGGCGGGGTTGGTCGAATCATCCATGGCGGCGGGAAGCCTTGTCGCGGGGGTTTGACGGACATCGCGGCGGGTCCCTCTCCCTTGAGGGGAGAGGACAGGTGAGGGTGGGACTCCTCGGTAGTTGCCGGGGAGTTCCACCCTCACCCTCCCGCGCCGCTAACGCGACGCGGGCCCCTCCCTCCCCCCTCCCGGGAGAGGGGCGTAACGCCGCGCCGCTGATAGATAGCGCGCAAAAGAACGGGCGGCGACCCCCAAGGGGATCGCCGCCCGTGTCGTCCAGTTACGGCGCCGCCACTCTGCCGGGCGGGCGCCGGGACGCTACTGGTCTTCCAGCGCCTTCACGATGCCTTCGGTCATCTGCTTGGCGT
>CAYRCO010000293.1:0-3901 GCA_964422775.1 uncultured Rhodovibrio sp.
GGGCGGGACTCCCCGGCTCTATCCGAGGAGTCCCACCCTCACCTGTCCTCTCCCCTCGAGGCAGAGCGACCCGCCGCGGCGCCCTGCCTTCTCGCAGGCCCGACACCCTCTGGACATCCCCGCCTCTCGCGGGCTAAAACCCGCGCGCTCGCGTGGCCGCGCAGCACCCCTGGAGGCTGCGCGCGTGCGAGCACGGCGATCCGGCGCGAGACGACTGCGCGCCGGCTTCTCGCGTTTTGCGACACCCAAAGCCATCAGGAGCTTCGATCAAGCGATGACCGAGACCCACACCCTGACAGCGCAGCCGCGCGAGCGGGCCGGCAAGGGGGCAGCCCGCCGCGATCGGCGCGAGGGCCGCGTGCCCGGCGTCATTTACGGCGACGGCAAGGACCCCAGCCTGTTCACCATCGATCCGGGTACCCTGGACCGTGAGTTGAACAGCCCCGGCTTCTTCACCCGGCTGTTCGAGATCCAGCTCAAGGGCAAGCGCGGCAAGCAGCTCGCGATCTGCCGCGACCTGCAGTTCGATCCGGTGACCGACCGGCCGATCCACCTCGACATGCTCCGGGTCTCGGCCAAGACCGAGGTGACCGTGCAGGTGCCGGTGCACTTCATCAACGAAGAGGAGTCCCCGGGCATCGAGCGCGGCGGCGTGCTTAACATCGTCCGCCACGAGGTCGAGATGATCGCCCGCGCGGACAACCTGCCGGACTACCTCGAGGTCGACCTGACCGGCTACGAGATCAACGATTCGATCCATATCTCGCAGGTCGAGGTGCCGGAGGGCGCGCGCCCGACGATCGACGACCGCGACTTCACGATCGCCACGATCGCAGCCCCCAGCGCCGTGCGCGCGGAGGCCGCCGAGGAGCAGGAGGCCGCCGAGGCCGAAGGCGAGGAAGCCGCGGCCGAGGAGGGCTCCGGCGAGGAGTCCGGCGGCGAGGAGGCCTCCGGCGGCGACCAGTCGTCCGGTGGCGACGAGGGCGGCGAGAACAAGGGGGAGTAACATCCCATTCTCGATGCTCTGCGCCGACTGTTCCAGCGCCGCCCCGGATCCGGAGACCACTCCGGGTCCGGGGCGCGTGCGTCCGGTGCGGACACACCTGGAGCGCAGCCGTCCGGAGGTCCGCCTGTGCTGCTGCTGGTCGGGCTCGGCAATCCCGGGTCGAAGTACGAGAAGACGCGCCACAACATCGGCTTCATGGCGCTCGACGAGGTCGCGCGGTCGCAGAACCTGAGCGCCTGGCGCGGGCGCTTCCAGTCGGCGGCGGCCGAAGGTTTCGTCGGCACCGAGAAGGTGCTGGCGCTCAAGCCGCAGACCTACATGAACCTGTCCGGCCAAGCGGTCGGGGAGGCGATGCGCTACTTCAAGCTGCCCGTCGACCAAGTGGTCGTGCTGTACGACGACCTCGACCTCGCGCTCGGCAAGGTGAAGGCGAAACAGGGCGGCGGCCATGCCGGGCACAACGGCATCAAGTCGATGATCCAGCACTGCGGCGCCGACTTCTGGCGGGTCCGGATGGGCATCGGCCATCCGGGCGACAAGCGCCAGGTGACCAATTACGTCCTGAGCGAGTTCGCCAAGGCGGAGACGGCGATCGTCGACGACGTTTGCCGCGCCGTCGGCGACGAGATCCCACGCCTGGTCCAGGGCGACGCCGAGGGCTTCATGAGCCGGGTGGCGCAGAAGGCGCCGCCGCCCAAGGACACCAAGGGCCCCAAAGACACCACCAGCGCGAGCAAGGCGTAAGGCGGCGATTTTTAAGATCGCGCCGGTCTTGCGCGCGCTTCCAAGCGAACGCGATCAAGCGACGGACACCCCGATCCCATGGGCTTCAACTGCGGCATCGTCGGCCTGCCGAACGTCGGCAAGTCGACCCTGTTCAACGCGCTGACCGAGGCCGCGATCGCGGAATCGGCCAACTATCCCTTCTGCACGATCGAGCCCAACGTCGGCCGCGTGCCGGTCCCCGACCCGCGCCTCGACCAGCTGGCCAAGGTCGCCAAGTCGCAGAAGGTGATCCCGACCCAGCTGGAGTTCGTCGACATCGCCGGCCTGGTGCGCGGCGCCAGCAAGGGCGAGGGGCTGGGCAACCAGTTCCTGGCCAACATCCGCGAGGTCGACGCGGTCTTGCACCTGCTGCGCTGCTTCGAGGGCGAGACGTCGCACGTCGACGGCTCGGTCGATCCGCTGCGCGACGCCGATACGGTGGAGACCGAACTGCTCTTGGCGGACCTGGAGAGCTGCGAGAAGCAGCTGGAGCAGGCGGCCAAGCGCGCCAAGCAGGGCGACAAGGACGCGATCGCCAAGCGCGACGTCCTGACCCCGGTGGTGGAGGGGCTGCGCGAGGGCATTCCCGCGCGCAACGTCCAACTCACCGCCGAGCAGCGCAAGACGCTGAAGGGCCTACATCTGCTCACCAGCAAGCCGGTACTTTACGTCTCCAACGTCGACGAGGGCTCTGTCGCGACCGGCAACAGCCTGTCGCAACAAGTCGAGGAACGCGCCAAGGCCGAAGGCGCCGGTCACGTGGTGATCTCCGCGGAGATCGAGGCGGAGGTGGCCCAGCTGTCCGATCCCGAGGAGAAGCGCGCCTTCCTGGACGACCTCGGGCTTGAGGAAAGCGGCCTATCGCGGACGATCAAGGAAGGCTTCCGGCTTTTGAACCTGATCACCTTCTTCACCGCCGGGCCGAAGGAGGCGCACGCCTGGACCGTGCGCAACGGCGCCAACGCGCCCGAAGCCGCCGGGGTGATCCACTCCGACATGGAGCGCGGCTTCATCCGCGCGGAGACGATCTTCTGGCAGGATTTCGTCGATAGCGGCGGCGAGGCCGCGGCCAAGGAAGCCGGTAAGATGCGCGTCGAGGGCCGTGACTACACCGTGAAGGACGGCGACGTCTTCCACTTCCGCTTCAACGTGTGACAGACTGCGCTCACACCACCCCGGGGCGGAGAGCGCCCTGCAGGGTGCACCTGTTGAGCGTTTAGGGGGACACGACAGCACTCATGGCCCAGCAGAACGCGGGCGAACAGATCCGCCTCTCGGCGTCGGACGGTCATCAGCTCGACGCCTATCTGGCCCGGCCGGAGGGTACGCCCAAGGCCGGCGTGATCATCTGCCAGGAAGTCTTCGGCGTGAACGACCACATCCGCGAGGTGGCGGACGGTTACGCCCGCGACGGGTACCTGACGCTGGCGCCCAGCCTGTTCGACCGGGTCGAGCGCGGCGTCGAACTGGATTACGGTCCCGACGACCTCGACCGCGGCCGCGAGCTCCGCGGCCAGATCGATTGGGACGACATCGCCCAGGACGTTCAGGCCGCCGTCGATCACCTGCGCTCTGAACTGGGCTCCGATGCCAAGGTCGGGGTGATCGGCTACGCCTGGGGCGGCGCGGTCGCCTGGCTCGCCGCCTGCCGCCTGCCGGTCAACGCGGCGGTATCGTACTACTCCGGTCAAATCTTCGAACTCAACGACGAAGAGCCGCAGTGCCCGATGCTGCTTCACTTCGGCGAGGAGGACCCGATCGTCGACTTCGACCAGATCGAGGCGATCCGCGCCGAGCACCCCAACGTGGTCGACCACATCTATCCCGCCGGCCACGGCTTCAACAACGACCAGACGGAAGACTACGACGAGGACAGCGCCAGCCTCGCGCGCTCGCGCACCGTCGCCTTCTTCATGGACAATATGTAGGCGGCTTTCGCCGTCCGCTCGTTCGACCTTCCGCCCGACTAATCCCCCTCCTCCTGTGGGAGGAGGGGCGAGGGGAGGAGGGACCACGGGCGTTTTTTTCCGGCAGAGCGCCGTTAACGCGCTTATGCCGCGCAGGCCGTGCCGCAAAGGTATGTTCCGGGCAACCTCCTCTCCCTAACCCTCCCACTGGAGGAGAGGGTCA
>CAYRCO010000294.1:0-3892 GCA_964422775.1 uncultured Rhodovibrio sp.
CTGACCGGGCTGGTCAATCTGGGCCACATCGCCTTCTTCATGCTGGGCGCCTACGGCTACGCCATCCTGACGGTGGTGGTCGGCACCAACGTGGTGGTCGGGCTGCTCGGCGGGGTGCTGCTGGCGGCTGCGTTCGGCGCGCTGATCGCGCTGCCGACGGCGCACCTGCAGCAGGACTACTGGGCGATCTCCACCTTGGCGGCGGCGGAGATCGTGCGGCTGTTCTTCAAGAACACCACCATTGGCGGCACCTACCAGGGCGGCCCGCACGGTTATTCCAACATCCCGCAGCCGCTGCTCGACACGCTGGGCAACCAGGGGTTCGGTTTCTTCTACCTGCTCCTGGTTGCGGCGTTCCTGGCGCTGTCCTGGGGGCTGGTGCAGTGGCTGACCGGCATGCCGTTCGGCCGCGCGCTGAAGGCGATTCGGGAGGGCGACGAGGTCCCGCGGGCGCTGGGCAAGGACGCGCGCTGGCTGCGCATCCGCGCGATGACGCTGGGCGGCGCTGTCGCGGGCCTGGCGGGCGTGCTCTACGCCCACTTCAACGCCTTCGTCGACCCGACCTACTTCAAGCCGCTGGAGACCTTCATCGTCTGGTCGATGGTCATCCTGGGCGGCGCCGGCAACCATCTGGGCGCGCTGGTCGGCTCGCTGATCATCCAGGCGATCTACAACTCCACCCGCTTCCTGGCGGGCACGCTGCCGATCGACGCCGACACGCTGGGCAGCTTGCGCATGGTGCTGATCGGGGTGCTGATCATCCTGGTGATCATCTTCCTGCCCAAGGGCCTGGTGCCCGAACGCGTGCGCCGCTACGCCCATACCCGCAAGCAGCAGGGCCAAAGCCAGCCGGGGAGGGGCTAGCGCCATGGCCGAACCGCTGCTGCAGACCGACAACGTCCGCAAGGCTTTCGGCGGCCTGACCGCGCTCGACGGCGTCTCGCTGGAAGTTGCGGCGGGCGGCGTCTCGGGTCTGATCGGGCCGAACGGCTCGGGCAAGACCACGCTGTTCAACGTGATCTCCGGCTTCGCCGCCCCCGATGTCGGCGAGGTGCGCTTCGACGGCGCGCGGATCGACGGGCTGAGCCCGGACAAGATCGCGCGGCTTGGGCTGGTGCGCACCTTCCAGGCCAGCCTGAACCCGCAGGCGATGACGGTGATGGAGAACATGCTGCTTGCCCCGCAGCAGCAGCTGGGCGAGGGCGTGCTGGCCGCCCTGTTCCGCCCCGGCGACATCCGCCGGCAGGAGGAGCGGGCCCTGGAGCGCGCTTGGGCGATCCTGGCGCAGATCAAGCTGGACCATCAGGCGGACACGCCGGCGGGCTCGCTCTCCGGTGGTCAGAAGAAGCTCCTGATGATGGGCCAGGCGCTGATGGTCCGGCCCAAGCTGCTGCTGCTGGACGAGCCGGTCGCCGGCGTGAACCCGCGCCTGATCGATGACATCGTGAGCGTGATCCGAGACCTGCAGGCCCAGGGGCAGAACTTCCTGATCGTGGAGCACAACATGCAGGTGGTCCGCCGCCTGTGCGACAGCGTCACCGTGCTCGACGCGGGCCGGATCATCGCCAGCGGCGAAACCAACGACGTGCTGCAGCGCGACGAGGTGCTGCGGGCCTACCTCGCCCGGCAAAGCGGACGGTGAGGGACGACGGGCGGAGCACGCGGAAGCGGAGAGGGAGAGCCATGGCCGTCGTCGAAGTGGACCAGCTGACCTGCGGCTACGGCGAGACGCAGGTGCTGACGGATGTCGACCTCTACGCCGACAAGCAGGAGATCGTCACCATCATCGGCCCCAACGGGGCGGGCAAGTCGACGCTGCTGAAGGCGGTGATGGGCTACTTGTTCCCGACGGACGGCCAGATCCGCTTCCAGGGGCAGGACGTGAGCACCCTGCGGCCGGACCAGCGGGTGGTCCAGGGCATCGCCTACGTCCCCCAGCTGGACAACGTCTTCCCCGCGCTCACCGTGGAGGAGAACCTGCGGATGGGCGGCTACACGCTCTCCAAGGGCACGCTTAAGCGGCGTATGGAGGCGCAGTACGACGGCTTCCCGCGGCTGGCCGAACGGCGCAAGCAGCGGGTCAAGACGATGAGCGGCGGCGAGCGGCAGATGCTCGCCATGGCGCGCGCGCTGATGACCGAGCCGGACCTCTTGATGCTGGACGAGCCGTCGGCGGCGCTCAGCCCGCAGATGGCCGACGAGGTGTTCCAGAAGGTGCAGAGCATCAACGCCCAGGGCCGCACCATCCTGATCGTGGAGCAGGAGGCGCAGCACTCGCTCGAGATCTCCGACCGGGGCTACGTGCTGGCCGACGGGCGCAACGCCTTCGACGGCAAGGCGCGCGACATCCTGAACGACGAGAAGATCCGCGAGGCCTACCTCGGCGGGCAGGTCGAGGAGGCGGGCAGCTGAGCCGCACGCGCGATCCGGAGCGGCTCAACCGCCGGGCGGGTTAACAAGCGGGCGGACGGTTCCTACCTCGTCCGCAAAGGCGCAACACCAAGACCCGGGCTGAACCAACCGGGCGCGTGACGTCGAGGAAGCTCCGGTCTTCCAGGGCAGGAAGCGCCGGCGGCTAGAGAGATCCGAACGCCGCCCGGACCGGGCCGCGTGGCGGAAGCGGCCTCCTTGGGTGTGCGGGCGGCGTCAGCACCAAGGGAGGCAACGTGATGCACAGTCTGAAGCGTACGGTTGCCAGTGTCGCCGCGCTGGCGGCGGCGGCCGGTCTCACCGCCGGGACGGCGGCGGCCGAGCCGATCAAGCTGGGTCAGATCACCTCGCTGACCGGGACCAACGCCGTCCAGGGTCAGGACATGAAACGCGGCATGGAGCTCGCCGTCCAGCGGGTCAACCAGGGCTACGAAGTGCCGATGGACGGCGGCGAGACCCGCAAGCTCGGTCCCGAGCTGCTGGACGGCCGCAAGGTCAAGGTGATCGTGGAGAACACCGAGAGCCGCCCGGCTTCGGCGATGGACGCGACCCGCAAGCTGGTCAACGCCGACAACGTGCCGGTGGTGATCGGCGAGTTCTCCAGCGGCATCTCCGTGCCCACGGGTCAGTTCACCAACAAGAACGAGACCGTGCAGATCTCGGTCGGGTCCACCTCGCCCAAGCTGGCCGACATCGGCCCCTACATGTTTAACGCGATCGGCCTGGACAACATCATGGGCGCCAAGCTGGCCGAGTTCGCCATGGAGGACAGCGGGTCGAAGAACTTCGCCTCGATCACGCCCAACAACCCGTTCGGCGTCGGGCTGGAGCTTAACGCCTGCAAGAGCGTGAAGAGCGCCGGCGGCAAGTGCGTCAACACGGTGCGCTACGAGCTCAACAAGTCCGACTACCGGCCGGAGATCAAGCAGCTGTTCCGCGGCAACGCCGAGGCCGGCTTCTACACCGCCTACGGCACCGAAAGCCGGCTGATCTTCCGGCAGATGTACGAGATGGGGCAGGAGATGCCCAAGGGCTGGTACGCCGACTACATGACCATGTGGTCCAACGAGGTGAAGGAAATCCCGCAGGTCGCCGAGGGCGTTAAGGGCCTCGTGGTCGGCGTCGACAGCAACTTCTACGAAACCGAGTACGCCAACGCGTACGAGGAGGCGTACGGCGAGGCGCCGCTGACCGCGTTCGGCGGCTACGCCTACGACGCCGCGATGATGGCCATGCTGGCGATCGACGAGGCGGGCTCCACCAAGCCCAAGCAGATCGCCGAGGCGCTGCACGAGGTCGCCGACGACTACAAGGGCGTCACCGGCGACAAGGCCGTCAACGAGAACGGCATGCAGAAGCGCGAGAGCTATCAGCGCAAGATTTACCAGGACGGCGAGCTGCAGGACTACACCGTCTCCGGCAGCTAAGCCGCGCCTGATCGGCGATCACGCCCCGGCACGGC
>CAYRCO010000295.1:0-3877 GCA_964422775.1 uncultured Rhodovibrio sp.
GGCCGTAGCCGAGGAACCAGGCGAAGAAGAACACCGTCCACCACTTCATCCACCATTCGGGCGCGGTTTGCGCGGTCATGGTGGACATCTCGAAGAAGTTGGTGACGTAGGCGCCGAAGCCCTGCAGGTAGCTGTTCATCAGGAACAGCGTCGGGCCGAAGACGAAGATGATCGCCCCGATCGCAAGCGCCAGGTAGACGTTCATCCGGCTTAGGAACTGGATGCCGCGGTGGATGCCGGTCATCGCACTGGTGACGTAGATCCCGCCCAGGACCACCAGCACGGTCAGCTGGGTCCCGTAGGTGTCCGGGATGCCGAACAGGACGTTTAGACCGTAGGCCACCTGGGTCGCCAGGAAGCCGATCGGGCCGACCGTGCCGGCGACGACCGCGACCACGCAGACCGCGTCGACGAGGCCGCCGAACGCCCCGCGCATCACCCGCTCGCCGAAGATCGGAAACAATAGCGTGCGCGGCTGCAGCGGCTTGCCGTGGGTGTAGTGTGCATGCACCAGCACGAGCGAGGTCAGCGAGCCCAGGATCGCCCAGGCCAGGAAGCCCCAGTGCATGAACGACTGCGCGAGCGCGCCGCGCACGGCCTCCGCGGTGCCGGTTTCGACGTCGCCGAACGCCGGCGGCGCTTGCGCGACGAAGTGGTACACCGGCTCGCCCGCGGCGAAGAACACGCCGCCGCCGGCCAGCAGGGTGCACATGATGATCGACACCCACTTGAAGGTGCTCATCTCCGGCCGGTCGAGGTTGCCCATCTTGGCGCTCGCCGCCGGCGTCGCCGCCACGCCCAACGCGATGAAGAAGGTCAGCAGCAGGATCAGCTGGAAGAACGACCCCAGGTACTTGGCCGTCCAGGCGAAGCCGCCGCTCACCAACGAAGCAAGCAGGTTGACGTCGTAGATCGACATCGCCACGAAGGCGACGACGAAACCGGCGCTCAGGCCCAGGACCCAGGGGTCTCCCAAGCCGGCATTCATGCCGATCCGTTCTTCTTGCGGCGCCCTGTCCGCGGTGCGCTCTGCCATTGTCTGCCGCCCCTGATTGCTATGTGCGATAGTTCGGACAGTCCGGAGCGGATACGCTCCGGACGACCTGCGCCCCCGTCTCGACCGCAGGCACGTCGTTGACTGCCCGATTATTTGATTATCGCAGTAAAATGACTCCCGCCGCTCATAAGCAAATCAAAAAAATTAAACGATCTATTGTCCTCGCTTATAAACTACCCGCATGGTGATACCTGGCTGCAGCGGCCTACCCGTTCTGATCCCCAACCGGATCGTCCGCCAGACGACTGACGATCAGATCGCGCAAGCTCTGCGCCGCCGGCGACAGCGAACGGCCGCGTCGCGTGATCAGGCACAGATCGCGGAACAGCGCGGGCCCCTGGAGGGGACGCGCGGTCAGTTGACCCGAGGGATCCGCCGGCAGGGCGAGCTCCGGCAGGACGGTGACGCCCAGGCCGGCGGTCAGCATGCCCTCCAGGGTCGCGATGTTGGACACCTCGACGGGCGGCTGGCGCACGCTCGCCGGCAGGTCGGCGACGCTTTCGACCAGCGGCCGGATGCCGGTATCGGGGGCCAATCCCAGGAAGTCCTGGCCGGCGAGGTCGGCCCAGCTCAGCGGTCCGCTCCCCGCAGCCAGCGGGTGGTCGCGTCGGCAGACGACCCGGAACGGATCGCGCATCACGGTCTCGAACTGCAGGTCCTCGTCAGGGGCCCATTGCGAGGCCAGGCCGAAGTCGACTTCCTTCCGGCGCACGCGTTCCTGCACGCCGCTCGCGTTGGCGTCGAGCAGGTGCACGGAAACCCCGGGATAGTCGCGCCGGAACGTGGCGATCATCCCCGGCATCAGCTTGACCGCGATCGACGGCAGGGTCGCCACGCCGACCCGACCGCGTCGGCGCGCGGCGACGTCGCGGACCTCGGCGATCGCGCTATGCACGTCGTCCAGCAGGCGTTCGGCGGTGGGCAGGAACTCCGCGCCGTTGTCGGTCAGCAGCACCCGTCGGGTGGTGCGGTCG
The DNA here is from genome assembly GCA_964422775.1 of uncultured Rhodovibrio sp. Taxonomy (GTDB): domain Bacteria; phylum Pseudomonadota; class Alphaproteobacteria; order Kiloniellales; family Rhodovibrionaceae; genus Rhodovibrio. The sequence goes on from CAYRCO010000295.1 coordinate 2,032, forward strand.
AACAGACGCACGCCCAGTTCCTCCTCGAACTGAGTGATCTGGATGGTCAACGCCGGCTGCGACAGCGCCAGGCGCCGGGCGGCCCGGGTGAAACTTCCCTCCTGCGCCACGGCCACGAAGGCGTGCAGATGCTTCAGCGTGACATTCACCACGGACGGCCTCCCAACGGCTCTGTTCGGCGATAAGCGCCGGCAATCAAATCATTTGCGATTTTTAATTAAACCGCCCCATCATTTTCAATAACTTATTGGAGGAAAAACGCATAGGCGTGCAAACGATCATCGCCTGCCGTTCCGTTAAGCTAGGCGACCGGCTGCCCCCTGTGCGAACACGGCATCTTAGGCCCAAACAAAGGAGCCGACCCTTGGCGCGCGCCGATTACGGCAACTTCATCGCCGGCGACTGGCATACCGAAGGCGAGGCGGTCGAGAACGTGAACCCCTCCGACCTGGACGACACGATCGCCAGCTACGCCTTCGCCAGCGCCGACGACACCCACGCGGCGATCGACGCGGCCAAGCGTGCGTTCCCGAAGTGGGCCGGCCTGACGCCGGAGCAGCGCCAGGCGCCGCTGGAGTTCATCGGCGACGAGCTGATCCGGCGCAAGGACGAGATCGGCCGGCTGCTATCGCGCGAGGAGGGCAAGCCGCTCGCCGAGGGCGTCGGCGAGGTCGCGCGCGCCGGCCAGTTCTTCAAGTTCTACGGCGGGGAGACGCTGCGCCTGCACGGCGACTACACCCCCTCGGTGCGCCCCGGCGTCGAGGTCGAGGTGCGCCGTGAGCCGCTGGGCGTGGTCGGCCTGATCACGCCCTGGAACTTCCCCGCCGCGATCCCGGCCTGGAAGATCGCCCCGGCGCTCGCCTACGGCAACGCGGTGGTGTTCAAGCCGGCGGAACTGGTGCCCGGCACCGCCTGGGCGCTGGCCGAGATCATCTCCCGCAGCGGCCTGCCGGAGGGCCTGTTCAACCTCGTCATGGGTCGTGGCAAGGAGGTCGGCGAGGCGATCCTGAATTCGCGCGACGTCGCCGCCGTTTCCTTCACCGGCTCGGCCGCGACCGGCGGGCACGTCGCCCGGCGCTGCGCGGAGACGATGAAGAAGGTGCAGCTGGAGATGGGCGGCAAGAACCCGCTGGTCGTGCTCGACGACGCCGACCTGGAGACGGCCGCCAACGCCGCCCTCAACGGCTATTCCGGCACGGGGCAGAAGTGCACCGCCTCCTCGCGCCTGGTGGTGCAGGAGGGCATCCACGACCGCTTCGTCGACGCGCTCAGCGACAAGCTGGCGAGCTACACCGTCGGCCACGCGCTGGAGCCGGACACCAAGTGCGGCCCCGTCGTGGACGAGACGCAGCTGCAGCAGGACCTGGATTACATCGACCTCGGCCAGCAGGAGGGCGCCGAGCTGGTGACCGGCGGCCAGCTGCTGAACCGCGCCACCCGCGGCCACTACCTGGCCCCGGCGCTGTTCACCGGCACGCGCAACGACATGCGGATCAACCGGGAGGAGATCTTCGGCCCGGTCTGCGCCGTGATCCGGGTCAAGGACTACGAGGAGGCGCTGGCGGTCGCCAACGACACCGACTACGGCCTGACCAGCGCGATCTGCACCGACTCCCTGAAGCTCGCCAGCCACTTCAAGGCGAACAGCCGCAGCGGCATCGTGACGGTCAACCTGCCGACCGGCGGCATGGACTACCACGTGCCGTTCGGCGGCATGAAGGCGTCCAGCTACGGCCCGCGCGAGCAGGGGCAGTACGCCCGCGACTTCTACACCACCACCAAGACCGCCTACACCAAGCCGTAGAGCAAAATCGATGAAAGCCGAACCGGCTTCCATCGTGAATTT
>CAYRCO010000296.1:0-3858 GCA_964422775.1 uncultured Rhodovibrio sp.
CCAGCTGCTTGTACAGGATCGTCGTCGGATCCAGGCCGCGGTCGAAGGGATCGCGGCAGTAGCCGGGAATCTCGCCGAGCGCGACGTAGCCGCGGGCGCGGTACAGGCCGTCGGCCGGGTCGCCGGTGCGGGTGTCCAGGGTGAGCAGCGTGCGCCCCTGCTCAAGCGACCGGGCCTCCAGCGCGTCCATCAGCTGGCTGGCCAGCCCCTGGCGGCGCGCGTGCGGGTGCACCAGAAGCTTGGTCACCTCGGCCCGGTGGCGGCCGTTGGGCGGCGTATCGCGGTCGAGCTGGACGCTGCCCACGATCCGCCCGCCGCGGTCGACCGCGAACAGGTCGCGCAGGCCGGCTGCGACCGGTCCCAGGACCTTGTCGCGCCAGTACGCCTCCGCCTCCGCCAGCGTGAAGGGATTGACGAAGTTCACGCTCGCCCCGTCCTTGACGCAGGCGTGCAGCAGCTCGGTCAACTGGCTCAGGCGCGCCTCGGCCATGGGCGCATCCAGCAGGAACGGCGGCGCGGACATCCAGGAGCCCCCTTCGCGTCAGACGATGAACAGCAGGTAGCGCGCGCCCGCTGTCGCCGGCGTTGCGAACGCGCTGGTCCCGAACAGGCGGTAGCGCAGGCAGTCGCCGGGGGCGAGCGTGTGCTGGGCGGTACCCAGCGTCACGGTGAGCGCGCCGTCGCGCAGCCACAGGTGATGCTCCAGGCCCGGGCGCGGCGGCCGGTCGTAGGCGATCCGGGCGCCCGGTGGCAGCTCGCCCGCGACCACTTCGCCCGACAGCGGCCGGTCCGGCGGGGAGACGGTGTGCCGGACGAAGCCGCTATCCGGATCCCGCCAGACCGGCTGCTCGGCGGGAGTCAGGTGCGCCTGGAAGCCGTCCTCGGCGAGCGCGATCAGGCGTGAGATGCTGAGCCCGTAGGCCGCGGCAATCCGGCCCAGCACCTGCGCGGTCGCGCTCACCTCCGCGTTTTCAAGCCGTGACAGCGTCGCCCGGCTGACCCCGCTATCGCCCGCCAGCTGATCCAGCGACCAGCCGCGCTGGGTCCGCAGCGCCTTCAGGCGCCGGGCCAGGCTGCGGTCGATGTCCGAGGGCGCGTCGGAGGTCTTTTCCATATCTGAGAGTATTTCCCGTTTCAGGTCGCCGCGCAATCGCGAATGCGGCTGCCGGGGACGTTTCGAACAACACTCAGTGCGTGTGAAATAGAGCGAAGCGGTCCGAAAAAGGCGTGGCGGCCTCTGTTGTCGGCGGCGAAAATCTGGAAAACTGCCCAAGAGCGCCGTATCAAGGCGATGGCCGTGAGGACCGGCCGGACGACAAGAAAACGTCAAGACAACAATGACTGCTGAACGGGGAGACTGACCGCATCATGCTGTTCGATACCATCCGACGCCGCCTGATTCAGGGCGTCGCGGCCGCCGCCGTCGTGGGCGTCGCCGCTGCCGGGCTTGCCGCGCCGGAAGCGCGCGCGCAGGACAAGAACTACATCCTCTCCACCGCCTCCACCGGCGGGACCTACTATCCCGTCGGCGTCGCGCTTTCCACGCTGATCAAGGTCAAGCTACAGCCGTCCGACGGCATTAACATGTCGGCGATCAACTCCGCGGGCTCGGGCGAGAACGTCCGCCTGATCCGGGAGGAGGAGGCGCACTTCGCCATCCTGCAGGGCCTGTTCGGCTACTACGCCTGGAACGGCCTCGGCCCGGTCGAGAGCGCGGGCAAGCAGGAGCACCTGCGCTCGATCACCATGCTGTGGCCGAACGTCGAGCACTTCGTGGTGGCGAGCCAACATGCCGAGACCGGCACCGTGCAGGACGTGATCGACATGCAAGGCATGTCGATGGCGATGGGCCGGCAGAACTCCGGCACGATCGGCTCCAACCGCACGCTCCTGGGCAACATGGGCGTCGACATGGACGAGGCCTACGACCTCGTCTACGTCGGCTACGGCCCGAGCGCGGAGGCGCTGCAGAACGGTCAGGTCGCCGGCATGTCGACCCCGGCGGGCGATCCCGTGGGCGCGGTCACCCAGGCGTTCGCCGCCATGGGCGACGACGCCACGCTGCTGGAGTTCACCGACGAGCAGGCGGAAAAAGCCGACGGCGGCATGGGCCTGTGGACCCGCTACGTGATCCCGGCCGGTACCTATCCGGGCGTCGACAAGGATACCCGCACGATCGCGCAGCCGAACTTCCTCGCCACGCACGCGAACCTGCCGGACGAGGACGTCTACAAGATCACCAAGACGATCTACGAGAACCTGCCCTTCCTGCAGAACATCCATCCGGCGACCAACGCCATGGCGCTGGAGAACGCGATCGCCGGCCTGCCCGCCCCGCTGCACCCGGGCGCACTGCGCTACTACGAGGAGCAGGGCGTCGAGGTCCCGGACCGCTTGAAGCCGTAAGCGGCACGGTTACCGTTACGGGCCGGCGTTTCTTCGGAACGCCGGCCCTTTTTCCTTGAGCGCACGATAAGTGCGGGGGCAGAGCGTAGCAGCGGGTCCCCTGTCCGCCTCTGTAGGGGGAGAGGGCTAGGGTGAGGTGGCTCTGCACGCTGCCTGGGCTTGGCACGCCGCCAGAATCGCACCGGCGTGCGAACCTCCTCACCCTAGCCCTCTCCTCCCAGTGGAGGAGAGGGAACCCGCCGATGCGCCCTGCCAAGTCCGCCGGTAGTGAGACCGTCGACATATCCAAGGAGCGCGGGCGATGAGCGAGGGTGAAGGTGAGCGGCTGAGGCAGCCGGTGCGTCGGCTGTCCGAGCGCGGCGAGCGCGCGGTCTTCGTCACTGCGATCCTGATCGCGCTGTTGCACCTCTACATGAACGGCCTGGGCTCGCTGCTGGTCGACGGACTCGACTGGCTGTTTGGGCTTGTGGGCGCGAGCGTGGACGCGCTGGGACCGGTCGCCTGGGCGCTGAAGCAGATGGCGGTGCCGCCGCCGCTCTTGATGAACGCCGTGCACTTCGCGGGCTTCGCAGTGCTGGCCGGTTTGTTTTACCCGATGGTCGCGCGGAGCTGGTGGGCGGACAGCCGCTGGGGCACCGCGCTGGACGTCACCCTCGGGCTCGCGGGCGCGCTCGCCGGGCTCTATCTGATCTCTCAGGAATCCGCGATCTACGAGCGCGGCGTGCGGCTGGTCACCTCGGAATGGATCGCCGGCGGGATCCTGATCCTGGTCGCGCTCGAACTGGTGCGCCGGACCACCGGGTGGATCGTCCCGGTGCTCTCCGTGCTGGCGCTGTCCTACGCCACCTGGCTGGGGCCCGAGATCGGCGGCATGCTGCAGTTCGCCGGCTTGTCCGCCGAGACCATGCTGTTCCGCACCGTCTACGGCGACGACGGGATCTTCGGCAACATCGCCGGGATCAGCGCGTCGATCGTGGTGATGTTCATCCTGTTCGGGGCGTTCCTGCTGCGCTCCGGCGCGGGCGATGCGATCGTCGACCTGGCGCAGGTGGTCGCCGGCCGGATGATCGGCGGGCCGGGCCTGGTCGCCGTGATCGCGAGCGCGCTCACCGGCACGATCTCCGGCTCCGCGGTCGCCAACACCGCCCAGACCGGCACGATCACGATCCCGCTGATGCAGCGCTCCGGCTATCCCGGCCGATTCGCCGCCGGGGTGGAGGCGGCGGCCAGTACCGGCGGCCAGCTGATGCCGCCGATCATGGGTGCGGGCGCCTTCATCATGGCGAACTATACCCAGATCCCCTACGTCACGATCATCTCGGTCGCGGCCTTGCCGGCGCTGCTGTATTTCCTGTCCGTCGCCTTCTACGTCCGGATCGAGGCGAAGCGCCTGAACCTGCTGCCGGACCCGAACCACGGCCTGAACGCGCGCGAGGTCCTGGTCCGCGGCGT
>CAYRCO010000297.1:0-3854 GCA_964422775.1 uncultured Rhodovibrio sp.
CGGCCGTCTTGACCTTGTAGTCGTCCATGATCTCGCCGTTGGCGAGCATCGCCGCGACCACGCCCTGCAGACTGTCCGGCGCGGTCGTGCGGAACAGCATGTCCTTGTTTTCGTCCTCGGGCAGCACCGAGATCAGCGGCGAGGTCGAGCCGTTGGAGATCTGCAGCACGCCGTTCGGGATCGACACCGAGGTCGAGGTCGCCACCGTCACGCCCGAGGACCAGGCGCCGATGATCGCCGGCACGCCGTCGGACTCGACCAGCTTGCGCGCGCTCTCGATCGCCGGGGTCGGCAGGGTGTTGGTGTCCTCCAGGATGTGCTGGGAGATGATCTCTTGGCCGAACACCTCCTTGGCGGCCTCGTTGATCTGGTTGATCGCGAGCCGCGCGCCGTCGCGGTAGAACGGGCCGAACTCGGCCGCGGAGCCGGTCATCGGGGCGATCTGGCCGACCTTGACCTTACTCGCCTGCGCCCGGACGTGCGGAGCGCCGATCCCGGTGAGCGCGAGCGCGCCGCCCGCAACGCCGGCGGTCTTGATGAAGCCGCGGCGGTTCATGCCGTGGCGCTGGGCCTGGGTCGTGTTCGCGTGACTGCGCTTGGTGTCGCTCATAAGTGAGCCTCCCTTGCTGTCGTGTTTTATCAAAACGCGCGTTCACGTCGCTTCGGCGTTTACCCCAACCGGGCGGTTGCTGGTCGCTCGATGCCGGGCCCCGGCTGCGGAGCGCTTTTCTTGGGGTGGCTTGGGCCGCCCGGCAGGGTGAACGGTATCAACTCCTCCCCGGTTCCGTTAACCCCCGGGATGAGAAGCCTCATTCCCGACTCGACAATGCGGAAATACGCCTTATGCTGCCCGCAGCCTCCGCGAACGCCGTCCGGCCGAAACCTGCTGGAGAGAGACGCCACATGACCATCGTTCTGGGCGCCGCGCTGATCTCAGCCGCCGTGCTCATCTTCGCCGTCCTGGCCATCCTGTGCCGGTCGGACAACCCGCCGGCCCTGCTGCAGAAGGACCTGATCCAGACGCTGAGTATGCTGGCACTGATGGCGATGGCCGCCGGCGGCGTCGGCGTGGTCGCCGGCGGCTTCAACGCGGCCTATTCGAGCATCCACCTGATCATGGCGGCGCTGCTCGCCGTGGGTACCGTCGCGGCGATCGTGGTGCTGGCGCCCTGGAACCGCTTCGCGGTCACCACGGCGACGGCCCCGACCGACTTCAAGCCGCCGGCCGGCGGCCCGAAGCCGAGCTGATCTTCCTTACGCGGCTGTCCGGCGCTGGAAAGTCCGGCGCTGGAGAGTCCGGCGCTGGAAAGTCGGGCGTCGGAGAGTCGGGCGTTGGGGCGCCCGTGCCGGGCTTAGCCCTCGAACGCGGCACCGAGGTCGGACATCAGCGCCTCGAACCCGGGGAACGAGGTATCGATCGGCCGAACGTCGTCGACCTGCACGCCGGCCTCCGCGACCAGACCCAGCACCAGAAAGCTCATCGCGATCCGGTGGTCCAGGCGGGCGTCGATCGTGGCCCCGCCGGCCGGCCGCCGGCCGCCGGTGCCGTGCACGGCGAGCCAGTCCGCGCCCTCCTCGACCGCGACGCCGCAGGCCTCCAAGCCGCGCGCCATCGCGTCCAGCCGGTCGCTTTCCTTGACCCGCAGCTCGCCCACCCCGTGCATCACCGTGCGCCCTTCGGCGAGCGCCGCGGCGACGCACAGCACGGGGTACTCGTCGATCATCGAGGGCGCGCGGGCGGCCGGCACCTCGACCGCCTGCAGCTGCCCGGCCTCGGCGACCAGGTCGGCGACCGGCTCGCCCGCCTCGGTGCGTTCGTTGTCCACCCTGAGCGCGGCCCCCATTTCGCGCAGCGTGGTGAACAGGCCGATGCGGTGCGGGTTCATGCCGACCGCCGGCAATTCCACGCGCGAGCCCGGGACCAGCAGCCCCGCCACCAGCGGGAACGCGGCGGAGGAGGGGTCCGCCGGGACGCGCACCGGCCGGCCGGTCAATTCCGCCTCGCCCACCAGGGTCGACCGGCGGCCCTGATCGGTCGGCTCGACGCGCACCTGCGCGCCGAAGGCGGTCAGCATCAATTCGGTGTGGTCGCGGGTCTCCTCCGGCTCGATCACGCTGGTCTCCCCGGGCGCGTTCAGACCGGCCAGCAGGACGGCCGACTTCACCTGGGCGGAGGCGACCGGCAGGGCGTACTCGATCGGCATCGGATCGGCCGTGCCGGTCACGGTGAGCGGCAGCCGTCCGCCGCTGCGCGCGGCGATCTGTGCGCCGATCCGGCTGAGCGGCTCGATCACCCGGCCCATCGGCCGCCGGCGCAGCGAGGCGTCGCCGGTCATGACCGCGCTCACGGGATGCCCCGCCAGTACGCCCATCAGCAGCCGCGCGCTGGTCCCGGAGTTGCCGAGGTCGAGCACCTGCTCGGGCTCGACCAGCGCGCCCACGCCGCGGCCCCAGACGCGCCAGGTCTCGCCCGGGCCGCCGCGATCGATGGTCGCGCCGAGCGCGGCCATCGCGTCCGCCGTGGCGATCACGTCGGCGCCGGTCAGCAGGCCGTCGATCGTGGTCTCGCCGGCGGCAAGCGCGCCCAGCATCAGCGCGCGGTGGGAGATCGACTTGTCGCCGGGCACGCGCGCCGGGCCGGACAGCCCGTCGGCCGGCCGGGCTGTCAGCGGACGCGGGGGCGCATGCGGATCGGTCATGAGTCCTGGCGGCGTTTCGGGAGCGGTTGCGGGGGTTCCGGGCGGGCGGCCTGAACCGACGCGAGAAAGCCGGGTGCGCCCGGCCTTTTCCTTTTGACAGGTCCAGCCGGGGCGTGGCAATTGCCGTCGCCACACCAAGCGCCGGGACGGCGGCGCGCTCGGCCCGCGCCGGATCGCCCGGCCGCGGATCATAGGTTCGGGTGCCGCCCGGACCGGCCGACCGCGACGCATCAGCCCATTCACGGAGCAACGGGGGAACAAGCCGTGGCCAAGCCCGAGTGGGGCAAGAAGCGCCTGTGCCCGTCGTGCGGCACGAAGTTCTACGACCTGCGAAAAAGCCCGCCGGCATGCCCGTCGTGCGGCGAGACGGTCGACGTCGAGGCGCCGACCAAGAGCAAGCGCAGCCGGAGCAAGGACACCAGCCGCGGTAAGGCCGCGGCCGCCGCAGCGGCGCCCGCCCCGGCCGCCGAGGCGGAACCGGTGCTGGGCGAAGAGACCGCCGAGACGCCGCTCGACGACGAGACCACCTACGAGGACACCAGCGAGGAGATCGACGACGGCTCCGACCTCGGCGAGGAGGAAGCCTTCGGCAACGTCGGCGGCGAGGACCAGGAAGACAACTGACCGCCAAGCCCGACGCGGCGCGCCGCCCGGCCGGGTTCAGGGCCGGCGCGCCGCCGGCCTGGCCTCGAGATAAAATCGATCGAGCGGCGCCCACAGTTTTCTCTTGTCACCCAGGGCGGCGCTTCTTAGGTTCCGAACCGACGGCAGACGGGCGATTCCCAGCGCCCGAGACGACCTTTCGCCGTTGCTTGCAGGTTGGGGCCGTAGCTCAGCTGGGAGAGCGCTACAATGGCATTGTAGAGGTCGCGGGTTCGAGTCCCGCCGGCTCCACCAACCCGCCGGTTCGCCTTTCGATCACTTTGCGGTGTTTTTTTCGGCATGCCGGTGATCGGCGTTGTGTCTGACGCGCGATCGAGATCGTTGCCACGCATCCGGCCTCGTGCGGAACCTGCCGTTTCGGGCGTCTGTGATATTGCTTGAGAGCGACATGCTCGAAGGCCGAACCGGCCTTCGGGCTGAAAGTCGCTCTAACTTCGTGAAGAGCGGGCAAGATGCTGAAACGTGATTCCACGTTTCAGCATCTTGCCCTAG
>CAYRCO010000298.1:0-3853 GCA_964422775.1 uncultured Rhodovibrio sp.
CTGCGCGCGGCCGGGGTCGATGTCCGGGCGGTGCCGCTCGGCCGGCTGCGCGCGCGCCCGGATCCGCGCGTTCAGTTCGCCACGCTGGCCGGCTGGCCGGGCGATGTCGCGCGGCTAAGCGCGCTGATCCGCGAGACGCAGGCGGACGTGGTGCTTCTGAACGGCCTCGCGAACGCGCAGGCGGCGGTGGCCGCGCGGCGCACCGGCGCGGCCGTGGTCTGGCAGATTCTGGACACCCGGACGCCGCCCGCGTTGGCCCGGCTGCTGCGCCCCTGTGTGCGCGCCTGGGCGGATTGCGTGATGACCACCGGAACCGCGCTCGCGGCCCAGCAGCTCGGGGTCGATCCGGCCGGTGAGGTAGGCCCCCTCCAGGGGCGGGTCGTGTCCTTCGCCCCGCCGGTCGACGCGGAGCGCTTCCAACCTGATCCGGCGCTGCGGGCGGCGGCGTGCGCGGAACTCGGGGTCGCGGGCCGGCCGGTCGTGGGCATGATCGCCAACCTGACGCCGCAGAAGGGGCACGACGCGTTCCTCGGTGCCGCCGCGGCGCTGCGCCGGACGCGTCCGGACGTGGCGTTCGTCTGGCTGGGTGCGCGCTTGGCCGGACAGGAGGCGTATGCCGACCGGCTGGCGCGGCGGGCGCAAGCGCTCGGCCTCGGCGATCTGGTCGTCCGGGCGCCGGGCGCGCGGGCGCACGTCCTGGCGCAGGCGTTCGATGTCGCCTGGCTGACCTCGCCCGCCCGCAGCGAGGGCATCCCGACGGCGGCGGGCGAGGCGATGGCACTCGCACGACCTCTGGCGGGTTTCCGGGTGGGCGCACTGACCGCGCTTGTGCCGCGCGACCAGCACGATCTGCTGCATTCTCCCGGCGATACGGCGGGTCTCGCCGCGACCACCGCCCGCCTGCTGGCCGACCCGGCCGCCCGGGCTGCGATCGGAGCCGCGGCCAGACGGGCGGCGCAGCGTGTGTGCGATCCAAGGCAATGCGCTGGCGCGCATCTGCAGGCCTTCGAGATCGCGCTTGCCCATCGCTTTGAAACGCCGGTTCGCTTGACTTGGCAGGCGCAACTTACGGCGGCCGAACGTTTAGAGGGTTTTAATCAAATGCCGGAAAACTACACCGAACGCGCAGGCCGGGCGGACGTCCAGGACGGATGTCGCCGGGGCCGCAAGACGCGCCCACACGCCGAGGCTAAGGAGCGGGCATGACCAGGATGGGCATGGACCGGCAGACGCGGGCGCCCGCGCCGTTGTTGAACGGCGGGCCGGCTGCATCGACCGACGGGACGGGTTGGCGCGAGCGCGCCGGTAACTGGCATGCAGCTGTCGTGCCGGAGCGGCCGTCGCTGAAAATCCTGATCCTGGCGCTCAACAGCGCCCCGGATCTGGTCGGCGCCGGCAAGGTGACCGGTGAGATGGCGGACTGGCTCGCCGCACGCGGCCATCGCGTCGAGGTGGTCGCCGCTCCGCCGTTCTACCCCGGCTGGCGCGTCGCCGACGGCTACCGTCTCGGTGCCTACCGGCGCGAGAACCAGGGCGCGGTCAGCGTGCTGCGCTGCCCCACCTACGTGCCGCGTCGCCCGACCGGGGCGCGGCGCGTGCTGCATCATCTCTCGTTCGCCTTGAGCAGTCTGCCAGCGGTCGTCGGCCGCGCGCTCGCGGGCCGGCCCGACGTCGTGCTGACCGTGGCGCCGTCGATCCTCAGTGCCCCGAACGCCTGGCTCGCCGCGCGGCTGAGCGGGGCGACGGCATGGCTGCACGTCCAGGACCTCGAACTGGACGCCGCGGTCGAACTCGGCCTTTTGAGCAGCCGCCGGCAACGCGGCTGGGCGGCCGCGCTGGAGGCACGGTTGCTGCGCCGGTTCGACCGGGTGACCACGATCGGGACGGCGATGGCCGACCGGTTGGCGTCCAAGGGGGTCGATCCGATGCATCTCGGCGTGCTGGCGAATTGGGTCGACTGCCGGACGATCCGTCCGCTACCCGCGCGCGCGGTCTCGCGCGCCGCCTTCGGCCTGCCGGACGACGCGTTTGTCGCGCTTTACGCCGGCAGCCTGGGGGAGAAACAGGGCCTCGACGTGCTGATCGATGCGGCGGAGCGGCTGGTGCATCGCCGCGATCTGCACATCGCCGTGTTCGGCGATGGGCCGGCGCGCCGCCGGCTATTGGATGCGGCCGCGCAGCTCCCCAACCTGACCGTCGGGCCGCTGGTTCCAGCCGCGCGGCTGAACGACCTGCTGAACTGCGCCGATGCGCACCTGCTGCCGCAGGCGGCCGGGATCGACGACCTCGTGCTGCCCTCCAAGCTGACCCATATGCTGGCCAGCGGCCGGCCGGTGATCAGCGCATGCCCGGACGGCGGCCAGTTGGCGAGGCTGGTTGCGGACTGCGGTCTGCGGCTCGACGCCAATGACGGTGCCGCATTTGCTGGCGGCATCGGCCGGTTGGCGGGCGATCCGGTGCTGTGCCGCAGCCTCGGCCGGTCGGCGCGCGAGCGGGCGGTCGAACGGCTCGACCGCAACGCCGTCTTGGCGCGGTTGGAGCGTGCCCTGGTCGACACACGCGCGGGCAACGGGGTGCGCGTCGGGGCTTAAGGCAAGATGCTGGATGGGAGACCGATTTTTCAGCTGAATCTTCCCTTACCTTCAACGAGTTAGAAGCAAAATTCTTGAAGAGCGGGCAAGATTCAGCTGGAAGGTGATTCCACCTTCCAGCATCTTGCCCTAGGGTCCGAGGAAGCGGACGTTCAACGCGACCGGCCGTCGGTCACCGTCCGACCAGGAGCCGGCCCTCCGGGCACCGGCAGGACGTGGTTTCGGCGTTACGCCCATCGGGTCGCGCTACGCCGATCAGCGGTATCAACCTTGCGCTTCCGTGCTCTTGTGCGGCGCGTTTTTATCTGCAGTAATCGCGCGCCGATTTGGCAGGTGGAGCCGCAGCAGTCGCGGCGGGACGAGCGGGTAGATGACCAAGTCGCGACGACATCCAACCAGCCCCTATCTACTACGCCGGTTGCGCAGTTACGAGGAAGCGCGGGCCGAGCGGCAGCGATCGCGTGACGATGTGGTTAGCGACGCGCCGCACGATCCGCGCAGCCGCGACGCGGACGCCGAGACGCAAGCGGAATAGCGAGCGCGATCGGTAGGGGGCTGTCGCGCGACGGCGCCGCCGCTAACAGCAAGGGCCCTTTCAGCCGGCCCTCAAAACAGGATGGATGAAAGTCGCGCCGGCATTCATCAGGCGCGTATCTCCGACTTTCTACCTAAAGGGCAGGATCGAGTTGAGACGTGACCCCGCGTTCTTCGCATCTGCCCCGGCGAGGAAGCCCGCGCCCGTACCGATATCAAGATTAGTGCAGCCGCGACCCATCCGGGGCTGCAAGTTTTACGCGTAGCTTTCCGCAAGTTGTCTGCCGATCGGCGCGCTTGCCCTCCAGGTCGCCGCCTGCAATTTTGAAGTGCTGGTATCGGCGGTCTTTCGCGCCGGCGGTCTTTCGCGCCGACGGTCCGGGCATGGACGGGCGCATGGCCCTGCGCCGTGGCAATACGCGTGCGCGCGTTGCGGCGCGGTGCAGGGTGGGGCGGCGCGGACGTCGAGCTGACAACCTTTACGACCGGTGTCGTGCCCGGGGGCCGGGCCGACGGCGATCGCAGATGCACGCTATCAGGCATGCCGACGACGCGGGGAGGAGGGGGCGGTGGACGTGCAGGGGCGATGGCGGGCGCGATCGCGGATGCCGGGGGCGGCGCCGTCGCTCGGTCGGGCAATCCCGCCGCCCGGCGCCGGATCGCGCGGACGCCGGTGCCAAAGCGGGCGCGGGCGTGCCGGCCGCTGCCGGCGACCCGTTGCGGCCGTG
>CAYRCO010000299.1:0-3840 GCA_964422775.1 uncultured Rhodovibrio sp.
GCGAGATCGGACTTGAACTGCTGACGATTGATGCCGCCGGACCAGGTCTGACGGGCGACAACCGTGCTATCGAAGTCGATCTCGAAGTCGATCCAAAAGCTGCGCGCGGGCGCCAAGCTGGCGTGCCGGCCGCCATCGTCGATCTCGACGGTCTTCAGAATCCGGATCGCCTTGCGCGGGGTGTCCTGAACCTGGATGCCGGCGCACTCGACCAGGAACACGAACGGCGCGGCGCTGCCGTCCATGATCGGGACTTCCGGCCCGTCCAGTTCCACCTCAGCGTTGTCGACGCCGCAGGCGGCGAGCGCGCTCATCAGATGCTCGATCGTGGCGACCTTGACCTCGCCCTCGGCGATTGTCGTGCACAGCGGCGTCTCCTGGCCGCTCAAATACGAGGCGCGCACGCAGGGGTGGCCGTTCAGGTCGCGCCGGCGGAACACGATGCCGCCGTTGGGCGCGCCCGGCTTCAGCGTCATCGCGATCTTCGCACCCGAATGCAGGCCGACGCCGGAGCAATGGATGGCGTTCTTAAGCGTCTGCTGATAGCCGCCGTCGCCGCCCACGACCGGGTCGCCGACGCCAGAGGGGACGCGTTCGCCCTCAGCGTCGAATGGATGTAGTCCGCGAAGTGCCCCCATACGGGATCCCCCAAAAGGTAACAGGTCTCGTCCGATTGCCGCTCCGCAACCCCGCCCGGCGATCTTCCGATCCCCGTGTCTGCGGCGCTGCGCTCCCCCCGTTGTGTCTCGTTTCTAGGCTTCTTTTGGCGGTTCAGAACGCCCGCTTGAGCGGACATCCCGACCGGTTCCTCGGCCTATGGCTCTGTCGTTTCCGCCGTCTGGTGCGCGGTCTTCGGCGACCGGCTATTCCTAAGGCTCGTTCCGCCAACCCTGAAGTCAGATCGATTCGGCTTGGCCGGTCTAGACTCGAGCGATTGTACGCCACGAATTAGGGTAAATCTTGCGCATGAATGTAGGCTTCACACTGAATCGCCTCAAATCACTCTTTGTTACACTATGTTTCAAAAAAATGATGAAAAATCAATGGGTTGCAAAGATTACGTGAGGTCGTCGCCCGGCGGCTGCCGCGCAATGGAGGCTGGGTACAACGTCGCAAATTAACACTGTCGCGCCCCTTCTGCCGGCGTCGCCCCCTCCTGCTTGAGCGGTTCAGTGTAAAAGAAGGGGTCGCGGCGGTGCCACCGCGACCCCGATTGCAGTCCGGCGTAAGCTAGTTCGCCTGCCGGCGCAGGAAGGCCGGAATGTCCAGCTGGTCGTCTTCCTGCGCGGGGTCGTGACGGTCCGCCGGATCCAGGCCGGACAGGCGCGGCTGGCTGCTCTCACGCTGCGGCTGCGGTTGGGCCCGCTGCTGCTCCGGCTCGGGCCGGGCTTGGGTGCGGGTCTCGCCAGCCGGCTCCGGCTCGGGCTTGCGGGCCTGCGGCTCGGCCGCGCGCTGGCCGGTCGCCAGGGTGGGCTCCTCCGCACGCCGCGGCGCGGCAGGCGCTTCGCGCTCCGGACTCGCGTTCGCCGAGCGTGCCGCGCCGGTGACCCGGGCGAACAGGCTGCGGCTCTTGCGCTTCAGGCCGGTATCGCCGCTGCGCTCGGTGCTTTGCGCCGTGCCGGTGCGGGCGGCCTGGGCACGCTCCTCCGCGGGGTAGTCGGCTTGCCGGGCCTTCGGCTGGCGCGGCGCTTGCGCCGGCGCGGGGGCGATGAAGGCGTCCTCGCGGGCCGCCTCCGGATCGGCCGGCTCGTCGGCCGGGGCGTAGGCCGGCTGCGCCGCGGCGGTGGCCGTCTGCTGGGCGTACTCCCGGCTCTCGGCGTAGCCGCCGTCGGTGCCGGTCGCCGCCATCGCGGGCATCTCGGCGGCTTCCTGGCCGCTGGCGGTGGTGCTGGCCGGCTGCTGGCGCAGCTCGTCGGCGACCGCCTGGGCTGCGTTCTGCGTCGCCTGGCGGGTCTGCTGCGCCTGCTGCTTCTCGCCGCCGGACACCACCGACAACGTGACCGGCTTGGGACGCTCGGCCTCCTCGGCGTCGATGCCGGTGGCGACCACGCTGACGCGCATGGTGCCCTCCATCGACTGGTCGAAGGTGGAGCCGAAGATGATGTTGGCGTCCGGATCGACCTCGTCCCGGATCCGGTTCGCGGCCTCGTCGACCTCGAACAGGGTCATGTCGGAGCCGCCGGTGATGTTGATCAGCACACCGCGCGCGCCCTTCATCGACACGTCGTCGAGCAGCGGGTTGGAGATCGCGGCCTCGGCGGCGGAGATCGCCCGGTTCTCGTCGGCCGCCTCGCCGGTGCCCATCATCGCCTTGCCCATCTCGGTCATCACCGACCGGATGTCGGCGAAGTCGAGGTTGATCAGGCCGGGCATGACCATGAGGTCGGTGACGCCGCGTACGCCGGAATAGAGCACGTCGTCGGCCATCTTGAAGGCGTCCGCGAAGGTGGTCTTCTCGTTGGCCACCCGGAACAGGTTTTGGTTCGGGATGATGATCAGGGTGTCGACGTACTCCTGCAGCTCCTGGATGCCCTGCTCGGCCAGGCGCATGCGGTGAACGCCCTCGAAGTGGAACGGCTTGGTCACCACGCCGACCGTCAGGATGCCCTTCTCACGCGCGGCGCGCGCGATCACCGGGGCCGCCCCGGTGCCGGTACCGCCGCCCATGCCGGCGGTGATGAACACCATGTTGGAGCCGTCGAGGTGGGCCATCAGGTCGTCGATCGCCTCCTCGGCGGCGGCGCGGCCGACGTCGGGGCGGGAGCCGGCGCCCAGGCCCTGGGTGATGTTGCGGCCGAGCTGCAGGCGCTGCGGGCACTGCGAGCCGGCGAGCGCCTGGGCGTCGGTGTTGCAGACCAGGAACTCCACCCCTTCGAGGTTGGAGGTGATCATGTTGTTGACGGCGTTGCCGCCGGCACCGCCGGTGCCGACGACGGTGATGCGCGGCTGGAGCTGCTCCTCGGTGGTCGGAGCGTGCAGGTTTAAGGTCATCTTCGCCTCCGTTGGCCCTTGCTTGGTGGGTGCCGTGTCCGTGGTGGCCGGGCCGTCCTGGTCCGACCGATCCGTCTCGTGCTGTTGCTGTTCAGGCTGTCTGCCGTGCGTGGGCTGCATCGCTTGCGGCCCGGTCGCGTGTTCTGTGGGTGCCTGCGGGTTTGCTTCGGGCGGCTGCTGCGGCCGGCTCGGGTGGCTGTGCTCCCCGGACCCAGCGTCCGCCCGGGTGGTTTGGTTGCGGTTGTGCGGGTCAGAAGTGCTCACGTAACCAATGACCGAGCCGTCCGAGGACGTTGCCCGGCTCCCTCGCTTCCGGCCGCGAAGGTCGCGGCGCGGCCGTTTCCGCCTCGACTGCGTAGGTCAGCAGGCCGGCGCAGGTGGCGTACGCCGGCCCGTTGGTCGCCTCGGCCAGACCGTTCACGCGGATCGGCCGGCCGATGCGGACCTGCTTGTCCAGCACCAGGGACGCGAGATCGCGGATTCCCGGCAGCTGGCTCGCCCCGCCGGTCAGCACCACGCGCCGACCGGCGATCCGCTCGGCCCCGCTCGCTTCCAATCGCGAGCGGACCAGTTCGAAAGTCTCCTCCAGACGGGGCTGGATGATCCCGGTGAGCAGCGAGCGCGGGACTTGCTGGGTCGCGCCGCTGTCCTCCTCGCCCACCTGCGGGACCTCGATCGTCTCGCGCTCGTCCGCGGCCGCCGCGACGGCGTGGCCGTACAGGGTCTTCATCCGCTCGGCGTGGACGCGGCTGGTCGACAGACCGCGGGCGATGTCGTTGGTGACGTGCTGGCCGCCCACGGGCACAACGTCGGTATGCAGCACCTCGCCCTCGCCGAAGACGGCGATCG
>CAYRCO010000300.1:0-3818 GCA_964422775.1 uncultured Rhodovibrio sp.
GGATGTCCGCCTCGCCCTTGGGCACGAGGTGCTGGCCGACCACGTCGACGCCACACTCGCGCGTGGCGACCGGGCGTGCCTGGTCGGGCGCAACGGCAGCGGCAAGTCGACCCTGCTGCGCGCGCTCGCGGGCGAGATCGAGGTCGATCGCGGCGAGCTGTTCATCCAGCCGGGGGTAAAGACGGCCTACCTGCCCCAGCAGCCGGACCTGCCGCCGGAGGAGAGCGTGCACGCCTACGTCGCGGGCGGTCTGCCGGGCGACGTCGCGCACGAGGCGCACCGCGTCGACCAAGTGCTGGCGCGCCTGGACCTGGAAGGCGCGCGGCGCCTGGGCACGCTGTCCGGCGGCGAGGGACGGCGCGCGGCGCTCGCGCGCACGCTGGTGAGCGAGCCCGACGTGCTGTTGCTGGACGAGCCGACTAACCACCTCGACCTGCCCACGATCGAGTGGCTGGAGGGCGAGCTGAAGCGCTTCTCCGGCACGCTGATCCTGGTCAGCCACGACCGGGCGTTCCTGCGCGCGGTCTCCAACTGCACGCTGTGGCTGGACCGCGGCACGATGCGCAAGATGGACGCCGGCTTCGAGAAGTTCGACGATTGGGCGGAGGAGGTGCGCCAGGCCGAGGCCGAGCAGCTGCACCAGCTGAACAAGAAGATCGAGCGCGAGGCGCAGTGGGAGCACGGCGGCATCTCCGGCCGACGCAAGCGCAACCAGCGCCGGCTGGCGGAACTGCGCGAGATGCGCCAGACCCGCGCGGAAATGCTCAAGGCCAAGCCCGGCGAGATGAGTTTGCAGGTCGCCGAGGCCGAGCGCTCCGGCAAAACGGTGATCGAGGCCGAGGGCATCTCCAAATCGTTCACCCGCGAGGACGGCGCGCAGGTCGAGGTGGTGCGCGATTTCTCCACCCGCATCCGCAAGGGCGACCGGATCGGCGTGATCGGCCCGAACGGCGCGGGTAAGACCACGCTGATCAAGATGCTGACCGGCGACCTGGACCCCGACAGCGGGGAGGTCCGCCACGGCACCAATTTGCAGCCGATCTATTTCGACCAGCGCCGGGAGAGCCTGGATCCCGAGAAGACCCTCTGGCAGACGCTGGCGCCCGGCGGCGGCGACACGATCGACGTCGGCGGCAAGGCCCGGCACGTGGTCGCCTACCTGAAGGACTTCCTGTTCGAGGAGGGCCAGGCGCGCCAGCCGGTCAAGGCGCTGTCGGGCGGCGAGACCAACCGCCTGCTGCTCGCCCGCCTGTTCGCCCGGCGGTCCAACCTGATCGTGATGGACGAGCCGACCAACGACCTCGACGTCGAGACGCTTGACCTGCTGATCGAGGTGCTGGGCGACTACGACGGCACGCTGCTGCTGGTCAGCCACGACCGCGACTTCCTGGACAAGACGGTGACCAGCGTCGTCGCCATGGAAGGCGACGGCCGGGTCGAGGAGTTCCCGGGCGGCTACACCGACGCGCTCAGCCAGCGCCGCGGGCCCAAGGGCGGCGCGCGCATGGGCGACAAAGGCAAGGCGGACAAGAAGGCGGGCGGCTCGAAAACGACGCGCGGGGGCGCCCAGAAGGCGCCCGGTAAGCGCGGCTCCGGCGGCAATCAAGGCAAGCTGTCCTACAAGGAACAGCGCGAGCTGGACGAGCTGCCGGGCAAGATCGACAAGCTGCAACAGGGGATCGACGACCTGCAGGCGAAGCTCGCCGATCCGGAGTTCTTCAAGCGCGATCCCGAAGGCTACCAGCAAGCGACCGAAGAACTGCAGCGCGCCCAGAACGCGCTGGAGAAGGCCGAGACACGCTGGCTGGAACTGGAGGAGCGCCGCGAGGCGCTGGCCCAGGGGGCCGGGTCCTGAACCGGGCGATCCGGGCGCTGCCGCGCCCTCAGCCGGTCATTGCACCAGCATGGTGAACTGCATGGTGATATCGTTGGCACCGGCCGCCTGGCAGCCGTCGTTGACCACACTGGTGTCGCCGGAAAACGTAATCCGCTGCGCGATCACCTGCAGGCAGCCGCCGGGCGCGCTATTGCCGGCGTAGGCCAGGTCGCTGTTCGGCATGTAGACCGCACCCTCGATGGTCATGCCGGACCCGCCCGTCATCTTGCTGCTCGACGGCGGACCCTGGCGCATGATCGCGATGCCGGCTGTGGAGCCGGTACTGGGCGCGGTCAGGTCCATGTACGCCCCGCCGGCCACGTCCATGTCCGAGTTGTCGAGTACGATGGTGACGCCGTCGCCGTAGACGTTCGCCTGCGAGCCCACGCTGACGTCGTCCTGCACCACGTAAGTGCCCGGCTGCAGTGTGACGTCGCCCTTGAGCGACATGCCATTCGGGTAGACGCCGGGTTCCAGCGTCACCGGCGTGTTCGGTTGCGACGGCGTGTTCCAGGTCGGACTGTCGCTGGTCGGGAAGTCGTTGAAGTCACGCCCTGCGTAGGGATCGGAGAGCTGGCGGCGGGCGTGGACGATCGGCGGTTCCAGTGAATTGATCACCCCATGCGGATCGTCCAGCCCGCCTGCCAGGTAAAGGGATTCGATCAGCGCGTTGCCGGACCCGCCGTTCGCGATCAGTGCGGCGTCCGCGCTGAGGGAATTGGCGGCCAGACCGCAGTTCTGCGAGTCCATCGACACCCCGCCGTTGAACTCCAGACCGGTCCCGGCGGGCGCAAGAGCGAGCACGCAGGCGGTGATGTCGATCTGGGTGGCGACCGCGCTCGCGTTGACGTCGGCGACGTCGGGGCCGAATACCCGGGCGAAGATCAAATCGACGGGATTGCCGTTGTCGGCGGCCTGACGGACGGTGACGCGCACCGCGTTGGCCTGATTTAGCCCAGCCGTGAAGGTCCGGTCGATATAGTTCCAACTGCCCACGACCGCGTCGCCCGGGGCCAGCACCGAGCCGAACGTGTCCGGGCTCATGTTCTGCGCCGCGTAGGTCTCGGCCGTGTGCTGCACGGCATCCGAACCGGGCACCTGCCAGGCCGCCGAGCGGGCGGCGGCATCGGCGGTTTTCTGCAGATCCCCGCGCGCGACGTAGAGGCGGGACGCGTCCACCGCGACCGCGCCGGCGCCGATCAGCACCGACAGCGTCATCGCCAGCACCGGCAACACGGCCCCGCGCCGGTCGTCTCTCAAATCGCGCAGCATCGCCGGCGGCAACGTTGGCAGACGGGTCTTCGTCGGGTTGGCGCGCATGGTGTTACTCC
Source organism: uncultured Rhodovibrio sp. (assembly GCA_964422775.1). Taxonomy (GTDB): domain Bacteria; phylum Pseudomonadota; class Alphaproteobacteria; order Kiloniellales; family Rhodovibrionaceae; genus Rhodovibrio. The sequence continues at coordinate 3,208 of CAYRCO010000300.1, forward strand.
CGGCGCATGACGACCTGGGTGCTGATGGTCTGGCCGGCGGCCAGGCCGAGCACGTCGACGAACATCGCATCAGCCATCGGGACACTGACCGCGACGGTGACGTCCAGGTCGGTTGAAACAGAGGGGTCCGGGGCGTCGGCCACCACGGTAAACGGCAAGCCGCCGTAAACGCTCAATCGGGCCCGCGTCAGCGTCTCTCCATCGGCCTCGTCCAGTTGCTCGACCGCCATCCCGCGCGCGCCCTCACGCGCGGCGTGAACCATGGTGTTGTAGACGGAAAACAGGAAACCGAACTGCACCACCCCGAACAGGAAAAGCAGGAGCAACGGAAGGACCAGCGCGAACTCGACCGCGGCGGCACCCCGGTCTCCTAGCCGCACCTTTGTTTGCAAATACCGCCACATCGGATGCCGACTCCCGGGCGCGCGCGCCCTGCAAAAAAGCCTCGTTCGTCACCCAAGAGTCAAAACAAGAACACCTTTTCAATTCGTTAAAATGAAGAAAATGCAATGTATTGGGTAATAGTCTGAATAAAACAGACGAATATGTATCGAATTTGATGCGTCTGATCGCCAAGTACGGACTTGGCACGCGGGGAATGGGGACAAGAA
>CAYRCO010000301.1:0-3811 GCA_964422775.1 uncultured Rhodovibrio sp.
CTGGCTACGGTTGGCGCGATCCTGCTGTCCTGGATCGACCGCGCGCCGCGCGGCCGTACGGCCTGGCCGGATATCGTGCTGGCGATCTGCGGCTTCACGGTCGCCGCCTATTTCGTGACCATCTACGGCACCGAGATGCGCAAGGCGACCGGCACGCCGTTCGCCCCGATCGGAATGTCGGTGGCAGCCGTCGCGGGATCGCTAATGATCATGGAGCTGACCCGCCGGGTCGCGGGCCTGGCGCTGGTGGTGATCGCGACGGTCTTCCTCGCCTATGTGTTCGTCGGGCCCTACCTGCCGGGGATCCTGAACACGCCGTCGGTGACCTGGCAGCGCTTCTTCTCGCAGATTTATACCGACGCCGGCATCCTGGGCCCGACCACGGCTGTGTCGTCGACCTACATCATCCTGTTCATCATCTTCGCCGCGTTCCTGAGCGCGTCCAAGGTGGGCGACTATTTCGTCAACTTCGCCTTCGCCGCGGCCGGGCGGGCGCGCGGCGGTCCGGCGAAGGTGGCGATCTTCGCCTCCGGCCTGATGGGGATGATCAACGGCACCAGCGCGGGCAACGTGGTCGCCACCGGCTCGCTCACGATCCCGCTGATGAAGAAGGTCGGCTACAAGAAGGAGACGGCGGGCGCGATCGAGGCGGCGGCCTCGACCGGCGGGCAGATCATGCCGCCGATCATGGGCGCGGGCGCCTTCATCATGGCGGAGATCACCGGCATCCCCTACACCGAGATCGCCGCGGCCGCGATCATCCCGGCGGTGCTGTACTTCGTCTCCGTCTACTTCATGGTCGACTTCGAGGCGGCGAAGCTCGGCATGCGCGGCATGAACGACGACGAGCTGCCGCGCCTGCGGCAGATGGTGACCAAGGTCTACCTGTTCGTGCCGATCGTGATCCTGATCGCCGCGCTGTTCATGGGTTATTCGGTGATCCGCGCGGGTACGCTCGCGATCGCGGCGGCGGCGGCGGTCAGCTGGCTGACGCCGCACCGCATGGGCCCCCGGTTGATCGGCGTCGCCTTCCAGAAGGGCGGGATGATGGCGATCCAGATCATCACGGTCTGCGCGTGTGCGGGCATCATCGTCGGCGTGATCTCGCTGACCGGGGTGGGCGCGCGCTTCTCCAACCTGCTGCTGGGCCTGGCGGAAGCCTCCCAGCTGCTGGCGATGGGCTTTGCAATGATAATTGCCATCATGCTCGGGATGGGCATGCCGACGACGGCGGCCTACGCGGTCGCGGCATCGGTGGTGGCGCCGGGCCTGGTCGAACTCGGCGTGCCGACGCTGACCGCACACATCTTCGTCTTCTACTTCGCCGTCGTCTCCGCGATCACCCCACCGGTGGCGCTCGCCTCCTACGCCGCCGCGGGCATCTCCGGGGCGAACCCGATCGCTACCTCGGTCGCCTCCTTCAAGGTGGGGATCACCGCGTTCATCGTGCCGTTCATGGTGTTCTACAATCCCGCCCTGCTGCTGGACGGCACGACGATCGAGATCGTGCGCGCGGCGATCACGGCCGTGGCCGGGATTTTCCTGCTGTCCGCCGGCGTCCAGGGCTGGCTCCTGGGCGGCCGGGCACCGTGGGTCTCCCAGATCCTGCTGATCGCGGCCGCCCTGTTCCTGATCGAAGGGGCGCTGCTGACCGATGCGACCGGTATCGCCGTCGCCGGCGCGGCGCTCGCCTGGCAGCGGCTGATCCACGCCCGGCGCAAGGCGGTCGCCCCGACCCAGTGATCGCAGCTCCAAGCATCCAAGGCCCAATGATCCAACGTCCGACGGTCCCAGGCTTCCGGGTGCGCGATTTGCGTCCCGGGCGCGCGGATGCCATGTGTGCCTTCGTACCTGGCAGAAGCGAGCGATCATGGATCTGGAACAAGTCCGCAGCGCCATCCTGGGCAACATCGAGCAGCACGGCTGGCACATCGCGGGCGTCAACGAGGATACCCGCAACGGCTTCCCGCAATACGCCTACACGGTCGGCTTCGGCGACACGCTGAACCATCCCGAGGTGATCGTGATCGGCCTCAGCCACGAGAGCGCGGGCATGCTGCTGAACGCGGTGGGCGAGCGGATCCGCCGGCACGGGGCGCTCGAGACCGACACGCGCTACACCGACCTGCTCTCTAACGGGCTCGGGATCAGCTTCGTCGAGGCGGCCGAAGACCGCGCCCGGGACCTGATGCGCCTGGCCAACTGGTATTACGAGGCCGCGAGCCAGCAGAGCAGCACCCGTTACCGGGTGCTGCAGCTGGTCTGGCCGGACTCCGACGGGCTGCTGCCGTGGGAGCCGGGCTACGACACCCGTTTCAACGAGCTGCAGCCGGTTCTGCGCGACCTCCAGCAGCCACCCACGACCAGTCTGCATTGACTGGTTCCAGTACTGACTGGTTCCTGAACAGACGGCCCCCAACTGACGGACGCCATCGATCGGCCGGATCGCGGCGGTGCTTTTCGGGGCGCGCGGACGCGCGGCTCTGGTACTGTCCGTCTCGTGCACGCCAGCTTGATAGGAGACGTGAGGGAATGCCGATGAAGATGTCTTTGCTGCCCCGTCTGACGGTTGGGCTTGCGGCGCTGCTGCTGGCGCCTGCGCTTGCGGTCGCCCACACCTCCAAGACCAAGACAACGCCCGCCGATGGCGCCACACTGACGAGCCCGCCGGCGGCCATCGAGATGACGTTCGACACGCCGGTCCGCATCACGCTTGTGCGTCTGATGGATGCCGCCGGCGAAAGCTACGCGGTCGACTACACCCGCGGCCAGCGCGTGACGGAATTCACGGCCACGCCCGCGGATTTATCGCCGGGCGACTATACGATCGAGTGGCGCGGCCTCTCCCAGGACGGCCACGCGACCTCCGGGTCCTTCAGCTTCACCATCCGCTAGCCGGCTTTGATGCCCCAGTTCCTGGCTGACCTGGACGGCCTGACCGCGCTGATGATCGCGGCCAAGGCCGGCGGCTACCTGTGCGCCCTGGTCGCCGCGGGCACGGTTGCCTTCACCGCGCTCGCCAGCCGTCACGCGGTGATGCTGATCGGCGTGCGCCGGCTGGCGGCCCTGGCCGCCCTCGCTGGCCTGTTGCTGGTGGGCGCGCAGATCGCCCTGCGGGCAGCCTACCTGGGCGGCAGGACCGTGGCGGCCGGCGTCGACCCGATGCTGCTGGGGCTGGTGATGGACAGTCAGCTCGGCACCGCATCCGTGGTGCGGGCGGCCGGGCTCGCCGCAATCCTGCTGCTGCCACTCGACCTCAAGCTGACGGATTTGTTGGCCGCGGCGGGCGGGCTTGCCGTGGCGGCGTCGTTCGCGCTGGTCGGTCATGCCCTAAGCGAGCCGCGCTGGGCGCTTGCGCTCCTGGTGACCATCCATGTGGCCGCGATCGCCTACTGGGTCGCCGCCCTGCCCGGCCTGCTCCTGGCGACCCGGCAGGTGCCGCAACTGACCGCCGCCGGTCTGTTCGACGCCTTCGGGCGGAGCGCGCTCGCGGTCGTCGGCGTGCTCGTGGTCGCGGGCGGATTGCTGGCCTGGCTGCTGATCGGCAGCCTGCAGGCGCTCTGGACCACCGACTACGCCATGCTGGTGGTGTTCAAGCTCGTGTTCGTCGCCGGGCTCTTGGGGCTCGCCGCGCGCAACAAGCTGACCCTGACGCCGCGCGTGCAGGCGGGCGATCCAGGCGCGCTCGCCGCGCTGCGCGGTGTCGTGCGCATTGAGATCGCCGTGGTCGTCGCGATCCTGACGGTGACCGCGATCTTGACCACCCTGACCGCACCGCCCGCCTGACACCGATTACACAGGCGGCAGCGGC
>CAYRCO010000302.1:0-991 GCA_964422775.1 uncultured Rhodovibrio sp.
GAGTCCCACCCTCACCTGTCCTCTCCCCTCAAGGGAGAGGGACCCGCCGCCGCGGTGTGACACCCCATAGATGCCCGTGCGCCGCAACGACCGGTGGCACCACGCTCTACGCGCGGGGCGTCCCTTCCCCTACCCCTTCTCCGCCGTCGCGATAACGTAGTCCAGGCCGCTGTAGGCCAGCTCCGGCGGCACGGAAAGCGCGGCCCGGGCGGCCATCCGCGCGGGCGTCGGCAGGTCGGGGAACAAGTCGGACCGGCCGGCCAGATGGCGGTGCAGCGGGGCGTAGACCCGCTCGCGGATCGAGGTGATGCGCACGTTCTCGAACCCGGCGGCTTGCAGCTGGCGGGCGTAGGCCGGCGGGCGCACGGCGTTCGCTTCCGGAATGTTCCAGGTGCGCGCGGTCGCCCGCCAGGTCAGTTGCTGCACGGCGCGGCGCAGCGGGTCACCAGCCGGTTCGGCCGGCAGGATATCGGCGGTCGCCAGCCGGCCGCCGGGCTTGAGCACCCGGAACGCCTCGTGGAAGAAGTCGTCGCGGGTGTCGAAGTGGAAGGCGCTTTCCAGCGCCAACACCTTGTCGAAGGTGCCGTCGTCCACCGGCATGTCGGTCGCCGAGCCCTGGCGCAGGTCGATCCGGTCGGACAGCCCCCGCTCGTCCATCCGCGCCCGCGCGGTGTCCACCTGGCTTTGGGTGATGTTGAGGCCGACGATCGCCGCCGGGTCGAACGCGCGCAGCCATTCCGCGTCCTGGTCGCCGAAGCCGTAGCCGACGTCGAGCGCCCGGTCGCCGGGCTCCAGGCCTGCCGCCTTGCCCAGCAGGTGCACCAGCGCCGCGCTCGCCTCATCGACGCTGGCCACGTCGTCGCGCCAGAAGCCGAGGTTGAGGTAAAGCCCGGTCTCGCTCAGCGCGTTGGTGGCGATCGTATCGTAAATCTCCGCCACGCTCGTGCGGTTGCGCGGGTCCAGCATCCAGCGCGCGAAGTCGCGCGTGCGC
>CAYRCO010000302.1:1001-3806 GCA_964422775.1 uncultured Rhodovibrio sp.
GGTGCGCGGTGGGGCGGTATCTGCGGTCATGTCGGTTTGCCTCGGTCGGTAAAGAATAGGCAGGGCGCGGCGGCGCGTCCCCTCGCCTCCCGTGGGATGATGAGAGGGGACCATTTCCACCTACTAACCTCTGCCAACGCCAATCAACTTCAAGGCCGGGTGCCTTGATCGCGGGGCGCCCGGGGACCATCCTGCGCGCTCGACGCAACGGGCCGGCGCAACCGAACCGACCGGCCGGGAAAGAACGATCGCGACGACAACGGGGAGGACACGCTTCATGGCCAACGCGCGCCACATCCTGGCGATCGACCAGGGCACCACGTCGAGCCGCGCCATCCTGTTCGACGACCGCGGGCAGATGCTGAGCGACGCCCAGAAGGAACTGCCGCAGCATTTTCCCAAGTCGGGCTGGGTCGAGCACGACGCCGAGGACATCTGGGCCGACACGCTGGAGACCGCCCGGGGGGCGATCGACAAGGCGGGGCTGAGCGCGCACGACGTCGCCGCGATCGGCATCACCAACCAGCGCGAGACGGCCCTGATCTGGGACCGGGAGACCGGTGAACCGATCCACCGCGCGATCGTCTGGCAGGACCGCCGCGGCGCGCCCTTGTGCGACAAGCTGCGCCACGGCGGCCACGAGCGGCTGATCCAGTACCGGACGGGTCTGATCATCGACCCCTACTTCTCCGCCTCCAAGATCGTCTGGCTGTTGGAGAACGTGCCGGGCGCGAAGGAAAAGGCGCAGGCCGGCAAGCTCGCCTTCGGGACGGTGGATTCCTTCCTGCTGTGGCGGCTCACGGGCGGGCGCGTGCACGCGACCGACGCGACCAACGCCAGCCGCACCATGCTCTACGACATCCGCCACGGGCGCTGGGACGACGAACTCTTGGCCCTGCTCGACGTGCCCAAGGCGATCCTGCCGGAGGTCTGGTCGTGCGACGCCGAGTTCGGCCATACCGAAAGCGACCTCCTGGGCGCGTCGATCCCGGTGTGCGGGATCGCCGGCGACCAGCAGGCGGCGATGGTCGGCCAGGCGTGCCTGGACGAGGGCATGATGAAGTCGACCTACGGCACCGGCTGTTTCGCCCTGGTCAACACCGGTCAGACCGCCCCGCAGAGCCGAAACCGCCTGCTGACCACGATCGCCTACCGGCTGGGCGGCACCACGACCTACGCGCTGGAGGGCTCGATCTTCGTGGCCGGCGCGGCCGTGCAGTGGCTGCGCGACGGCCTGAAGCTGCTGTCCAGCGCGCCCGAGACGGAAGAGCTGGCGAAGCAGGCCGACCCGGAAAGCCAGGTCTACATGGTGCCCGCCTTCGTCGGCCTGGGCGCGCCCTACTGGGACAGCGACGCGCGCGGGGCGATCCTGGGTCTGTCCCGCCAGTCCGGCCCGGCGGAGATCGCCGCGGCGACGCTGGACAGCGTCTGCTACCAGACCCGCGACCTGATGCAGGCGATGGAAGCCGACGGCGCGGAAGCGCCGACGGCCCTGCGCGTCGACGGCGGCATGGTCGCCAACGACTGGCTGCTGCAGCGCCTGAGCGACATCCTGAACGTCTCGGTCGAACGCCCGCAGGTGATCGAGACCACGGCCCTCGGGGCGGCGTCGCTGGCCGGGACCAAGGCGGGCGTGATCGACGGCGAGAACGGCATCCGGGAGATCTGGCAAGCCGACAAGCTGTTCGAGCCGCAGATGTCCGCGAGCGAGCGCGAGCGTCGCTACGCCGGCTGGCTGGACGCCGTTAGCCGGGTCCGCACCAACAATTGAGGACGCGGGACTCCGGAGCGTCAGCTGCCCCGGTTTGCCCGAAACAGAGGAAAGCCTACGTCGTTAACCGGAGTGGTACGGCCTTGCGCGACGGCCGACGAGGCCGCCCCGGCGCAAGGGTGCCTGTCCAGACGCATGCCGATGCCGAGCCAGTATGTCACGAGGTCAAGGGAGGTCCTCAGCCATGAGCCTAACCAGTCTTGCCCGCGCGACGGTCCCGGTTGTCGCGCTCGCCAGCCTGGCGGCCGGTCCGGCCCTGGGACAGGACTATGGCGTCGGCGACACCAAGACGACCAAGGTCGGCTGCACCTCGCCCGAGCCGTACGCCGAGTTCGAGGAGGTCTACGGCGAGGATGGCCGCATGGCGGCGTACAAGGTGCTCTCGCAGTCCGACGCCTGCCAAGTCCTGGAGCAGCCGACCAACGTCAAGCTTCAGGAATCGGTCGCCAGCTTCGACTTCGGCTGGGGCGCCGGCGAAGTCTGGCGGGCGACCAAGGTGAACAAGAACGTCGAGGCGCCTGACGAGATGTTCATCCGGATCCGCGAGTGACGCCGACCCTGTCGCTCCCCTTTGGGCGGCGCTCAGGTAAACGGGAACATCACGGCGCGCATGCCGGTGGCGACCACCTTCTTCGCCGGGCGCGCGTTGCCCCGATGCGGGACGCTGCCCTCCAGGTCGCAGGCGCTGCCGCAGTTCGGGCAGGTCAACACCGACAGACCGTGATCGGCCCCGGTTACCGGGAGGTCGGTATCGCATTCCGGACAGCGATAACCAAGCGGGCTTTTGGCCTGGGTCCACATGCCGCTGCTCTCGAACGTTCGGACGCAGGACGGGGTTTTCGGGTGTGATACCTGACGCACGGCATCCGGGCCAGCCCGTTCGCCGACGCCGGCCGGTTGTGCGACAGCGACTGGGTGCGAAAGCGACTGGGGTACGAAACAGACTTGCATCCCAGCCGCTTGCCTGGAATGTTTTAAGTCGGTGCGAATTAATTCTTTCGGTTGCGAACGATGAGCACGTACACTCCAGCGAT
>CAYRCO010000303.1:0-3783 GCA_964422775.1 uncultured Rhodovibrio sp.
GCGATGGCGTTCGACATCTGGGAGCGCGACGCGCTGACCGCGCTCTTGGTCAACGCCGTCGGCTTCGCCGTCTTGATCGCGGTCGCCTACGGGGTCGGCTGGATTAAGAGCGAACCATGGCGCCCCCAGCCGCAATCCGCCACCGGCGCGCAAGGGCAAGGCGGCGCCGGTGCGCAAGCCGGCGGCACGGCTCCGCGACGGGTGTCGCCGGCGGAATAGCGGTTGCGCCGCACGCGCCGCCAAGGACCGTGTCGAAAAGCCGCGAAACCGCGCCTTCTGCCGGGACTCGCGGGGGTCGAAGGGACGGGTGCCGGCGCGGACGAGCTTGACTTTTCGCCCGATTCTGCCATCCTCTCGGGCGTTACAGCGCGGCACTTGCCGCCGTGCGCGAGCCAGCGACCGCACGACTTACGCAGGACCACGAACCGCGCCGCAATCACTTGAGCCGATACGAAGGCCCGATCCCGGCCGACGGCAAGGATGCAGATCGAAAGACTGTGATCCGGCCGGCGGTTCGGCCGCTGGGTCCGCGCTTCCGGTAAACTTGGCCGCTCATCGGGTCCGCGGCGCCCGCATCTTCCGCTTCCAGGAGCGACCCCGCGCCGACCGTCGCGGGCGCGCCCAGGCCGCGGGAAGCCGGCGTCGTTCGACGTCATCCCCATACGCCGCCCGTATCACCGGGTGGCGGCCACTTGGCAAATCGCCGCTGGTCCGCCTTACCGGGCCGCGGCAGGAGGCAACAGCCCATGGATATCATCGAGAAATACGAATCCGCCGTGCGCAGCTACAGCCGCGGCTTCCCCGTCGTGTTCGACAAGGCGAAGAACTACACCCTGACCGATACCGACGGGAACACCTACATCGACTTCTTCGCCGGCGCCGGCGCGCTCAACTACGGGCACAACGACGACGCCATGAAGGAGAAGATCCTGGAGTACATCCAGGGCGACCACATCACCCACTCGCTCGACATGGCGACGGTGGCCCGGCAGAACTTCCTGAAGGCCTTCAACGAGATCATCCTTCAGCCCCGGAAGATGTCCTACAAGATCATGTTCCCGGGGCCGACCGGCACCAACACGGTCGAAAGCGCGCTCAAGCTGGCGCGCAAGGTGACCGGGCGGACCACGGTGGTCTCGTTCACCAACGCCTTCCACGGCATGACGCTGGGCGCGCTCGGCGTGACCGGGAACCAGTTCAAGCGCAAGGGCGCCGGCAAGTCGATGGGCGACACGGTGTTCGTGCCCTATGACGGCCTGATGGGCTGCAAGGCCGACAACTGCGGCATCAACACGCTCGACTACTTCGAGGCGATGCTCAGCAACGGCAGCAGCGGCATGGGCCATCCGGCCGCCGTGATCGTCGAGCCGGTGCAGGGCGAGGGCGGCATCAACGCCGCCAGCATGCAGTGGCTGAAGCGCCTGGACCAGATCTGCAAGACGCACGACATCAAGCTGATCGTCGACGACGTGCAGGCCGGCTGCGGGCGCACGGGCACCTTCTTCTCGTTCGAGCCCGCGGGCATCGATCCGGACTTCATCTGCCTGTCGAAGTCGATCGGCGGCTACGGCATGCCGATGGCGATCACCCTGATCAAGCCGGAGTATGACAAGTTCGCGCCCGGCGAGCACAACGGCACCTTCCGCGGCAACAACCCCGCGTTCGTCGCCGCGACGGCCGCGCTGGAGAAGTTCTGGCGCGACGACGAGCTCGCCAAGAGCGTGCGCGAGAAGGGTGAGTTCATCACCAAGCGCCTGAAGGAGATGGGAGCCAAGCACCCGAACGTCCCATCCGAGGTGCGCGGGCGCGGCTTCATGCAGGGCATCGCGCTGCACGTCGAAGGCCTCGCCGACGCGGTGACCGAGGAAGCGTTCAAGCGCGGCCTGATCATGGAGACCAGCGGCGCGAACGACGAGGTGGCCAAGCTGCTGCCGCCGCTCACCCTGGATCAGCAGGGCCTGGAAAAGGGCCTGGACATCATGGAGCAGGCCCTCGACGCCGCGGTGGCGCGCCACGCCGAAAAGATCGGTAAGGTGGCGTAACGCCGCGACCGACGACCGGGCGCAGGCCGCGCGCTGCGCCCTGGCTTTTCGGCGCCGGTCCGGGCAGGGTGCTTCGCGTACCCTCGACCCGGGCCGGCGCCTTTTCGTGCGTCTGCCGTTATCATCTACTGCGCCGCCAACACCCGAACCCAACACCCACGCCCAAAAACCGAATGAGGAGCCCGATCGCGCCATGATCGTGAAGCATCTGAACGACATCGTGGACACCGAAGCCGACGTGCATGCCGAGAACGGCAACTGGAAAAGCCGCCGTTTCCTCTTGAAGCGCGAGGGCATGGGCTTCTCCTTTCACGAGACGATCATCAAGGCCGGGACGGAGACCTATATCCACTACGCCAACCATCTGGAGGCGGTGTACTGCGTCGGCGGCAACGGCGAGATCGAGGATCTGGAGACGGGCGAGGTGCACAAGATCACCGACGGCACGATGTACGCCCTGAACGGTCACGAGCGCCATTACCTGCGCGGCGGGAGCGAGGACATGCGCATGGTCTGCGTGTTCAACCCGCCGCTGACCGGCCGCGAGACCCACGACGAAAACGGGGTTTATCCGCTGCTGGACTAATTCAATGCCCCTCCTCCACGTGGCAGGAGGGGCGAGGTTAGGAGGTAGTTTGCGGCCTTCGATGCCGTGCTCACCTCATCTCCCTAACCCTCTCCTCCCAGTGGCGGAGAGGGGACCCGCCGCGAGTCCCCGCGGCTCTGGGTGACCGCCGTTCAGAGACGACCGCTCACCCGACCAGCGCGTGGCGGGGATAGGGATAGACCGCCCGCCGGCCGATCAGGTGGGCGGTGAAGGTTTTCGGGAACAGCCCGGAGATCGCCGGGTCGAGCACGCTGAGCCCGCCGGTGTAGGCGCCGAAGGCGGGCAGGATCAGCCGCCGGCCGTCAGCGACGAAGCAGCGGGCGGAGACGCCCTTGCCGCGCACCCGCACGCGCGTCTTGGGGTGGTAATGGCCTGACACCTCGCCCGCCGCCGGGCGCTCCGGATCCGCCGCGTGGCGGAAGATGAGCGGGCCCAGGGTCAGCTCCTGTTCGACCGACCCGCCCCAGTGGGCGGGCGGGGCGGGGTCGTGATTGCCGGCGATCCAGGTCCAACTGACCCGCGCCGCCAGCGCCTGTACCCGCGCGCGCTCCTTCTCGGCCAGCCGTTCGGCCGCGCGCCGGTCGTGGAAGGAATCGCCCAGGCAGATCACCTGCGCCGGCCGCCGCCGGTCGATCACGGATTCCAGCCGGCCCAGCGTCGCCTGGCTGTCGTAGGGGGGCAGGTTGTGGCCGGCGTAGCTGCTGCCCTTCTCCAGGTGCAGGTCCGCGACCACGAGCACGCCGCGCGCCGGCCACCACAGCGCGCCCGAGACGTCGGGCACCAGTTCGGCCCCGTTCAGGCGGATCGCGGGCGGGTTATCAGCGACGGTTTCGGCCATGGCGCGGGCGGACGACTCCAGCGGATCGTCCTTAGGGCAAGATGCTGGAAGGTGGACTCACCTTCCAGTGGAAGCTTGCCCTTTCATCAGGAAGTTAGCGCGATACTCAGCCCGAAGGCCGGTTCGGCCTTCGAGCATGTCGCGCGCATGGGTCGCCCCCTTGTGTGTGATTCGCGGGGCCTCATCCAGCGGTTCCCTGGGTCGCGGCATCCGGGTAATGGCTAAGTGAAGCCGTAGGCTGGACTCGCCGCGATAGCGGCAATCCACCGCAACGCCAATGCCGCGTGGCGGAATGT
>CAYRCO010000304.1:0-3754 GCA_964422775.1 uncultured Rhodovibrio sp.
GGCGGGTCCCCTCTCCGCCTGTAGGGGGAGAGGGACAGGGTGAGGTGGCTCTGCACGGTATCGATCACGCGCTCACCTCCTCACCCTAGCCCTCTCCTCCCACGTGGAGGAGAGGGACCCCTACGGGCATGATCTCATTGCGTCTGGAGTAGCACCACCATGACCGCTTCTATCCTGGGCTGGAGCCATACGCCGTTCGGCAAGCACGCAGGTGAGGACGCGGAGAGCCTGATCGGTCAGGTCGCGGTGCAGGCCTGCCACGACGCCGGCATCGAGCCCGCGGACATCGACGAGATCGTGCTAGGGACCTTCGGCGAGGGGTTCCAGCCGCAGGGCTTCCCAGCCTCGCTGGTGCTGCAGGCGGACGACGCGTTCCGGTTCAAGCCGGCGACCCACCTGGAAAACGCCTGCGCGACCGGCAGTGCCGCGCTGCACGCGGGGCTAAAGACGATCGGTGCCGGCCGCGCGCGCTTCGTGCTGGTGGTCGGCGTGGAGCACATGACCGGGTTGTCGAACGCCGAGATCGCCAAGTGCCTGCTCAAGGCCGCCTACCTGAAGCAGGAGGGCGAGATCGAGGGCGGGTTCGTCGGCGTGTTCGCCCGGATCGCCCAGCAGTACTTCCAACAGCACGGCGATCAGAGCGACGCGCTGGCCGCGATCGCCGCCAAGAACCACGCGAACGGGGCCGTGAACCCGCTGGCCCAGCTGCAGAAGGACCTGGGCTACGCCTTCTGCCGGCAGGAGAGCGACAAGAACCCGACCGTGGTGCACCCGCTCAAGCGCACCGACTGCTCGCTGGTCTCCGACGGGGCCGCGGCGCTGGTCCTGGCGGCCCCGGAGGTGGCCGCGGGGCGCGAACGCGCGGTCACGGTGCGCACAGCCGTTCAGGTCAACGACTTCCTGCCGATGAGCAAGCGCGACGTCACCCGGTTCGAGGGCTGCCGGGAAGCCTGGGCGCGCGCGTTCGCCGAGAGCGGCCTCGGGCTCGACGACCTCGACCTCGTGGAAACGCACGACTGCTTCACCATCGCCGAGTTGATCGAGTACGAGGCGATGGGCCTGTGCAAACCGGGTGATGGCGCGCGCGCCGCGCTGGAAGGCTGGACCGCCAAGGACGGCAAGCTGCCGGTGAACGCCTCGGGCGGGCTCAAGTCCAAGGGCCATCCGATCGGCGCGACCGGGGTGTCGATGCACATCATGGCGGCGATGCAGCTGACCGGCGAGGCGGGCGCGATGCAGCTGCCCAAGGCCGGTCGGGCCGGCGTGTTCAACATGGGTGGGGCGGCGGTTGCCAACTACGTCTCGATCCTGGAAGCCGGCGACGCCTGAGCGCCCCAAGCGCCCCGATTAGCCGGATTGTCGTTCCCTGGCCTGCCGTCACGCCCGCAGGCGTGCTAAACGGGCTGTAGCTTACCTGCCAGCCGCCAAGGCCTTGCGACGCAGCGAACGCGGCCGGCGGGGTCCCGTCAGACACGACAAACGCGAAGGGGAGGACACGACCATGGCCAAGGCGCTGATCATCGCCGAAGAGGGCGCGGAGCCGCAGATCCAGGACATCGACGCCCAGCGGATCAGGGACGCCAACGCCGAAGGGGACGTCACCGTCCGGGTCACCCACACCACGCTGAACTACAAGGACGGCATGGTGCTGAACTCGATCGGCAAGCTGGCGCGCAACTTCCCCCACGTGCCCGGAATCGACTTCGCCGGCACGGTGGAGGAGAGCGACCACCCGGCCTGGAGCCAGGGCGACGAGGTGATCCTGACCGGCTGGCGCGTCGGCGAGGCCACCTGGGGCGGCTACGCCGAGCGCGCGCGGGTCAAGGGCGACTGGCTGGTGCCGATGCCGAGCGGCCTGACGGCCGAGCGCGCGATGGCGATCGGCACCGCCGGCTTCACCGCCATGCTGGCGATCCTGGAGCTGGAGGACCACGGCCTGTCGCCCACCGCCGAGGGCGAGGTCCTGGTGACCGGGGCCGCCGGCGGCGTCGGCTCGATCGCGACCGCGTGCCTGGCCCGCCGGGGTTATTCGGTTGCGGCGGTGACCGGGCGGCAGGAGAGCCACGACTACCTGAAGGACCTGGGCGCCAGCCGGATCATCGACCGGTCCGAGCTCAACGAGCCCAGCAAGCGCCCGCTGGAGAAGGAGACCTGGGCGGCCTGCGTCGATGCGGTCGGCGGCACCATGCTGGGCCGCGTGCTGGGGCAGATGCGCTACCGCACGTCGGTCGCGGCCGTCGGCCTTGCGGGCGGCAACGAACTCAACGCCACCGTGCTGCCGTTCCTGCTGCGCGGGGTGAACCTGCTCGGCATCGACAGCGTGATGTGCGCCTACAAGCGCCGCGAGGCGGCCTGGCGCGAACTCACCCGCGACCTGCCGATGGACAAGCTGGACGCGATGACCAGCAAGGCGTCGATCGAGGACCTGCCGCAGCTTGGCAAGGACATCCTCAAGGGCAAGGTCCAGGGCCGCGTCGTGGTTCCGATGTAGCGGCCGACATATTCCCCTCCTCCGCCGGGCCGAGCGACCTTAGCGCCCATTCCCCTGGCGTGGGCGGGGAAAATCGGGCACAAGGCGTTAACCAACCGTTCGCGAGCTGGCCGCTAGACTGCGCGCCGGCCGGCTGGGCCCCGTAGGGTGCCACAGCACCGGCAGGTGTCTGGCAGGAGCTTGTGGACATGACGCGTTTCCATCCGCGCTGGCGGGCGCTTCGGATCGCGGGCGGACTGATGCTGGCGGGGCCGCTTCTGGCGGGCTGCCTGTACGACCCCTGGCAGCCGGGCTCAAAGCCGCCGCTGCTGGGCGACGAGGTCGAACCGCCGCGCGTGGCCGAGCGCTACTGCTACCGTACGCTGGCGAAGGTGGAGTGCTACAGCCACCGCCTGCCAGCCCAGCAGGGCCGGCGCATGGACCAGGCCTATGACCAACAGGGATATCCCGCGCCGAGCGAGTGAACGCGCCGCCGCAGCCGCGCGGTCGCTGCTGCCCGCCGCGCTCGTCGCCCTGCCGCTGCTGCTGTTCCCGGGCGACACGCACGCCCGGGATCCGCTGTGGAACGACCTGCCCTGGCAGGAGCGGGTCGGCCCCGAGTGGTTCCGGATCAACGCCGCGCGCGGCGACGCCGAGGCGCAGTACCGCCTCGCGCTGCTGCACGAACGCGGCGTCCAGGTAACGCGCGACCTGAGAACGGCGGCGAAGTGGTACCGCCGCGCGGCCGAACAGGGCCACCCCCGCGCGCAGTTCAAGCTCGCCAGTTACTACCGGCAGGGCCGGCTGGGCGAGGTCGACCTCGCCAAGGCCAAGCGGTGGTACGCCAAGGCCGCCGGCCAGGGCCTGGCGCGGGCGCAGTACAACTTGGGTGTGCTGGTCGAACGCGGCATCGGCGCCGACCCCGACCCAGAAAGAGCCGCCGAGTTGTACCGGCAGGCCGCGGCGCGCGGCGTCGCCGCCGCCCACATGAGCCTGGGGCTGCTGTACGCCGCCGGTGACGGCGTGTCGAACGATCCGGTAACCGCGCTCGCCCACCTGATCCGCGCGGCGGAAGCGGACGTGCCGGGCGCCGGCCAGGCCCGCCGGCAGGTCGCACGCGACCTGGGCCAGGCCGAACGCAAGGCCGCCGCCGAACGCGCCGCCGACCTCGCCCCCGGTGCCCCGCAGCCGCCGGCGACGCGGGAGTAGCGGGCTGCCCTCTCCTCCTCTCCCTGTCCCTCTCCTCCAGTGGGAGGAGAGGGTCAGGGAGAGGAGGTTGCCCGG
>CAYRCO010000305.1:0-3754 GCA_964422775.1 uncultured Rhodovibrio sp.
GGCTTGAACCGACCACCCGGGCCGCGGCCGCGGGCGGCGTCACGACCATCGTCGACATGCCCTACGACAATCCCGATCCGGTCAACACGCCGGAGGTTTTGCAGCAGAAGTTCGACGCCGTGGCGCATCTGGCCCACACCGACGTCGCCCTTTACGCCACCCTGGCGCCGGAAGCCCCGCCGGCGACGCTGGACGCGCTCGCCGACGCCGGGGCGTGCGCGATCAAGCTGTCGCTGTACGAGAGCCACCCGACGCGCTTCCCGCGCATCCCCAAGGACCGCATCCTGGCGTTCCTGGAGCGGGCCCGCGACCGCGGGGTGCCCGTCGGGCTGCACAACGAGGACCAGGAACTGGTTCACGCGCACCTCCAGGCGATGAAGGACGCCGACCGGACGGGCCCGGCCGCCCACCACCCGAGCCGGCCGCCCGTGGCCGAGATCGTGGCCACCCAGGAGTTCCTGGAACTCGGCCGGGCCAGCGGCGGACACGTCCACATCGTCCACTTCTCCCAGGCGCGCGGCTACGACCTCGTGGCGGACGCCCGGGCCCAGGGCGGCCAGGCCACGGCCGAGCTGTGCGTTCACTACCTCGTCTTCGACGAGGCGGACGTGCGGGCGAAGGGCAACATCCTGAAAGTTAACCCGCCGATCCGGCCCGACGAGAAGGACGCCATCTGGCAGCATCTCCTCGCCGGGAACGTCAATTTCGTCTCCAGCGACCACGGCAGCTGGCCGCTCGAGCGCAAGACGACCGACGACGTCTTCCAGGCGGCCGCTGGCATCCCGGGCCTGCAGACGCTGCTGCCGGCCTTCCACCACGTCTGCGTGGAGCGTGACGCGCCGGTCACCTACCTCGCCCGCTTCCTGGCCGAGGGGCCGGCGCGCTTCTTCGGGCTCTGGCCGCGCAAGGGGGCGCTCCAGCCGGGGGCGGACGCCGACATCACGGTGCTTGACCCAACGCCCACGCGCTTCGACGCCAGCACGACCCATGACGGTCTCAACTGGTCACCCTACGACGGCATGACCTTCCCGTCCCGCGTCACCGCGACCTACGTCCGCGGCGAGCCGGTGTTCGCCGATGGCGCGGTGACGAGCGCGCCCGGGTACGGGACCTTCGTCCCCCGCGACAGCGCGTAAGGCGTATTTTCACTTCCCGTTGAAGGACCGGCCGAAATGGCTTCGCACATCACCACCGACGCCCGCGGCATCTTCATCGTCTCGATCACCCCGTTCGACGCGCAAGGCGCCGTCGACACGCCGAGCCTCCAGCGGCTCGTCGACTTCTATCTTTCCGCCGGCGTCGCCGGGATCACCGTTCTCGGCATGATGGGGGAAGCCCAGAAAATGACGCCGCAGGAAGCGCGCGATGTCACGCGCACCGTGATCGACCGCGTGGCCGGGCGGGTCCCGGTCATCGTCGGCGTGAGCAGCGGCGGGCTGAACCCCATGGCGGACCTCGCGCGCGACGTCATGGACATGGGCGCGGCCGGGGTCATGGTCGCCCCGATGCCGTCGCTCAGAACGGACGAGGCGATCTACGACTATTACGCGAAGGTGGCCACGTATCTCGGCGACACGCCCATCGTTCTGCAGGACTTCCCGCAGAGCACGGGCGTGCACATGTCCGTCGCGCTGATCGACCGCATCGCCCTCAACATCCCGTCGGTGAAGATCCTCAAACACGAGGATTGCCCAGGGCTGACCAAGATCACGCGCCTGCGCGAGCTGGCGCAGCAAGCCGGCGGTCGGCGGCTGTCCATCCTGGTCGGCAACGGCGGCCTGTACTATCCCCAGGAACTGCGCCGGGGCGTGGACGGCGCCATGACCGGCTTCGCCTTCCCGGAAATGCTCGTGCGCGTTCACGATCTGCATCAGACCGATCCCGAGGCGGCGGAGGACCTGTACGACGCGTACCTGCCGCTCGTCCGCTACGAGCAGCAGCCGGGCTTCGGTCTCGCCGTGCGGAAACACCTGCTCTACCGCCGCGGCGTGATCGCCGACCCGGCCACTCGGGCCCCAGGGCCGCGGCTCACCGACACGGACATCGCCGAACTTGACGGGCTCTGGAACCGGCTCGAGGGAAAATTGGCCAAGCTGGAGGTGACGTGATGGATCTGGGTATCGATGGAAAGGTCGCGCTCGTCCTGGGCGCGAGCCGGGGTCTCGGGCTCGCGATCGCGCAAACCCTGGCCCGAGAAGGGGTATGTGTGGCGATCAATGGCCGCGATGGCGAGCGACTCGAGGCGGCCCTGACGAACCTGAAGGCCATTGCCCAGCGTCCCGACGCCTGCCACGCGCTGCCAGCCGACCTTGCCGACCGCGACACGCCGGCCACGCTGCACACCAAGGTGCAAGACGCACTCGGCGCGCCTGACATCCTGGTCAACAACGGTGGCGGACCGCCGCCGGGCCCGGTCGCCGACGTGGATCGCGCGACCTGGGAGACAAATTTCTCCCAAATGGTCGCCAGTCTCACCGACATCAGCGCCCGAGTGCTTCCGGCCATGCGGGAGAAGGGCTGGGGGCGCGTGCTCACGGTCGTGTCGAGCGGCGTGGTCCAGCCGATCCCCAACCTCGGGATCTCCAACGCGCTGCGTAGCGGGCTTGTGGGCTGGAGCAAATCCCTGGCCAACGAGGTCGCCGGTGACGGGGTGACCGTGAACTGTTTAGCTCCGGGACGGATCGCGACCGAACGGGTTGACCGACTCGATCAGGCGGCCGCGGAGCGCGAGGGCGTCGAGGTTGCCGAAATCCGGCGTCGATCCAGGGGCAACATTCCCATGGGACGTTACGGCGATCCGCAGGAGTTCGCTGATGTCGCCACCTTCTTGGTGTCCAAGCGCGCGAGTTACATGACTGGTGCCGTCGTGCGTGCGGATGGCGGCCTCATCAAAGCGATCTGAGGCGTTCCAGGACGCGCTCCGACGCGCCACAATGGCGAACTATGAGTCGCCGTCGGCGCCAAGCCGGCAACACCCACTGAAATCACACGTGTGTGAGGGTCTTGCAGAACCCCCGTTCGCGGTGCCTAGACAGACGGCCTGAATCTGCCGTCGCACTCAGGCGGTTGCGCGGCAGGGGGGTCGAGGCGTGTTTCTAGGCTGCTTCCTGGTTCGGGCTGATGCTGAGCAGCTTAGAGGGTCGTCGTATCGGGTATAACGAACTCGGCACCTCCGTGGAGGTGTCGCTAGGGTCGGGGACGCCGCTGCTGGGGGCGGCCGCCCCCAGCAGCGGCGCGAGGGGAGCCAGGCCCGTGTGTATCGTGCCGCCCGTTGGGCAAGGCTTTTCTATGCGTGCCACTCCCCTCGCACCCGCCGGCCGAGTGACAAGAGACAGATGCGCCGAACGCCGATACCTGACGACATCGGCCGGCAGTGCCCACTCAAGGATACAGGAGGCCGCATGCCGAAAGCCACGCTTGCTGTCGGGATCGATCCCGCCAAGGTGCAGCACCAGGCGGTGGCGGTGCTCTATCCGGACGAGCTCGTGCTGGACACGACCGTACCGAACGACGTACCGAACATCCGCGACCTGGACCGCCGGATCGAGGCGTTGGCACAGCAGCATAGTGCCGACATCGTCTACGGCATCGAGGATCATCGTCGGCACGGCCGGCGCACCGTTCAGGTCCTGCAGCAGCACGATCGCGAGGTTCGCGTCGTGAACCCCGCGTGGGCGAACCGGCAGAAGGAGTTCTACGGCGAGGACAAGAGCGACAGCATCGATGCCCGCGCAGTCGCCGCGGTCGTGCTCCG
>CAYRCO010000306.1:0-3739 GCA_964422775.1 uncultured Rhodovibrio sp.
CGCCGGCCGGCCCGGCTTCCCCCAGCGCGCCGCCGGCTCCCGCCCGGATTGACCCGGCGCGGCGCCCGCCCGTTGCCGCTGGCTGGGCTGCTCGCTGCGGTCGTGCTGCTGACCTGTGCGGCGCCGGCACGCGCGCAAGCGCCGGCGTCCTGCGGGACGGAGGCGAACCCCTGCTCGGTCGAAAGCGGCCGGTATTACGTCGCGGAGCCGGACGCGGGCGCGGCCAACGGCGCGGTGATCTTCCTGCACGGCTATCAGGGCAGCGGGGCCGGCGTGGTCGCCAACGCCGGACTGGTCCGGGCGGTGACCGACGCCGGCTACTTGCTGATCGCTCCGCACGGGCGGGACGGCACCTGGAACCACGTCGGCTCCCCCGCCGGCCACGACCGCGACGAGCTGGCGTTCCTGGCGCAGGTCCGGCGGGACGCCGTCGCCCGCTTCGATCTTGCCGGCAAGCCGATTTTGGTCGCCGGCTTCTCCCAGGGCGCGTCGATGGTCTGGGACGTCGCCTGCTACGACGCCGACGCCTACACCGCCTTCGCCGCCGTGGCCGGGGCGTTCTGGCGGCCGCTGCCGGACGGCTGTCCCGTGGGGGCGATCGACCTCACGCACATCCACGGGGTCGGCGACGAGGTCGTGCCCCTGGAAGGCCGGCCGATCGGCGAGGACTGGCGCCAGGGCGACGTCGGGCGCGCGCTCGGTCTGCTCAAACGCCACAACGACTGCCCGGCCGCACCCGATCGCCGCACGCGGGACGGGACGCTTGCGTGTTCGCACTGGACCAGCTGCAGCCGGGGGCGCCTGCGGGTCTGCCTGCACGACGGCGGGCACACGATCCAGCCGGCCTGGATCGCCGGGGCGCTCAGCTGGATGCAGGACCGCGGCGGGTGATCCCGCGGGCTCGCGGCCGCGCTTTCCAGACATGACGCTTCAATGACGCCCCTGGCGGCGTGCCGGGCGGATTCCCACCTTTTCGGGCAGTGAGCAAAAGCAACAAGACCGACCGACGAAGGACCAACGATGACGGCGCAGAACGAGCAACAGGCGACCATCTCCTCCTACGGCGTGCGCGTGCCCGCGCTCGGTTTCGGCACCTTCACGCTCGAGGGCCAGGACTGCCGGGAGATGGTCAAGGCCGCCCTGTCGATCGGCTACCGCCACGTCGACACCGCCAAGATGTACGGCAACGAGGAGGCCGTGGGCGCCGGCATCCGGGAGTCGGAGGTGCCGCGCGACCAGGTGTTCCTGACCTCCAAGGTGTGGATGGACCAGTTGCACTACGACGACCTGACGGCGGCGACCGAGGACAGCCTGAGCAAGCTCGGCACCGATCACCTGGACCTGCTGCTGATCCACTGGCCGAACGACCGGGTGCCGCTGACGGAATCGCTGCGCGCGCTGGAGGACCTGCAGCGCGCGGGCAAGGTGCGCTACGTCGGCGTCTCAAACTTCACGGTCGCGCTGATGCAGGAAGCGGTCGAGCACAACGGCGCCGACGTCGTCTGCAATCAGGTCGAGTATCACCCGTTCCTGAACCAGCAGCCGGTGCTGAACGAAGCGCGACGGCTGGGGCTGTTCCTGACCGCCTACTGCCCGCTCGCCAAGGGCCGCGCGCCCAAGGACCCGACCCTGCAGGCGATCGGCGAGAAGCACGGCAAGACGGCCGCCCAGGTGGCGCTGCGCTGGCTGATCCAGCACGGCGACGTCGCCGCGATCCCGAAGGCCTCCTCGCGCGCCCACGCGGAGGCGAACTTCGCCATCTTCGACTTCCAGCTCGACCAGGGCGACCTGGCGCAGATCGCCCAGCTGCCGGGCGGCACGCGGATCATCAACCCGTCCTGGGCGCCGCAGTGGGACGCGGCGTAGGCGCCTGAAGGCGCTTACGCCGGCACGGCGCCGTCGCGGTTGCGCTGCCAGACCGACAGGTTCAGGGCGAACGCGTAGGTTCCCCAGGCGAGGTAGGGGAGCATCAGGGCGGCCGCGATCGTGTCCTTCATCGCGAAGGCGACCGTCGTCGCCACCACCGCCAGCCACAACAGGCCGATCACGACCGCCCCCGCCAGAATCCGGCGCAGGCCGAAGAACACCGCCGACCACAGCGTGTTGATGCAGATCTGCAGGCCCCACAAGGCGATCGCCAGGACACTGCCTTCGTAGGTGCCGACGCGCGCCGCGGCGACCGACATCGCCACGTACAGGATCACCCAGATGATCGGGAACAGCCGGTCCGGCGGGGTCCAGACCGGCTTGTCCAGGGCGCGGTACCAGTCGCCGGGCCGGAACAACATCCCGGCCGCGCCCGGCACCATGCAGGTCGCGAGGAAAATGGCGAAGAGGGCGTAAAACATCCCAGAACCCGGGGGTCGTGAACACTGCCGCAAAGCCTAGACGCCTGCGGCACCGCCATCAATGCACAGTCGGCGCGCGGCGACGGCGGTCGTACGCGGCCGGGGCTGCTCAGGCCGCCCTGTCGACGCGGTCCGCGGGCAGGACGACGTGAACCGTGGTGCCGGCGTCAGGCGCGCTGTCGATCTCCAGCCGTCCGCCGTGCAGTTCGACCAGCGCCTTCGATAGCGGCAGGCCGAGCCCGGTTCCCTCATAGCGACGGGCGAGGGAGCTGTCGACCTGACCGAACGGGGCGAGCGCGATCTGCTGGTCCTCGGCGCTCATGCCGATCCCGGTATCGCTGACCGACAGGCGGTAGGCGCCGTCGCCGTCGATGCCGGTGCGCAGCGCCACCCGACCGCCGGCGGGCGTGAACTTGATCGCGTTGGACAGCAGGTTGAGCAAGGTTTGCAGCAGCTTCTGGCTGTCGGCGATCAGCGTGACCGCCTCCGTCGGCTCGCCGCCGCGCAGCGTGACGCCGCCGTCGTCCGCGCGCGGGCGCACGATCCTGAGCGCGCGCGCGGCCATCTCGCTTGGCCGCACGACGTCCTCGTAGATCTGAAACTTGCCGGCTTCGAGCTTGGCGACGTCAAGCACGTCGTTGATCATCTGCGACAGGTGGGTGGCACTGGTGGCGATGTCGTTGACGTAGTCGCGGTATTGCGGCGTCCCGATCGGACCCAGCGCCTCGCGCTGCATGATCTCGGAAAAGCCCAGGATGGCGTTCAGCGGGGTGCGCAGCTCGTGGCTCATCTGCGCCAGGAACTCGCTTTTGGTGCGGTTCGCCTCCTCCGCCGCGTTCTTGGCTTCCAACAGCGCGGTTTCCCGCGCGCGCAGCTCGGTCACGTCCTGGGCGGTGCCGCGGTAGCCCTCGAACCGGCCGGTCGCGGGGCAGAACACCGGCAGCCCGGACAGACGGAAGCTGCGGGCATGGCCCCAGCGGTCGGTGATCTGGACCTCGTGGTCGCGGAACGGGCGGGCGCGGACCTGGCCCTGCGCACCGGGGGCGTTGACCGGCAGATCGGGGGTGAGCACCTCGCTGAACGGGCGGCCGACCAGCTCCATCGGATGATAGCCCAGCGCCTCCATCACCCGCGGCGTCACCGTGGCCACCCGCAGGTTCCGGTCGACCTCCCAGATCCAGTCGGAGACCAGGCGCGAGATGTCGTCGAGCCGGGCGCGGGTGCGTGCAAGCTCTGCCCGCAGCGATTCCGTCTCGTCCAAGCGCGTGGACGGTTGCGCCGCGTCCAGCTCCGCGCGACCCGCCGCGGCCCGGTCGGATGCCGCGTTACGATCGGTGGGCGTCGACACGGCGATCCTCCGCGAGCGCGATGATGGCGTCCTGGTAGGCGTT
>CAYRCO010000307.1:0-3731 GCA_964422775.1 uncultured Rhodovibrio sp.
CGTCAGCACCGCCCGCGTCGTCATTGCCCAGTAGCCCGCCGCCATCTTCATCCCCCGTGTTCGCGCCACCGTCGCCCGCCAGCGGATCGTCGCCAGATTCCCGGGCGTCCGACCCATCGTCGCCGAGCAGCCCGCCGTCATCGCTCTGCGCGGTATCGCCGCCGGCGCCGAGCAGATCGCCGTCGCCGTCCGCGGCGCCGGCCGACGAGCCGTCCGAGTCCGCGGTGTCGTCGGGCGCCTCCTGCGTATTGCCAGGGATCGGCACCTCCTGGCCCGCGTCGCGACGGGCCAGTTCGGTGGCGAGGTCGGGGAACCATTCGCGACGCGCCGCGCGCACCGTATCCTGCGGCAGGCCGCCCAGCATGTCGCGCACGGCGCCCTCCGGCAGCGAGCGCTGCAACCGCTCCTGCAGCGCCGTCGCGGCGGCCTGCGGGCCTTGCGCCGTCAGGTCGTAGATCAGCCGCTTGAACTCCCAGGCGGTCCGTTTGACCACCTGCAAGTCGTCGGCGGAGGCCCCGCGGAGGTCCATCGTGTCCAATTCCGCGAACCGGGCCAACGTGTCCGCGCTCACGCCCTCCCGACCGGCGAGGATCGTCCGGGTGAAGGGCGTCAATTCGGAGTCCGCGAGGTCCGGCCACTCGCCGATCGCGACACCGCGTTCCTTCAGCGTGAGCACGTCCAGGCCGGGCACACTGATCACCGGCACGCCAGGGGTTCCGGCGATGCCCTGGCCGCGTATTTCGCCCGCATGGCACGCCGCGCATCCAGCGGCGAACCCCTTCGTCGCGATCAGGCCGCTTTGCGGCTCGCGCGTATGGCAGGCCGTGCAGGTCTGGCGCCCTGAGGCGTCCGCCTCCGTGAAGTGCTTCTTGGCGTGCGCGACGTGATCGAAGTCGAGACGCGTGCGCCGGTCGTACGGATAGGCGTCGAACTCGGGATGGCCCGCGTTGAAGCCCGTGAACTTGCGCGTGTGGCAGGCCTGGCACCGGCCGTCCGAGATCGCCGTGATGTCCGCAGCCGCCCCCTGGTGTTCGCGGTGGCAGGTCGCGCACGCCGTGTCTTTTCCGGTGCCCGCGGACCGGGGGAAACTCTGACTGGCGAAGTTGAGGACGTAGGGCGGGCTCAGCTGCGGCGCATCCTCATCGTCGCCGGCCGGAGCCGCCGGCAGGTTTTGCGCGCTATGCGGCGCGAACGGGGAATCGCCCACCTCGTGGCAGGTCAGGCACGCTTGGCTGTCCCCGGCGTGGGCGGGCTCGACGCCGTCCAGGGCCGCCCGCGTGATCCCGGACGGGCCGGCGTCGCCGGCTTCGTGGCATCCAGCACAGCCCGCCACGTCCGCGTGCTCGGCCGTGAGCGGCCCCGGCGACAAGGCCGCCTGGCGATCGCCCCCGGCCAGCAGGATAACCGCGAGCCCGAGCGCGACCACCGTCGCCCAACGGGTTATCAGCCCGCGCTTGGCCCGCACGCTGCGGACCGGCTGGCACGGCGGGATCGGGCACGCGCACGACCCGTCCGGCCGGGGTCCGTCGGCGCAGTCGCCGCCGGCATCCCGGGATCGCGTGCACAGCCACCGCCGGCCATCGAAACGCGGCCGGCACTCGGCCGTCGCGCGGCAGCGGCCGCGCGCATCCGGCCCAGCCTTGCACGGCTGGTCGGTGCGCCCGCAAACCCAGGTGTGGTTGGGCCGCTCGTAAGGGCTGCGCCGGAAGTCGAAAGATTGCAGAAACCGGGTCATGGCTGGGCCGACGCGAAGGCGTAGACGACGGCGACGTGGACCGCAGCGAACACGGCCGTCACGTATGTCAGCGGCACGTGCACGAACAGCCAGCCTTTCAACAGGCCCTGCCACGCGGTCTGGTAATCCAGGTTGTCCTTAGCGACGATCCGCTCTTCGATCTCGGCGAGGCGCTGAACGTCCTGACCGGCGAGGTAGCGTTCGAGCGAGCGGACCTCCCGGCAAAGCCGCTGCACGGGCGCGCGCGACCCGAGCAGGTGCTGGACCAGATGGCGGGGACGGCTGAAGTAGGCGTGCAGCCGATCCCGGTAATAGTCGGCGAGCGCGGTCGCGTGGCCCTCCGCGACCGAGGCCTCGACCTCCGCGCGCACGGCCTCGGCGAGGTCCCGGCGCAACCGCGGGATGCGTTCGAAGATCAGCCGCTCGCCGTGTTCCGTGATCGCGCGCGGCGCCAAACGCGTGACGGCAAGGCCGGCAACCCCGGTCGCCACAAGCAAGACGGTGCAGAGCCAGAGCAGGCTCTCCAGGACGCCGTTGGGCAGCCCCGCACCGGCGTGTAGGACGAACAGCCCGCCGGCGATCAAGCCCAGGTAGACGTGCAGCTGCATCCATGCCGCCGACGTCCCCAAGGGGAGAACCGGCACCTTCTTGCGGGCGTTGTAGAGGGCCAGGAGAACGAACGCGCCAACCAACAGCCAGCCGCTCAGGAAGCTGGCGTCGCGCAGGGCAAGGTCGTGCAGATGCACCGCGAAGGCGACCGCGCCGAACAGGGCGGCCGCAAGGCTCGCGTTGCGCAGACGGCGCGCGGCCAGGGTCATTTGCGGTTCACCCATCGCGCGAGCGTATCCTTATCGCGCATGTCCACCCGGATCAGGGCGTCGTGCGGACAGGCGCGCTGGCAGGCCGGCCCACCCAGCTGGTCGAAACACAGGTCGCACTTGGTCGCTTTCTGGATCGGGTCGCCGGTAACATCGTCGACCACGAACGCGCCCGCCCGGTCGCGGACCTCCACCATCGTGATGTTGTCGTACGGGCAGGAATTGGCACAGGTGCCGCACCCGATGCAGGTCGCGTCGTCGATCACGACAGGGCCGCTCCAGTGCCGGTGGATCGCCCCCGTCGGGCAGCCGATCAGGCAAACCGGGTCGGCGCAATGCATACACGCGTTGGTGACCTGCAGGTTCTCGTAGATCGCCCCGTGACGCTTGAAGCGCGGGTTGCCGTCGTGCGTCTCGGCGCAGGCGCGCACGCATTCGTCGCAAGCCGTGCAGCGATCGGTGTCGATCAGCATGGTGGCGGTCCCGTTGATCGTCCGATTGTCGACGAAGAAGTCGACCAGTCCCTGATCCAATCCCATGTCGCTGCACTCGGCGGCCCGGGCGGTATCGCCCGGCTCGTTGCCGGGCGTGCGCCAGCTGTTCAGCTGCCGTTGCGACAGCCCGGGCAGCAGGTGCCGCTCGACGAGCGAGGTGGGGATCCGGATCACGTCGACGTAGCCGATCGCCCGCAGTCCGCGCCGCGCGGTCAGCTCGGCGTCGCCGTGCCAGTGGGCGTGGATCTCCTCCAGACCGAACGGCTCGTTGCAGCCGATGTAGCCGACCGTGCGCTGGCCCTGGTCGCGTTGCTGGATCACCCGGGCGAAGCCGGAGACCACGATCAACAGGCCGTCCAGGTAATGCCTCTCCTCCGCGATGACCGGCTCGTGGGCAACGACCTCGGTTGGATCGCGCCCCTTCACCTGCTTGAACGAGGCGAACCATTCGAACGTCCCGAACGTCTCGAAGGTGCAATGGGCGGCGAGCTCGTCCAGCGCGGCGTCGTTCAGGTGCGCCAGCAGCGGCGTCTCGCCCAAACGGTGGGCCATCTGACGCTCCCGGTAGAGCCGGTCGATGTAGCCGCGGAAGCTGCTGTCGCGCTTACGGATGTCGCGCACGCCCTGCCAGCGCAGCTCCAGGACTTCCGTGTCCGCGTCGGCGAGGACGGTGGCCGTGCGCGC
>CAYRCO010000308.1:0-3720 GCA_964422775.1 uncultured Rhodovibrio sp.
ACGTGCCGTCGGCGTGGCGGAACTGCATCAGGTTCAGGGACGCCAGGTTGCAGGCGGTGTCGTCCAGGAACATGTACTCCGAGCACGGGTTGGAGGCGTTGATCCGCCCGGAATTCGGGCAGGTGTGCCACTCGTTGATGGTGCTGTCGTACTGCAGCCCCGGATCGGCGCAGGCCCAGGCGCTGTAGCCGATCTTCTCCCACAATTCGCGCGCCTTGACCGTCTTCACCACCGAGCCGTCGACCCGGTTGGTCAGGTGCCAGTCGTCGTCGTTCTCGACCGCCTCGAGGAAGCCGTTGGTCAGGCGCACCGAGTTGTTGGAGTTCTGGCCCGAGACCGTCAGGTAGGCCTCGCTGTCCCAGTCGGTGTCGTAGGTCTTGAACGCGATCTGGGTGTAGCCCTGGCGGGCGAACTGAATCACGCGCTGGACGTAGTTCTCCGGCACGTGCGCCTTGCGCGCGTCCTTGATCGCCTGCTTGAGCTCGGGGTTGCGCTTGGGATCGAACGCCGCCTCGCCCGCGTCGCGGGCGACGTTGATCGCCTCCATGACCTCGGACATGTGCTTGCGCGCGGCCTTGGAGCCGGCGACCAGGGCGGCGACCTTCTGCTCCTCGACCACCTTCCAGTCGATGTATTCCTCGATGTCCGGGTGATCGATGTCGACCGTGACCATCTTGGCGGCCCGGCGGGTGGTGCCGCCGGACTTGATCGCGCCGGCCGCCCGGTCGCCGATCTTCAGGAACGACATCAGGCCCGACGACTTGCCGCCGCCGGCCAGCCGCTCGCCGGACCCGCGCAGCTTGGAAAAGTTGGTGCCCGTGCCGGAGCCGTACTTGAACAGCCGCGCCTCACGAACCCACAGGTCCATGATGCCGTTGTCGTTCACCAGATCGTCGTTAACCGACTGAATGAAGCAGGCGTGCGGCTGCGGGCGCTCGTAGGCGCTGTCCGAGGGCTTCACCTCGCCGGTCTGGTAGTCGACGTAGTAGTGCCCCTGGCTCGGCCCGTCGATGCCGTAGGCCCAGTGCAGGCCGGTGTTGAACCACTGCGGGCTGTTCGGCGCGGCCATCTGGTTGGCCAGCATGAAGCGCATCTCGTCGAAGAACGCGCGGGCGTCCTCCTCGGCGTCGAAGTAGCCGCCCTTCCAGCCCCAATAGGTCCAGGTCCCGGCCAGCCGGTCGAACACGTGACGGGCGCTGGTCTCGGCGCCGTAGCGCTGCTCGGCGGGGACGGACTCCAGCGCCTGCTCGTCCGGCACGCGGCGCCAGAGCCAGGACGGCACCGAGTTCTCCTCGACCGCCTTGGTGGCCGCCGGCACGCCGGCCTTGCGGAAATACTTCTGCGCCAGGATGTCGCTTGCGACCTGGCTCCAGTCCTGCGGAACCTCGACACGCTCGGCCTGGAAGACGACCGATCCGTCCGGGTTCCGAATCTCGCTCGACGTCTCGCGGAAGCCGATCTGCTCGTAGACGTCTTGTCCGGCCTCGGTGAAGCGGCGCTGGATCCGCATCCTGGATTCCCCCTAGTTCGTGCGTTCTAAATCGCGCCATGCTGCGGCGCGCTGCCCATTCGCGGGACTAGCACTGGTGCCTCTCGCCCCCTTGGCCACAAGATAGTGATCCCAGACCCAGGCGGCTGGCAACAGGAAAGTTCCTAGATTTGGTATTGAATGCCCCGAACCGGGCTATATCAAGTAGCACGCGCCTGTGAGTCCCGGGGAAGACGCGGATAGAAATCGCTCGCCTGTGCACAGCTCGGTGGACGACTCTGGGGATAACCGTCGATTAACACGAACTCGCGAGTCGCCGCGCCCGGCGGCATCCGAGTCGGCCACGCCCCGTCCCACGGCACAACCCGTAGGGTGGGTTCGCGCAGCAACCCACCAGGCCGCGGTCGCGCCGAAAACACCGGATGGTGGGTTGCCGCAAGCGCGGCGAACCCACCCTACGATTCCGGGATACTCCGAACCGTACGCCGCGACACGCACATCTCGTAGGGTGGGTTCGCGAAGCAACCCACCAGGCTGCGCTCACGCCGAAACCGTCGGGATTACGCCGGCAGCTGCAGGCCGCCTTCGCTAATCAGGAAATGCGCCACCGTGTCCAGGTTCTGCCCGGCCTTGAGGTCGGTGAAGACGAACGGACGCTCGCCGCGCATCTTGCGCGCGTCGCGGTCCATTACGTCGAGGTCGGCACCGACCAGCGGGGCAAGGTCGATCTTGTTGATGATCAGAAGATCCGAGCGGGTGATGCCCGGCCCGCCCTTGCGCGGGATCTTGTCGCCGGCGGAGACGTCGATGACGTAGAGCGTCAGGTCGGCGAGCTCGGGCGAGAAGGTGGCGGCCAGATTGTCGCCGCCGCTTTCGATCAACAGCAGGTCGAGGTCCGGATAGGCCGCGCTCAGGTCCTCGATCGCCGCCAGGTTGATCGAGGCGTCCTCCCGGATCGCGGTGTGCGGGCAGCCGCCGGTTTCCACCCCGCGCACGCGTGCCTGGTCGAGCACGCCCGAGCGCATCAGGAACTGCGCGTCTTCCTGAGTGTAGATGTCGTTGGTGACCACCGCGAGCTGATAGTCCGGCTGCAGCTTCCGGCACAGCGCTTCCACCAGCGCCGTCTTGCCGGAGCCGACCGGGCCGCCGATGCCGATGCGCAGGGGTCCGTTGGGGGCAGTCATGAGCGGAACAACCTCGTGTACTGGGTTTCGTGGGCGATCGACAGGATCTCGGCGTGCGGCACGGCGGTGGCGACATCGTCGAGCGGGGTCCGACGCGCGGCCGCCGCCGCGGCCTCGAGGCTCGGTGTCAGCTCGGCCAAAACCGTCTGTCCAGCGTCCTGCCCGATCGGCAGCACACGCAGCGCGGCCGACACCAGGTTGCCGGCGAACGCGCCGAGGTAGGCGGTGAGCGTGGCGTCCAGCGGCACGCCGTGGCCCGCCGCCGCCGTGCCCACGGCGAGAGGATAGGCGACCGGCCCGTCGGTCATCCCCGCCAGCCGGTCGAGCGCCGCGCACGGCCAGGCCGATCGGGTCTGGCGCAGGAACGCACGGCCCTGCGCCTGCGTCTCCAGCGCGAGTTCGGCCGACGGCTGGAACGCCAGGGCGAGCTCGTGGACCTCCCGCAACGCAGCGTGATCACCGTCGGCGACAGCCGTATGGGCGTGGACCAGGAAGGCGCCGTCGCTGACCCCGGCGCCGTCCCGCAGCAGCCGGTCCAGCCAGGCCTGCAGCGCCGCCGGCGTCTCCAGCAGCCCCGCCTCCCCGGCCGCCTCCAGCCCGTGGCTGAAGCTGTAGGCGCCCACCGGATAGGACGGCGACAGCCAGGCCGTCAGGCGCAGCAGCGCGCCCGCGTCCAGACCGTGGGTCACGGCGGCGCTCATGGCGCCGTCTCCGGACCGTCCGTCAGCGGGTCGGCGTCGTTCGCCCGGGCGTGGCCGTGATGGCTCGCGTAGGCGCCCGGCTCCGGGGCGAAGGGGGCCTCGGTGCGCACGACCTCCGCGCCCAGGCCCGCCAGCATGTCGGCCAGCACGGGGTCGTCCAGCACCCTGAGCGCGCCCTGCAGGATCTGGCAGGCGGTGTGCCGGTTGCCGACGTGCCAGGCCAGGCGGGCCAGATCGCGCGCATCCGCCGCGCGCGCCTCGACCACCGGCTCGGCCGCCGCGCGCACGCCGATCCAGCGGCCGTCGGCGAGCGCGAGGCCGTCCCCGTCGCCCAGCAGCCGCGGAC
>CAYRCO010000309.1:0-3717 GCA_964422775.1 uncultured Rhodovibrio sp.
GTTTCCATGGAAATGAACCACTGCGGGGTGTTGCGGAAGATCAGCGGCGCCTTGGAGCGCCAGGAGTGCGGATACGAGTGGCGCAGCTTGCCCTGGGTGACCAGCTTGGAGGAGTCCTTCAGCGCGTCGATCACCCGGCCGTTGGCGTCGCCGTGCTTGCCGTCGGGCGTATAGACCCGCGCGCCGGCGAACAGCGGCACGCTGTCCACGAAATAGCCGTCGGCGTCGACGTTGTGCGGCATCGCGAGCCCGTGCTTGCGACCGAGCAGCCAGTCGTCGGTACCGTGCCCGGGGGCGATGTGCACGAAGCCCGTGCCCTGGTCCATGGTGACGAAGTCGCCGGCGAGCAGCGGCACGTCGAAGTCGTAGCCCTGCCCGCGGAAGGGATGCGCGGTCACCGTGCCGTCGAACGCGGCGCCCTTGAGTTCGGCCACCACCTTGTAGCCGTCGAGCGCGCAGTCGCTCGCCACCTGCTCCAGCAGCGCCTTGCCGACGACCAGCTTCTCGCCCGCTTCCGCCAGGCTGCCGTCGCCCGCCTGGGTCACCTCGACAACCGCGTAGGTCTCCTCGGTGTCGTAGGCGATCGCGCGGTTGCCCGGGATGGTCCACGGCGTGGTGGTCCAGATCATCACGCTTGCACCGTCGAGCGCGTCGTGGCTGGCGGTCACCACTGGGAAGCGCACCCAGATCGTGCGCGAGGTGTGCTCGTGGTACTCCACCTCGGCGTCCGCGAGCGCGGTCTTCTCCGCGACCGACCAGAGCACCGGCCGGTCGCCCTTGTACATCCCGCCGTTCAGCAGGAACTTGCCGATCTCGCGGACGATCTGCGCCTCGGCCGGGTAGGACATCGTCAGATACGGGTCGGACCAGTTGCCGACCACGCCGAAGCGCTTGAACTCCTCGATCTGGACGTCGATCCACTTCTCCGCGAACTCCCGGCACTCCCGGCGGAACTCGACCGCGTCGACGCTGTCCTTGTCCTTGCCCTGCTCGCGGTAGCCCTCCTCGACCTTCCACTCGATCGGCAGGCCGTGGCAGTCCCAGCCGGGCACGTAGTGGGCGTCGTAGCCCAGCATCTGCATCGACCGGTTGATCGCGTCCTTGAGGATCTTGTTGAGCGCGTGGCCCATGTGCAGATGGCCGTTGGCGTACGGCGGCCCGTCGTGCAGGACGAACTTCTCGCGCCCCTTGGACTGCTCGCGCAGCCGGCCGAACAGGTCCATCTCGTCCCAGGCCTTCAGGGTCTCCGGCTCGCGCTGCGGCAGGCGCGCGCGCATCGGAAAATTGTCGGCCCGGGGAAGGAAGACGGTCGATTTGTAGTCGACGCTCATTGCTGCGAAAACTCTCGAAACGGCGCGTGTGGCGGTGGGCGCGCGGCCGCGCGGACGGACCGGGATCGCCAGTCGGCGAAGCCGGCCGGGCGCGCGCGAACGCGCGCGACTTTATCAATGCCCTGATCGCGGTCAAGGCAAAGGCCCGCGCCGGCGCCTGGAACCCTGGCGGCTCACCGGCGTTAACCTAGTCGCGCCGGCCGGCGACCGGCCGAACGCGACACCGTCACGGCATCTGCGTCAAGCCGACACGGGACCGTCATCTGCCGACGCTTGCGTTACCGTTCCAACTGTGGATATTGCGTGCGGTCTTAACGCCAGCGCAAGAAATCGTTCGCATTCGCGGGACACCACCATGGCCAAGAAGCCGACCGAACTGTCGCTGTTCCTGCGCCGCTGGGTCGCGCATCCGCTGCGCGTCGGCGCGGTGCTGCCCTCCTCGCCCAGCCTGTGCCGGATGGTCGCGCGCAACACGGTGACGGGACCCGAGGACCGGGTGATGGAACTGGGTGCGGGGACCGGTACGGTGACCGATTACCTGATCGCCGCCGGCCTGCCGGAGGATCGGCTGATCCTGGTGGAACTGGACCCCGACTACGTCGCCTACCTGCGTAAGCGCTTCCCCCAGGCAACCGTGATCGAGGGCGACGCCAGCCACCCCCGCTCGCTGCTGGACCCCGAGCTGGTCGGCAAGCTGGACACAGTGATCTCAGGCATCCCCGCCCTGCAGTTCCCGCTCGCCAAGCAGCGCGCCTACATGGACGAGTGCTTCTCGGTCCTGCGTGAGGGCGGGCAGGTGCTGCAGTACACCTATTCGCTGAAGTCGCCTCTCCCCTACCAGAAGCTGCAGATGACCGGCCGCCGACTGGGCCTGACGCTCGCCAACCTTCCGCCCGCACACCTCTGGTGCTACCTGCGCCCGGGCGCCGGCCTCGCCGCCGCGGCGGAGTAGCCCCCGATCCGGGAGCCACGCGGCGCCCGCCCTCTCCGATGCAAGCCCGGATCGGGTCGCGAACGGCCGGCGGCGCAGCCGGCCGCGCTCGGAAACCGGCCGGATGCCAGCGGAATTTGTCCCGAACGATCGCTCAAAGGCCGGCAAATCGTTAACGCGCGGTTAAGGCGCCGGCGGCATGCTGGTCTGCGTGCCACGCCAGCCGCCCGTTACGAGGACGCCGTCCATGACCGCAACGCTCACCGCCCTCGCCCGCGACGATACCGGCGCCACCGCAATCGAATACGCCTTCCTGATGGCCCTGATCGCGCTTGCGATCGTCGGCGGCGCGGAAGCTCTGGGGCTTCAGCTGAACGCGTTTTTCACGTCCGCGGCGACGGCCGTGCAGGACGCCACGCCCTGACGACCGTCGTTCGGCAGCTGGGCTAGATGTCTTCAGCCTCCTGCTCGATCTGCTTGCCGGTTTTGTCCACGTCGCGCTTGAAGCCGTCCCAGGTGTTCGAGCAGGCGGCGAGGCCGACCAAGGCGGCGAGCGAAAGAACGCTGGCGACAAGACGGGCCATCCAGACCTCCATGCTTGACCGGTGGTTCCGATCGCGGCGTCAACGCGTCCTGCAGTCCGACGTGCGTACCGGTTCCGAGCGCCCGCAAGGTCTGCCACGGATGGCCGACGCAGCTGTCACGGCCGGCCCACGGGGACGGTCACAGAGCAGAGGGAAGACCGGTCAGGTCACGCACAGGACGGCCGCGATGATCACCGCCAGCCAGCGCATGCCCTTGGCGATGCCCGGGTCGCCGTCGTGGCGTTCCGAGGCGCGCCAGACACCGATCATGGCGAGCAGGGTGTAGGGCACCGAGATGGCGTAGCCGACCACGAGGCCGGTGATCGGCAGGTCGCGGGTGACCAGCACGAGGTTGAGGGCGGTGGTCATCCCGTTGACCAGGATGCCGCCCAGGACCAGCCAGCCCCAGAAGGCGGCGAACAGGCCGACCTCGCCGTGCCAAAGGCGCTTGATGTCGTTCAGGATGGCGGTTCTCCGCTTGTCTCGGCCACGCTGACGCTGGGTGGGGAGGTAGGGCGACTGCGCCGGCCTGTCACCGGGCGCGTGCTTGACAGGCGCGGCCCGTGCCCGCTGTTTTCGACCTCCTACCACCCCCGGACGCCCGATCCAGGACCCCCGCGATGCCCGCCATGTCGCGCGACGATCTCGCCATCCGCCCGGCCACGCGCGCGGAGGTCGCCGACGTGCTCGCCCTCTACGACCAGCCGGATCTGGACCGCGAGACCCTGCCGCTGGACCAGGCCCAGGCGCTGTTCGACCGGATCCAGACCTATCCCGACTACGACCTGATGATCGCCTGCGCGCCCGGCGGCGGGATCGTCGGCACCTATCTGCTGCTGATCATGGACAAGCTGGGCCACCTCGGCGCGCC
>CAYRCO010000310.1:0-3699 GCA_964422775.1 uncultured Rhodovibrio sp.
CCGGGCCACCCACTTTGCCGGCTCCCAGTAGGTCACGCGCGGGTCGGCGATGCCGGCGGTGGCCAGTACGTGCGGATAGCTCCGGGGCCGCACGTTGTCGTAAGGCGAATACCCCAGCATCCGCCGGGTGGCATCGGAATCGTGCAGCGGGTTGCCCCATTCCGACCACTCGGGCGGGGTCAGAGGCAGGCTGTCGTCGCACATGGTGTTGAAGACGTCGACGAACGGCACCTCGCCCACGACTGCGCGCCACAGCTCGGGCCGCCAGTTGGCGATCACCCCCATCAGCATGCCGCCGGCGCTGCGCCCGTTGGCGACGATGTCTCCGGCATCGACCGCGCCGTCGGCGACCAGCCGGTCGGCGACCGCGATGAAGTCGCGGAAAGTGTTCTCCTTGTGCGCGAGCTTACCGTCCAGATACCAGCCATAGCCGCGGTCGCTGCCGCCGCGCACGTGCGCGATCGCGTAGACCATGCCCCGGTCGACCAGACTGAGCCGGTCCGGCGAGAAGCTGGCCGGTACCGCCATGCCGTAGGCGCCGTAGCCGTACAGCAGCAGCGGCCGGCCGGCCTCGGGCGGCGCGTCCGCCCGGTAGAGCAGCGTTACCGGCACCTGCGCCCCATCGTGACTGGCGACCCAGCGCCGCTCGACCCGGTAGCACTCCGGATCGTGTCCGCTCGGCACCCGCTGCTGCTTGCGCAAGCGCGCCGTGCCGGTCGGCATGTCGTAGTCGTAGGTCTGGCGGGGCGTGCGCGGCGAGCTGTAGGCGAGGCGCAGGGTCGTCGTATTGAATTCCTCGCCGGGCAGAAGCGCCAGCGAATAGGCCGGGTCGCTGGTGCCGGCTGCTCCCCAGCTGCCCGGGTCGACGGTGTGCTCGGACCCGCTCTCTAGGTCGCGCACCACCACGCGCGGCTGCGCGTCGGCGAGTTCGAGGCGCACGAGGTAGCGGGCGAAGACGGCGAAGCTCTTGATCAGCGTGCCCGGACGGTGCGGCACCAGCTCGCGCCAATTGGCCCGCGCCGGATCGCCCAGCGGCGCCTCCACGATCTTGTAGTCGCGCGCCCCATCGGCGTTGGTCAGCAAAAGCGCCCGGTCGCGCCAGGTCGCGATCTGGACGTCCAGCTCCGGCTCGCGCGCGTGGAGAAGATGCGGCGTCGCGTCGGGCTTGTCGGCGTCGAGCGCGCGCAGTTCGGTCGTGTCCGAATGGTCGGACCCCGCGATCACGATCAGCGCCCGGCTCTCCGTCTTACCGACGCCCAGATAGAACGCCGGGTCGGACTCGGTGTAGAGCAGAACGTGCTCGGTGCCGGACACGTCCGTGCGGTAGACCCGCGAGGGGCGGTGATTGTCGTCGAGCGCGGTGTAGACCAGGGTGCGCGAATCGTTGGCCCAGACGAGATCGCCCTGCAGGGCGGCGGCAGCCAGGTCGTGGGTCTGGCCGGTCGTCGTGTCGAGCAGTTTGAGGCGGTGGTATTCCGAGCCCGTCAGGTCGACCGCGTAGGCGAAGTAGCGGTGGTCCGGGCTGTGCTCGGCGGCGCCGAGCCTGAAGAACGCCTGCCCTTCGGCCGCGGCGTTGCCGTCGAGCAGCAGTTCCTCGCCCTCAAAGCCGTCCTCGCCGACCATGTCCACGGCCTCGGCGCTGGCGCGCGGGCAGCGGCACCAGAGCGGATGCTGCGCGCCCTCCTGATAGCGCACGTAGTAGGCCCAGTCGCCGTCCGGCACCGGCACGCCCGCCTCGCGTTCCGGCATCCGCCCGCGCAGTTCCGCCTTCAGCGTCTCGCGCAGGTCGCGGACGTCGGCCAGGGCATACTCCAAGTAGGCGTTCTCCGCCTCCAGGTGCTGGCGGATCTCGTCCTCGATCCGGCTCGGATCGCTCAGGGTGGTCTGCCAATCCGCCGTACGCAGCCAGGCGTACGGATCCGCCGTCTCGACGCCGTTGATCCGGTGGACGGTGTCGACCGTCTTGGCCTGTGGCGGGGTCTTGCGGGTTTCTGGCGTTCCAGGGTTCTCGTCGGACACGGGACGTGCGCTCGCGGGTTCGGTGGTGGTTTCGGGCGCGGCAAGCAGGCGGCTAAAAGCCGCCGTTACGGCCCAGCCGCTGCAGCAGGCCGCGCAGCAGCGCATAGGCCGCGAGGCCGATCACCACGACGACGGCCACGATGGCGGCGATCCGCAGCAGTTCCCAGGCCAGCATCAGCGGCCAGAACGCCATCGCGACATAGACGAAGGCACCGCTCCAGTCGACCTCGCCGTAGGCGATCAGATGGAACGCCAGTCCGGTGACGGCGTAGAACAGCAGCGCGATCAGGCTGCCAAGCGCGG
Organism: uncultured Rhodovibrio sp.; assembly: GCA_964422775.1. Classification (GTDB taxonomy): domain Bacteria; phylum Pseudomonadota; class Alphaproteobacteria; order Kiloniellales; family Rhodovibrionaceae; genus Rhodovibrio. The sequence goes on from CAYRCO010000310.1 coordinate 2,323, forward strand.
TCTGCGGTCGCATCGTGGCGTCGGCTCCCCGGCAGTCTTCCTCACGGACCCTGATATAAGGTCGGCCGGGCCCGGCCGTCAGCCCTTTTCCGCCGCACGCCGGCACAGCGTCGCGCGCCCGTCCTGTTTGTGCGAAGCCCTTGCCATGGCTAGCCTTGGGCGCCATGACAGCACGCAAACGGCTCCTGCTGGTCGCCCACGCCCCCTCGCCCAACCTCGCCCGGCTGCGCGACGCCGTGCTGGAGGGCGCGCGCGAGCCCGAGATCGAGACGGTCGAGACGGTCTACAAGCCACCCCTGGAAGCCGGGCCCGACGATGTCATGGCGGCCGACGCGGTGATTCTCGGCACGCCGGAGAACCTCGGCTACATGTCCGGGGCGCTGAAGGACTTTTTCGACCGGACCTATTACGCCGTGATCGACGACAAGCAGGGCCTCCCGTTCGCCGCCTATATCCGCGCCGGGCGCGACGGCACCGGCACCAAGCGGGCGATCGAGAGCATCACGACGGGGCTCAGTTGGCGGCCGGTGCAGGAGCCGCTGATCCTGCAGGGCAGCTTTCAGGACAGCTTCGTCGCGGAGGTGCGCGAACTCGGCCAGGCGTTGGCGGCCGGGCTGGACGCCGGCATTTTCTAACCAACATATTTACGGGAAGGTAGAGGCGGCCCCCGGCGCCGACGGGCACCAAACGCCGGGGGCCATGACCGCGCGCTGGAGGAAAAACAACGAGCGCGGATATCCAGGATACTGCCGGACGCCTGCCCGGCCGGATAGCTGACCCGAGGGTCAGTGCGGGATTATACTAAGTATCCGTAAGGATACTGACGCGAGAGGGCGCGGGTATGAGCGAGCCGGATACTCCCCCGATCCCCTGTCCCTTCGTGTACGCCAACGGAAAGCGCTGCCGCGGACACGTCCGGCGCGCCAAGGCGTTCGGACCCAAGCGCATGTTCGGCGGCCGACTGCCGCGTGAAAACGTCCGGAAATATCGGCTGTGGTGCACCGAAAAGGACGATCACGCCGGCGTCGTCTCGAGCTTCGAAGGCAAGGAGCGCATGGAGTTCTACCCCGACGAACTCCCGGCCGCGACGCTGGATGCGCTCTGGGGACGCGACATGGTGGAGTTCTAACGCCCCTCGACCGGCACGCCGACCTTTTCACCGACCAGCAGGCTCCAGTCCGCGGCCGGCGTGCCGTCCAGGTCCAGGTGGCCCGCCAGGTAGAACAGCCGGTCGCGGTCTTTGCCCTTCGCCGTGCAGAAGCGGTCCTGCAGGTAGAACGGCGGGGTCGCCTGATAGTTCAGCCAGGCGCGCACGCGCGCCGGCGCGCCGTCCAACTCCGCGAGATCGACGCTGTAGGTCAGGCTGTCCAGCCCGCT
>CAYRCO010000311.1:0-3690 GCA_964422775.1 uncultured Rhodovibrio sp.
CGGCACGCGCCCGGCGGCGGTGCCGCTCGCCCGCTCGGTCGGCGGCTGCCGGCTGGCGTTCGATCTGACCCGCGGGATCACGCGCCTGCGCACACGCGACCAGCGCGCGCCGGCCCGGCTGCTGACCCCGCGCGACCGGGCTGTCGGGATCGCGGGCGCGACGCTGGTGAACGAGGCGGGCGGGCTGGCCGGCGGCGACCGGATGGACCACGCGCTGGCGGTGGGCGCAGGTGCTGCCGCCATCGTGACCAGCCAGGCCGCGGAGAAGGTCTACCGCTCGACCGGTCCGGCGAGCCTGCTCGCGACCGATCTAAGCGTCGCGGACGACGGTTGGGCCGAATGGCTGCCCCAGGAAACCATCCTGTTCGAGCGCGCGCACCTGACCCGCCGGACGACCGTGTCGCTTGCCGGATCGGGCCGGCTGCTGGCGGGCGAACTGACCGTGCTGGGCCGCACCGCGCGCGGCGAGCGGGCGGAGAACGCCCGTCTGCTGGAGACCTGGCGGGTCCGGTGCGACGGCCGGGTCGTCTGGGCTGACGGGCTGCGGCTGGCGCCGGGGGGCGCCGCGCGCGATGCGCCGGCCGGGTTCGACGGCAACGCGGCGCTGGCGACGGTGATCTACGCCGCGCCCGACGCGGGCGACCGCCTGGCCGCCGCGCGGGAGATCCTGGCCGGACACGCCGGCGAAAACGTGCGGGCCGGGGTCAGCCACGTCGCGGGCCTGCTGCTGGTGCGCGTGCTGGCGCCGAACGGGGCCGGACTGCGCCGGACGGTCGCCGGATTCTGGGCCGATTTCCGGGCGGTCGCCGCCGGTCTGCCGGCGCGTGTGCCGGCCGCGTGGCGTACCTAGCCATGCCGAGCATCGATAATGACGCGCGGATCATCAACGGGAGGGCCGAGGGCCGATGCAACTGAGCCCACGCGAGAAGGACAAGCTGATGGTCGCGACCGCGGCCATGGTCGCGCGCCGACGCCTGGAGCGCGGCGTCAAGCTGAACTACCCGGAAGCGGTCGCGCTGATCACCGACTTTATCGTCGAGGGCGCGCGCGACGGCCGCTCGGTCGCCGAGTTAATGCGCGACGGCGGCGAGGTGCTGTCCCGCGACCAGGTGATGGCGGGCGTGCCGGAGATGATCCCGGACGTCCAGGTCGAGGCGACCTTTCCAGACGGCACCAAGCTGGTGACCGTCCACGACCCGATCCGCTGACCCCGAAGGCGAGAGGAGTGCGGCCATGATCCCGGGCGAGATCGTCTGCGCCGACGGCGAGCTGGAGCTGAACGCCGGGCGCGAAACCAAGCAGCTGGAAGTCGCCAATACCGGCGACCGGCCGGTGCAGGTGGGCAGCCACTACCACTTCCACGAGGCGAACCCCGCGCTCGACTTCGACCGGGCGGCGGCCAAGGGCTTCCGGCTCGACATCCCGGCCGGCAGCGCGATGCGCTTCGAGCCGGGCCAGAGCCGCACCGTGCCGCTGGTCGCCTACGCCGGCCACCGCCGCGTGATCGGCTTCCGCAACGCGGTCGACGGCGATTTGTAGAAAAGTCAGTTCCCTCTCCGCCCGTGGGAGGAAGGGGACCCGCCGCGGGCGCTCGACCACGCGGGCATGAAAGCTGAAGGATCAATAGCATGGCCACCACGATCTCGCGCGACGCCTACGCCGACATGTTCGGGCCCACCGTGGGGGACAAGGTCCGGCTCGCGGACACCGAGCTGTTCATCGAGGTCGAGGAGGACCGCACCGTCTATGGCGACGAGGTCAAGTTCGGCGGCGGCAAGGTCTTACGCGACGGCATGGGCCAGTCGCAGGCCACCCGCGGCGAAGGGGCGATGGACACGGTGATCACGAACGCCCTGATCCTGGACCACTGGGGCGTGGTGAAGGCCGACGTGGGTTTGCGCGACGGCCGGATCGCGGCGATCGGCAAGGCGGGCAACCCGAACGTCCAGCCGGGCGTCGACATCGTGGTCGGCCCCGGCACCGAGGTGATCGCGGGCGAGGGCAAGATCCTGACCGCGGGCGGGCTCGACGTGCATATTCACTTCGTCTGCCCGCAGCAGGTTGAGGACGCGGTGGCGAGCGGCCTGACCACGATGATGGGCGGCGGCACCGGGCCGGCGGCCGGCACCAACGCCACCACCTGCACGCCGGGCGGCTGGCACATCGGGCGGATGCTGCAGGCGGCCGAGGGGCTGCCGGTCAACCTCGGCTTCTTCGCCAAGGGCAACTCCTCCCGGCCGGACGCGCTTGCCGAGCAAGTGCGCGCCGGTGCCTGCGCCATGAAGCTGCACGAGGACTGGGGCTCCACGCCCGCGGCCGTCGACACCTGTCTGTCGGTCGCCGACCAGCTCGACGTGCAGGTGCTGATCCACACCGACACGCTGAACGAATCCGGCTTCATCGAGGATACGGTGAAGGCGATCCAGGGCCGCACCATCCACGCCTTCCACACCGAGGGCGCGGGCGGCGGCCACGCGCCCGACGTCATCAAGTTGTGCGGCGAGGCGAACGTCCTGCCCAGTTCGACCAACCCGACGCGCCCGTTCACCGTGAACACGGTGGACGAGCATTTGGACATGCTGATGGTCTGCCATCACCTGGACCGGCGCATTCCCGAGGACGTCGCGTTCGCCGAAAGCCGGATCCGCAAGGAGACGATCGCCGCCGAGGACATCCTGCACGACCTGGGCGCCTTCTCGATCATGGCTTCGGACGCGCAGGCGATGGGCCGGGTCGGAGAGGTGATCTCCCGCACCTGGCAGACGGCCGACAAGATGAAGCGCCAGCGCGGGGGTCTGCCGGAAGAGACCGGCGACAACGACAACCTGCGCGCCCGCCGCTACGTGGCGAAGTACACCATCAATCCCGCGATCGCACAGGGCGTGTCGCAGTACGTCGGCTCGATCGAGCAGGGCAAGATGGCCGATCTGGTCCTGTGGGACCCGGCTTTCTTCGGCGTGAAGCCCGCGATGGTGATCAAGTCGGGCTCGATCCTGTCGGTGCCGATGGGTGACCCCAACGCCTCCATCCCGACCCCGCAGCCGGTGCACTACCGCACGATGTTCGCCGGCTACGGCCGGGCGATGACGCAGAGCGCGGTCACCTTCGTCTCCGGCGCCGCGCTCGATACCGGCGATCCGGCAGGCGAACTGGGGCTGTCGCGCCAGCTGCTGCCGGTCGCCAATACCCGCCGCTTGAGCAAGGCGGACATGGTGCTGAACGACAAGACCCCGGACATGCAGGTCGACCCCGAGACCTACGAGGTCCACGCCGACGGCGAGCTTCTGACCTGCGAACCAGCCGCCGAACTCGGCCTGGCCCAGCGGTATTTCCTGTTCTGACAGCAGGTTGGGGGACGGTGTTGATGTTCGGTGTTCAAGTGACGCCAAGCCCTATCATCCCCCTCCTCCAGTGGGAGGAGGGGTTAGGGGAGGAGGGTGCCGCGCCGCTCGAAGCGTCCCGCTTACCTCCTCTCCCTAACCCTCTCCTCCCACTGGAGGAGAGGGGACGAAGTGGAGCCACCCCATGACCGCCGAGCTGCCGCGGGCGTCCAGGGTCGCCGCGCCGGGCAATTGGCCGGCAGAGGAGGCGGTAGCGAGCGTGACGCTGGCCTACGCCGACCGGCATCTGCGCCGGCGCCGGCTGACGGCCGACGACGGTACGCGCCTGCTGCTCGACCTGCCGCGTCCG
>CAYRCO010000312.1:0-3666 GCA_964422775.1 uncultured Rhodovibrio sp.
CGTCGGCGGAGCTGGTGATGAACAGGCCGAGGATGAAGTCCAGGAAGGTCAGGCCGGCGGCGGGCAGGCCGTCGACGTTGAGCATCGTCTTGGTGACGTACCACTGGTAGATCAGCACGATCGCAAGCGCGACCACCGTGATCAGCGCGGAGCCCTGGGGCCCGCCGAAGCCGATCGCCGCCAATAGCGACAGCGGCAGATAGATCGCGAGCTGGATCACTTTCGACCAGTTGAAGGCGACGATGAAGGGGACCCACCGCTCCGGCCGCTGCAGGCCGGCGGCGAGGTAGAACATCGCCAGCGGAAAGGCGAGCCAGGTGAGGACGTAGGCTTCCGTGTGGATCAGGAAGGTCGAGGCCCAATCCGCCGCGAGCCCGCCGCCCGCGAGGTGCAGCCCGACCAGCACGGCATAGCCGGGCGCCACCAGGGCGGCGGCGAAGAAGGAGTTCCAGAACCCGGCCGCGTCGACGCGGAAACAGGCCTCGGCCTGCTGGGGATCGCGGCGCAGCAGCCGCCAGGCGCCATAGATGCCGGACAACGTTTCTTGGGCGGGCGGGGTCGGCAGCATCGCTCAGCCCGCCTGAAGCAGGCGCTTCAGCGCCGCCTCGTAGACGTCCGTCAGGCTGGCGAGATCCTCGACGCTGGTGTGCTCGTCCACCTGATGGGCGGTCGCATTCTTCAGCCCCAGTTCCGCGACCGGGCAGGCGTCCTTGATGAAGCGCGCGTCCGAAGTGCCGCCGCCGGTGCCGAGCTCCGGGGCCGCCCCCAGCACCTCGTGGCAGGCGCCGGCCAGGGCGTCCGACAGCCGCCCGGGCGCGGACAGGAAGGATTCCCCCGAGACCCGCACGGCGAGCGAATTGCGCGGGCAATGCCGGTCCAGCCGCTCCTGGATCCAACGCTCGATGGCGAAGGAATCCCAGAGGTCGTTGAAGCGGACGTTCAGGTTCGCCGTGACGTAGGCCGGGATCACGTTGGTCGCCGGGTTGCCGACGTCGACGCTGGTGACCTGCAGGCGGGTCGGTTCGAAATGCTCGGTGCCCTGATCGAACGGCTCGTGCGCAAGGGCGTTCAGCGCGGCCGCCAGCCGGTGCACGGGATTGTCGGCGTGCTGGGGATAGGCGGTGTGGCCCTGCGTGCCGTAGACCGCGATGGTCGCGTTCAGGCTGCCGCGCCGGCCGATCTTGACCGTGTCGCCCAGGCGCGTCCCGCTGGTCGGCTCACCGACCACGCAGCAGCCAAGCTCGATGCCCTGGTCGGCCAGCCAGTGCAGCACCTTGCGCGTGCCGTTGACCGACGGGCCTTCCTCGTCGCCGGTGATCAGCAGCGACAGCGTGCCGGCCTCCATCGGAATCCGGGAGACGGCGGCCACCCAGGCGGCGATCGCGCCCTTCATGTCGACCGCGCCGCGGCCGATCAGCTGGCCGTCGACGACTTCGCCCGAAAACGGCGGCACACGCCAGGCTTCGGGATCGCCGGTCGGCACGACGTCGGTGTGGCCGGCGAAACAGACGTTGGGCGATGGGCCGCGGCGTTCGGCGTAGAGGTTGTCGACGCGTTCCGTACCCTCCTCCTGGAAGGGCAGGCGCCAGCACTCGAAGCCCAGCCGCGCCAGCATGTCCTGCAGCGTGTCCAGCGCGCCGCCGTCGGCCGGCGTTACGCTTTCGCAGCGGATTAGGTCCTGCGCACAGGCGACCGGGTCGAGCGGCTGGGTCATAACGAGGTAGGTGGGGCGGTCTTAGGTGCGCAGCAACTCGTTGATCGAGACCTTGTCGCGGGTCTGCTGGTCGACCCGCTTGACGATCACCGCGCAGTACAGCCCCGGCCCGGGCGACCCGTCGGGCAGGTTTTTGCCCGGCATCGTGCCCGGCACCACCACCGAATAGCTGGGCACGCGCCCGCGGTGGATCTCGCCGGTCTCGCGGTCGATGATCTTGGTCGACTGGCCGATGTAGACGCCCATCGAGAGCACCGAGCCCTCCTCGACGATCACGCCCTCGGCGACCTCGGCGCGGGCGCCGATGAAGCAGTTGTCCTCGACGATCACCGGGTTCGCCTGCAGCGGCTCCAGCACGCCGCCGATGCCCGCACCCCCCGAGAGGTGCACGTTCTGCCCGATCTGGGCGCAGGACCCGACGGTGGCCCAGGTGTCGACCATGGTGCCGCTGTCCACCCGCGCGCCCACGTTCACGAAGCTCGGCATCAAGACGACGTTGGGCGCGATGAACGCGGTGCGCCGGACGATCGAGCCCGGGACCGCACGGAAGCCCGCCTCGTTGAAGTGCTTGTCGGTCCAGTCGGCGAACTTGCTCGGCACCTTGTCGAACCAGGCCGCCTCGCCGAACGCCTGATCCTTGGGCCCGCCCAGGATGGTCTTGTTCGGGTACAGGCGGAAGGACAGCAGCACCGCCTTCTTCAGCCACTGGTGCACGACCCATTCGCCGTCGACCTTCTCGGCGACCCGGTAGGTGCCGGAATCCAGCCCGTCCAGCGCGAGTTCGACCGCATCGCGGGTCACACCCGTGGTTTCCGGCGAGATTTCGCCGCGCTGCTCCCAGGCCTGGTCGATCGCCTGCTGCAGGTCTTCGCGGTTCATGGCGGCTCTAAGCTCCGTGGCTGAGGCGTCGGGATGTCGGGTTGGCTGGCTGGCACCCTGGTGCGGCCGCGTGCCCGCGTCTGAGGCGGGCCGCGCCGGGGATCGAAAACCGCGCGGACGATGCGTCAGCGACCCAGGCCGGTCAAGCTTTCGCGATCTCTCCCGGCGCCCGGCCGGCGCAGGCCTCCAGCCAGCCCGCAAGGTCGCGGGTGCGGTGGTGCACGAACGCTTCCTCGCCGGTGTATTCCAGGCGCGCCCACTCGCTGTCGCTTTCCACCCACACGGTGGTCATGCCGAGGTCCGCGGCCGGGGCCAGGTTGCGCGGCATGTCGTCGAAGAACACCGTGCCCGCGGGCGCCACGCCGTGCTGGCGCAACAGCCGGTCGAACGGCTCCCGATGCGGCTTGGGCGTGAAGCGCGCGGCGACGATGTCGAACACCGCCTCGAAGTGGTGGGCGATGCCGAGCTTGGTCAGCACCGCGTCCGCGTGGCCGGTGTTGGCGTTGGTGTAGATCAGCTTGCGCCCGGGCAGGCGGTGCAGCGCCGCGTCCAGCTGCGGTGCCGGTTCGACCGGCGACAGGTCGATCGCGTGGACGTAGGCGAGGTAGCGCTCCGGGTTCAGGCCGTGGACCTGCATCAGCCCGGTCAATGTGGTGCCGTATTCGCGCAGGTAGCGCTTCTGCACCGCCCGCGCCTCGACCGCGTCGAGCCCCAGGTAACCGGCGACGAACTCCCCCATCCGCCGGTCGACCTGGTCGAACAGCCGGCAGGCGTAGGGGTAGAGGGTGTTGTCCAGGTCGAACAGCCAGACCGGTTCGGACCCGCCGGCGGCGTTGGCCATGGACTCCTCGCGGATGTCGGACGCGTGCGTGGGTTCTGTCATCGCATGCCAGATGCCGGAAGCGGGCCGGCGAATGCAAGGCCGCGCAGGGACCGCCGCGATGCGCCCTGCGACACCAGTGCGTGCGACACCTGCGTCACGCCCGCTCACCTTGTCCCAGGTTACTCACTTTTATCGTTTTTAGGACTCCAAAAGATTGGCGGCGACCCCAGTCTCAAGGGTGTGAAAACCC
>CAYRCO010000313.1:0-3665 GCA_964422775.1 uncultured Rhodovibrio sp.
GTCGACCTGCCGCGGCGCAGCGACGATCTTCCGGCCGTCGAGCGGCTGGCGCGGCACTTCACGACCGGCTTCGACACCGTCCTGGTGCTTGGCACCGGCGGTTCGTCGCTCGGCGGGCAGGCGGTCGCCGCCTTGGCCCAGCGCGGCTTCGGCCCGCCGCACGGATCGCCCGAGGTGCGCTTCCTGGACAACGTCGATCCCGACACCTTCCACGCCATGGCCGGCCGGCTGGATCCGGCCAAGACCGGCGTGCTGGCGATCTCCAAGTCCGGCGGCACGGCCGAGACGCTGTGCCAACTGGCCATCGTGATGGCCTGGCTGGGCGCGGCGAACGGCGATTCGCACCTGTCCCAGCACGTCGCCGTGATGACCGAGGACCGGGAGAGCCCGCTGGGCCGGATCGCGGCCGACCACGGGTTGGCCGTGCTCGACCACGATCCGGGGCTGGGGGGTCGCTTCTCGGTGCTCTCGACGGCCGCGCTGCCGGCGATGCTGCTGGGCCTGGACGTGGCCGAGCTGCGTGCCGGGGCGGCCGCCGTCAACGCGGCCGCGCTCGATGCCGACGATCCCGCGCAATCGGCGCCCGCGCGCGGGGCTGCGGTGCAGGTCGCGCTCGCGCGCGAAGCCGGGGTGACCCAGTCGGTCCTGATGCCCTACTGCGACCGGCTGTTCTGGTTCGCCCGCTGGTATCGGCAGCTGTGGGCGGAAAGCCTGGGCAAGCAGGGCAACGGCACGACCCCGATCGACGCGATCGGCACGGTCGACCAGCACAGCCAGCTGCAGCTCTACCTCGACGGGCCGGCGGACAAGCTGTTCACCCTGGTGAACGTGCCGGCCGGCGACCAGGGACCGGCGGTCGATCCTTACTTGGTGCCGGGCGCGGATTATCTTGCGGACGCGACGATGGGCCAGCTGTTCGACGCGGAGGCGCGGGCGACCCGCGATTCGCTGCTGGCGCACGGCCGACCGGTGCGCACCATCGACCTGGAGGCACTGGACGCCTACCGCTTGGGCGCGCTGTTCCAGCATTTCATGCTGGAGACGGCCGTCGCCGCCGATCTGTTGGGCGTGGATGCCTACGACCAGCCGGCGGTCGAGGACGGCAAGCAGCGCACCAAATCGTTCATGCGCGAACTCAAGGGATAGGGCGACCGTGGCGACGATGCTGCGCCGGCTGCCCGACGGCCTGATCAACCGAATCGCCGCCGGCGAGGTGGTCGAACGCCCCGCGTCGGCGGTGAAGGAGCTGGTCGAGAACAGCCTGGACGCGGGCGCGCGGCAGATCGACGTCAGCCTGCGCGACGGCGGCCGGGCGCTGATCCTGGTCGCCGACGACGGTCACGGCATGACGCCCGACGAGCTGCAGTTGGCGATCGACCGGCACTGCACCTCCAAGCTCGCCGGCGACGATCTGGTCAACATCGGCTCGCTCGGCTTTCGCGGGGAGGCGCTGCCGTCGATCGGCGCGGTCTCGCGCCTGACCCTGGCGAGCCGCGCCGCGGACGCCGACGCGGCCTGGCAGGTCCGGGTCGAGGCGGGCGCGGCCGGCCCGGTGGAGCCCGCGCGCCTGCCCAAGGGCACGCGGGTCGAGGTGCGCGACCTGTTCTACGCCACCCCGGCGCGGCTCAAGTTCCTGAAGCAGCCCAAGACCGAACTCGGGCACGTACAGGACACACTGCAGCGCTTGGCGATGGCGCACCCGCAGGTCGGCTTCACCCTAAGCGACGGCGAACGGCAGGTGCTGCGCTACGCGCCGGCCCATGGCGACGACCTGTTCGACGCCCGCCTGGCGCGTCTGTCGGCGGTGATGGGCAAGGCGTTCGCCGACAACGCCATGGCGATCGTCGCGGAGCGCGAGGGCCTGCGGCTCACCGGCTACGCCGGGCTGCCGACCCTGAACAAGGCGAACGCGCAGAGCCAGTTCCTGTTCGTCAACGGCCGGCCGGTCAAGGACCGGCTGCTGCAGGGCGCGCTGCGCGGCGCCTACCAGGACGTGCTCGCGCGTGACCGCCACCCGATGGCGGCCCTGTTCCTGGAACTTCCGGCCGCGGAGGTCGACGTCAACGTCCACCCGGCCAAGGCCGAAGTACGCTTTCGCGAGCCCGGTCTGGTGCGCGGCCTGATCGTCTCGGCGATCCGCCATCAGCTGGCCGAGGCCGGGCACCGGGCTTCCGGCAGCGTTGCCGAGCAGGCGCTGGGCGCGTTCCGGCCGGAGGGCGGGCCGGCCGCGCCGTACGGCGGCGGAGCTGCGGGCGGCGGAGGTGCAGGCGGCGGGGCGTACGCGTACGGGGGCGGCGCCGGATCGGCGCGCTGGAACGGCGCGTACAGCCAGGGCCAGCCGGCGTACGCCTCCGCCGGCCTGCGGGAGGCGGCGGAAGCCTACCACGCCCCGCTGCCGGAGATGGGCGCCGGCCCGTCCGCGCGCGCGGATGCGCCCGCCGGAGAGTCGGAGCCGCCCGCGGCCGACCACCCGCTGGGGGCGGCGCGCGCGCAGCTGCACGAGAATTACATCGTCGCCCAGAGCGCGCGCGGGCTGGTGCTGGTCGACCAGCACGCCGCGCACGAACGGCTGGTCTACGAACGCATGAAGGCCGAACTGGCCGAGCGCGGGGTCGCCCGCCAGGGGCTGCTGATCCCGGAGGTGGTTGAGCTGGAGGAACGCGCGGCCGGGCGGGTCGCCGACCGGGCGGTGGAATTGCAGCGCCTGGGCCTGACCATCGAGGCGTTCGGCGGCGGCGCGCTGGTGGTCCGCGAAGTGCCGGCGCTGTTGGGCGAGGTCGACGTGCAGGGCCTCGTCCGCGATCTTGCCGACGAACTCGCGGAGAGCGATGACACGCTGTCGCTGGAGGACCGGCTGCACAGCGTCTGTTCGCGCATGGCCTGTCACGGTTCGGTCCGCGCCGGCCGCCGGCTCAATATCGACGAAATGAACGCCCTGCTCCGCCAAATGGAAGCCACGCCCAAAAGCGGCCAATGCAACCACGGCCGCCCGACCTACATCGAACTCGGCCTCACCGACATCGAAAAACTCTTCGGCCGGCGTTGAGATGGAGGTTTACCACCAAGACACCAAGACACTAAGAGGGTGGGCCTCGGTCTGGATTGCCCGACACGTCCCCAACGAGGGTTAGGATGTGAAGCAGATACCGGCGGAGACGGATCAGCTAGCTCGCGCGTGTGTTGACAGCGCGCTCAAGGTACACCGCGGCCTTGGCCCAGGTCTGTTGGAGCAGGTTTACGAACGGTGTCTCGTTTACGAGCTTGAAAAGGCTCAGATCGAGTGTGTCAGACAGCTGGCAGTTCCGATCTATTACGACGGCGTCAAGCTCGACAGCGATCTGCGGATCGACGTGTTGGTGGGTAGCCGCGTCGTGGTCGAGTTGAAGGCGGTTGAGGCAATCCTTCCTGTCCACCGCGCCCAGTTGCTGACTTACCTAAAACTCACCGGTCACCGCCTGGGCCTGCTCATCAATTTCAACGTGCCGGTCATCAAGGATGGCATCCAACGTATTGCCTTGTAAGCATTTGGCGATGCCTTTACGGGCCTCTTGGTGTCTTTGTGTCTTGGTGGTGTCCCCTTTCCAAAAGAGACTCTACCCATCGTCGGGGGCGCGGCCGGCGTCTTGGGTGGGGCCGAGGCCGATGGCGGCCCAGTCCTTGTCGCC
>CAYRCO010000314.1:0-3655 GCA_964422775.1 uncultured Rhodovibrio sp.
ATCCCGACCCGCTGGATGGACAACGACATCTACGGCCACGTGAACAACGTGGTCTACTACTCCTACTTCGATACGGTGATTAACCGCTTCCTGATCCACGAAGGCGGGCTCGACCCCTGGAACGGCGAGGTGATCGGGGTGTGCGCGGAAAGCAGCTGCCGCTACCGCGCCGCCTTCGCCTTCCCGGAAGACGTCGAGGCCGGCCTGCGGGTGGCGCGCCTGGGCGGCCGGTCGGTCACCTACGAGATCGGCCTGTTCAAGGCCGGCCGGGACGAGGCCGCCGCGGAGGGGCGGTTCGTCCACGTCTTCGTCCCCCGCGGCGACATGACCACGGCCATCGCCATCCCCGAGGGCATCCGCGCGGCGCTGGCGAAGCTGCAAGTCGGCTAGGCCAAGCCGCCAAGCCCGTACGCACATAAAATCGCCGGCCGGGGCGGTGCCCCGGCCGGCGGGTCTGCGGGCTCAGCCGGCGTGGCTTAGGCGGCCTGGCTCTCGATCACCTTCGGCTGCGCCGGGGTGCCGCGCTGGATCTCGATGGTGCGGGGCTTCTTCGCCTCCGGCACCTCGCGGACCAGCTCGACGTGCAGCAGGCCGTTTTCCAGGTGCGCGCCGGTCACCTTGATGTGCTCGGCAAGCGCGAAGCGCCGCTCGAACGCCCGCCGGGCGATGCCGCGGTGCAGGAAGGTGGCCTCGCCCTCGGCCTCCTTCGCCTTGCCGGCGACGACCAGGGTGGTGTCCTTGGTGGTGATCTCCAGCTCGTCCTCGCCGAAGCCGGCGACGGCCATGGTGATGCGGTAGGCGTCCTCGCCCAACTTCTCGATGTTGTAGGGCGGATAGCCGGTCTCCTCGCCGCGGGCGAGGCTGTCCATCATCTGCGCCATCCGGTCGAAGCCGACGGCGGAGCGCAGCAGGGGGCTGAAGTCGTAGGTACGCATGGCAACCATATCCTTCTTCATCCAAGCGATACGGACCGTGCGGCCGCCCACCCAATAGGGGTCGAGAGGCCGCGGGGTGTGCGCTTCCGGGTCCTGGCGTGGTCGTGCCCGGCGGCCGGACCCGTCGATCGGCGTCCGGACCTGTGTGCCGTGCCCGCCGTACCTTACGCGGGCCCGAAGCGATCTATAGCTGGGGAGGCCGGGGCGGGGTTCAAGAGGGCGGCCGCCCCGGCCGCGGGCGAATTTCGCGTCGGCATGTTGCCAACGGCTTGTTAAGCTTGGCGCGGGCACACTGCGCCGCGCGCGCCGGCTCGCGGGTCCGCGGCCCGGCTCCAGGCGCCTTCCCTCCAACCACAGCCGGACGGCCGATCAGTGCCTGGCAACGGGACCCCCCAGAGCGACAGCGCGAGCAATATCGTTGAGACCGGCGCGCTCATCATGCGCACCTACGACGAGGCGCTGGCGCTCACCCGCGAGGTGCGCGACTACATCGCGAGCCAGGCGCCCGCCGACAAGGCGGCGCTCGACCACGACACCCAGCTGGTCGCCAGCTGTGAGGAGATGCGCGTGACCGCGCGGATGACCCAGGTGATGGCCTGGCTGATGCTGCAGCGCGCGGTCAACGACGGCGAGATCGACCGCGAGCAGGCGGCCGCGCCGGACAACCGTCTGGGCGGCCAGGAGACCTGCCTCGCCGAGCCGGCGATCGATCCCGCGTATTTGCCGGCGCGCCTGGCCGACCTGCTGGCCCGCTCGCGCAGTCTCTACGAGCGCATCCAGCGCCTGGACATGATGCTGGAGCCCGCCGGTCGGGCGTGAGGGCGTTCGGCCGGGCGTGACGCTGAGCTCCCCTGATTATTGGGGCGCCTCTCTCACAAGCAGCCGGAAAGGGCCCTAGCGGATGCTTGGAGGCGCTTTGCTGCGCAAAGCTCCTGAGCATGAAGCCGCTATCTTATTGTAAAACCACTAACTTCATCCTCAGGAGGCCCGCAGGCCCGTCTCGAAGGATCGCTGACGGCTATCGCCGCAGCCGCGAACATACGCTCCGCTGGCGGCAGAGCAATCCGCCGGCGCGGCCGGCCGCATCTGGGCCAACGGCCTCCCGATCGCCAAAAACGCAAAAAGGGCACCCGAACCCCTGTTCGGATGCCCCTTGCTGCGTCGTTCGCTTGAGGGCGCCGGCGTCGCGCGCCTGCCGGCGGTTAGCCGCGCTTCTTGCCGGACAGGTTGCCCAGGTTGCCGAAGCGCTCGCTGAACTTCTGCATCTGGCCGCCCTGGGTGGCGACGCGGTGGACGCCGGTCCAGGCGGAGTGCGTCTTGGGATCGATCTCCAGGCGCAGCGAGTCCCCCGCCTTGCCGTAGGTGGAGCGGGTCTTGAACTCGCTGCCGTCGGTCATCACGACCGTGATCTCGTGGTAGTCGGGGTGGATGTCTTTCTTCATCTCTCAGCTGCTCCTGCTCGCGCGATTGGCCGGGGTTATAGGCAACGCCGAGCGCGGACGCAAGGGGACGTGCGCCGCCGGCAGGGCGGAATCATAAATCGTTAATGCGTCACCGGGCGAAACAGATTCTTATGGCCGGGACACAAGGAGGACCGGCCATGAGCGTGAGCTTTCTCGACCACACGAGCGATATCGAAGACCCTCGGGTTCCGGGAATGGTGGTCTACCCGCTAGACGAGGTGCTGTTGAGCGTTCTCGTGGGCTCGTTGTGCCGGGCGGAAGACTTCGATGAGATTGAAGATACCTGCACGAATTTTCTCGACTGGCTAAGGCTCTTTCTGCCCTTCAAGCGCGGGGTCGCGCCGGCGCAGACCCTGCGGCGGACCTTGGCACGCCTGGATCCGCGGGGGCTGGAGGAGGCGTTCGCCGGCTGGACGGCGAGTTTGGCCGAGCGTGTTCGCGGTGTCGTCGCCGTCGATGGTAAGACCGTACGCGGCTCAAAGCAGGATGCCAGCGGCAAAGGGGCGCTGCACCTCGTCTCTGCCTTCGCCCATGACGCGGGCCTCATTCTGGCGCAGCGGGCGGTGGACGGCAAAAGCAACGAGATCACCGCCATTCCCGATCTTCTGGACATGCTTGCTCTTGAAGGCGCGATCGTCACGATCGATGCGATGGGCACGCAAAAGGAGATTGCCGCCAGGATCATCGCCAAGAAAGCCGACTACGTCTTGGCGTTGAAAGGCAATCAGGGCGCGCTGAAAACCGACACCGCCCTGTTCTTCGACGATCCTGCTCTCACGGCCGGTTGTCCGTGCCACAAGGAGACACTCAGCGGCCATGGCCGGATCGAGGAGCGGACCGTTCGCGCCGCCGATGCGGCCTGGCTCACTCAGCGTCATCCCGAATGGATGGGCCTCTCGAGCATCGCCGCCGTCACCAACCATCGCACGAACAAGATAACCGGGCAGACCACGACCGAGACGCGGTTCTACATCTCCTCGCTGCCGCCCGATCCTATCCGCCTTGCTGCCGCGGCACGCGCCCACTGGAGTATCGAACCTCCACTGGTCTCTCGACGTGGCGTTCCGAGAGGACGAAAGTCGGATCCGAAAGGATCACTCCGCGCGCAATCTCGCCACGGTCCGCCGCGCTGTTCTGAACCTGCTCCGGCGCGAACCCACCAAGCTCTCCCTCAAGCGCAAGCGTCTCAAGGCCGCCATGAACCCAGCTTTCCGGACGACGGTTCTGGTAGGTTAACCATTAATGATTTCACCCTGC
>CAYRCO010000315.1:0-3589 GCA_964422775.1 uncultured Rhodovibrio sp.
ACGCGCTCATCGCGCCCACCGGCGGGGCGATCGACATGTCGTTGTCGTTCAGGATGACGATCAGCCGGCTGTTCATGGCGCCGGCGTTGTTCATCGCCTCGTAGGCCATGCCGGCCGACATCGCGCCGTCGCCGATCACCGCGACCACGTGGTTGTCGTGCCCCTTGCGGTCGCGTGCCACCGCGTAGCCGAGCCCCGCCGAGATCGAGGTCGAGGAGTGCGCCGCGCCGAACGGATCGTAATCGCTCTCCGCCCGGCTGGTGAAGCCGGATAGGCCGCCGCCCTGGCGCAGGGTGGTCATGCGATCGCGCCGGCCGGTCAGGATCTTGTGCGGGTAGCACTGGTGGGAGACGTCCCAGATCAGCTTGTCGGCCGGCGTTTCAAAGACGTAGTGGATCGCGGTCGTCAGCTCGACCACGCCCAGGCCGGCGCCAAGGTGGCCGCCGGTCTCGGCGACCTTGTCGATCGTGTCCAGGCGCAGCTCGTCGGCCAGTTGGCGCAGCTGGCCGTCGTTCAGACGTCGCAGGTCCGCGGTCTCCTGGATGGTGTCGAGCAGCGGGGTCTTGGTATCGTTACGCAAACAAGCTCTCCCTCGCGAACGGGCGATACGGGCGCGTTCTCACCCGCGCCCCGCCGTCTGACCTAAGGCTATGACTGCCGGTTGACCACAAACTGCGCCGTGTGCCGCAGCAAATCGGCCTTATCGCCGAAGCGGTCCAGGTGGCCGCAGGCGGAATCGACCAGTTCCTCCGCCCGGATGCGGGCGCGTTTCTGGCCCATCAGGCCGACGAAGGTCGCCTTGCCGGCGGCGGCGTCCTGGCCGGTCGGCTTGCCGGCCTGCTCGGCCGACGCCTCGACGTCCAGCAGGTCGTCGGCGATCTGGAACGCCAGCCCCAGGTCGCGGGCGTAGCCGCGCAGCGCGGCCCGGGATTCGGTATCGGCGCTGCCCAGGATCGCGCCCGCCTCGCAGGCGAACTCGATCAGCGCGCCGGTCTTCATCCGCTGCAGATCGGTGATGCCGTCCAGGTCGAGATCGTCGCGCTCGTCCGACATGTCGACCTGCTGGCCGCCGACCATGCCGCGCGCGCCCGCCGCTTCGGCGAGCCCGCGGGTCAGCTCGCCGCGGATCTGGGCGTCCTTGTGGGTCGCGGGTTCGCTCAGGATGGCGAAGGCTTCGGTCAGCAGACCGTCGCCCGCCAGGATCGCGGTCGCGTCGTCGAACTTGCGGTGGACCGTCGGCTGGCCGCGGCGCAGGTCGCTGTCGTCCATCGCCGGCAGGTCGTCGTGCACCAGGGAATAGCAGTGCACCATCTCCACGGCCGCGGCGACGCGCAGCGCGCGCGGATCGCGCACGTCGAACAGCCGGGCGCTGGCGACCGTCAGGAACGGCCGCAGGCGCTTGCCGCCGCCCAGACAGGCGTAGCGCATCGCCTCGACCACGCGCCCGCGCGGCCCGCCGGTCTGGGGCAGCAGCTCGTCCAGCTGGCGGGTGACGGCCGCCGCGGTGCTTTTGAGCGCTTCGTTGAGATCGGTCACGGCCGGGCGCGCCTACTCGACGTCCAGCGGCTCGGTCGACACCTCGCCGCCGCTGCCGTCGGAGCCGGAACCCCCACCGGAACCTGAGACCCGGATCTTTTCGATCTTGGCCTCGGCCTCCTTCAGCTTCTGTTCGCAGTGACGCTTCAGATGGGCGCCACGCTCGTAGGCCTGGATCGCTTCGTCGAGCTTGCCCTCGCCCTTCTCCAGGCGCTCGACGATCTGCTTGAGCTCGGCGAGCGCGTCCTCGAAGCTCATCTGCTGGACGTCGGACGGCGCGTTCTGGGGGGACGCGGCCTGTTCGCCGCCGGACTGCTTGGACTGATCCGCCATGGCGTTCGCTTCGCTCACTCCAGCTGGCTTGGTCGGCTCTTCGATGACCCGGGGACCGCCGGGCCGCCCGAAATAACGCGCGCGGACTGTAGACCCGCGCCCCGCCAGCGGCAAGCGCGCGGGCTAGCGGCGATGTGCGGGGCATGTAGGGTGGGTTCGCGAAGCAACCCACCGAACGGCGGTCGCGCCGCAAACACCGGACGGTGGGTTGCCGCTTGCGCGGCGAACCCACCCTACGGGCGACAACAGGGCTACCTGCGAACCGCCCTACCCCGCCATCAGCGCCTTGACGTGCGCCGCCGCGCTGGCGGCCATGGACTCGGGCTCGTAGCCGCCTTCCATCACCGAGACGATCTTGCCGCCGTTGGCCGAGCGGGCGACCTTCATGATCTGCTCGGTGATCCAGGTGAAGTCGTCCTCCTCCAGGCAGAGCGCGGCCAGCGGGTCCTTCACGTGGGCGTCGAAGCCGGCCGAGATCAGGATCAGGTCCGGCTGGAACTTGGCGAGCTGCGGCAGCACGATGTCGGAACACGCCTGCCGGAAGCCCTCGGAGCCTGTCATCGCCGGCAAGGGCGCGTTGACGATGTTGTTGGCGCAGCCGCGGTCGCCCGCCTTGCCGGTGCCGGGGTAGATCCCCCACTGGTGGGTCGAGGCCAGCCACAGGTCCGGGTCGTCCCAGAAGATGTCCTGGGTGCCGTTGCCGTGGTGGACGTCGAAATCGACCACCGCGATCCGGTGCTGGCTGTGCACCGCGCGGGCGTGCAGCGCGCCGATCGCGACGTTGGAGAACAGGCAGAAGCCCATCGAGCGCGCGCGCTCGGCGTGGTGACCGGGCGGGCGGACCGCGCAGAAGGCGTTGTCGCAGTCGCCCTGGACGACCGCGTCGACGGCCGCGCAGACGCCGCCCACCGCCCGCAACGCCGCGTCCCAGGAGCCGGGCGAGACGTTGGTGTCGGCGTCGATCGGCGCCATGCCCTCTTCCGGGATCAGGGCCTGCATGTTGTCGATGTACTTTTGCGGATGCACGCGGGCGATCTGCTCGGTCGTGCCCATCGGGCATTCGTGCCGGTCGAGATCGGCGAACGCCTCGCCCTCCAGCGCCTTCAGGACGGCCTTCAGGCGCGAGGGGTGCTCCGGGTGCATCCGGCCCGGATCGTGGTTGAAGCAGTCGGTGTGCCAGTACAGACGTGTGGTCATCGCGTGTGCCCTGTCGCCTCCCCATCCGGCGTCGGTCGCCCGCGGGTGCCTGCTGCCCCGCGGCTATTGTGTGCTCGCCGCCTGGCCGCAGCCGCGCACAAGCTCTCGATTGTCGCGCACGCGCCACGCACGCGGCTAAGGCGTGGCCCGCGCCGTGCAGCGGCTACGCATTCTCGCAAGCGTAAGCCGAGCGTACCGCCGGGTCGATGTCAACGCGCGGCAGTGTCGCCAATCCGTAATAGGTTCAAAATTGCTTTTATTATAGACTGCGCTATCTATCGGTTTTGCGCCGGCCGCTCGGCCTTGTCGTGCCCTGTGGCGCCCAGCCGCGCTTTAACGTGGGAGACGTCCCCTGCTTCGAAGATTCGTTGCGTTTCGGCCGCGGCACCAGACCGCGCGCGCGCTCATCCTGGGCGCGTTGATCGGCCTCGCGCTCGCCCTGCCGTGGGCGCCGCCGGCGCTGGCGCAGGGCGGGCCGGCCGGGGTGCACGTCGATGCCGTGCGCGCGGTGCCGCTGGCGCAG
>CAYRCO010000316.1:0-3559 GCA_964422775.1 uncultured Rhodovibrio sp.
CTGCATCGTGTTGACACCGTTCCGCGCGTCGTTATAGTCCGCGCGCACGTCCGTCGCGGGGCGCGCCTTCCGGGCGCCGCGGCCGCGGCGAACGACGACGGTGCGCCGCCGTTTTCTCAACCGGCCGCCTTCGTGTTCCAGGTGCGCATCCAGCCGGCGCCGTCTTGAACGCGCCCTCTCGTCGGGGCTCGTAAGATGTTCGCGCCGCGTTCGCGTCTGTGAGACCCGGAGGTCGCGGCCGGAAAAGGCTTCATCGGGCGCGCCGGCAAACCACGGCCAGATGGACCCGTCCACCAAACCGGCGCTTCTGCTAACACGGAAGACGTCAAACAAGACCGAGACGAGCAGATGTTTGCAGTCATTCAGACCGGCGGAAAGCAGTACAAGGTCGCCAAGCACGACGTTGTGAAGGTCGAGAAGCTCCCGGCCGAGGTTGGGGAGAGCGTGAAGCTCGACGACGTGCGGATGGTCGGCGGCGACGGCGCCCCGCAGGTCGGCGCGCCCCAGCTGGACGGCGCCAGCGTCTCCGCGGAGGTCGTGGATCAGGACAAGAACCGCACGATCCGCATCTTCAAGAAGAAGCGCCGGAAGAACTTCCGCCGCTGCAACGGCCACCGCCAGCGCTACACCCTGCTGCGCGTGACCGACATCGAGGTCGGCGGCAAGACCGCTGGCGAGGGCGACGCCACCAAGGCCAAGCAGGCCGGGCAGAAGTCCCAGGCGAAGAGCCAGAAGCAGGCGACCCAGTCGGCCACGACCGAGCAGTCGAAGCAGAAGTCGTCCGCCACGACCAAGCAGCGCACGCAGTCCAAGACCGCCAAGTCGGGCTCCGCGAAAGCCGAGTCGGGGAAGTCGGAGTCGGGCGGCAGCCAGGCCAAGGGTCAAAGCAAGAGCGGCGCGTCCAAGAGCGCCTCGGCCAAGTCCGGGCAATCGAAGAGCTCCGGGCAGTCGAAGAGCGGCGGCAGCAAGAGCGGCGGTCAGTCGAAGCAGAGCGAGGAGTAACGGGTCATGGCGCACAAGAAGGCTGGCGGCAGTACCAAGAACGGCCGCGATACGATCGGCAAAAGGCTCGGCGTCAAGAAGTTCGGCGGCGAGCACGTGATTCCGGGCAACATCCTGATCCGGCAGCGCGGCACGCGCTGGCATCCGGGCGAGAACGTCGGCATGGGCAAGGACTACACGATCTTCGCCAAGACCGAAGGTCAGGTGAAGTTCCGCAAGACCACCGGCGGGCGCACCCTGATCTCCGTGGTGCCGCCGACCGCCGACGCGGCGGAGTAAGACGCGCGGATCGAAACGCGCGAACCCGCGCGTCGACAGCGACGAGCGAGACGGGGGAATGGCTAGCCATTCCCCCGTTTTCGTGTTTGTGCGCAAGGGGTGTCGGCGCTCTGGCGAACGCGCCTCAGCGTCGCCACGTGAAAACGGGCAAGGCAGCGGGTCCCCTCTCCCTTGAGGGGAGAGGGCCAGGGTGAGGGTGGGACTCCTTGGAGAAGCCCGGGAGTCTCACCCTCACCCTCCCACGCGCTTGTCAGCGCGCGGGCCCCTCCCTCTCCCCTCGAGGGAGAGGGGATTTCGAGCCGACGGGTGTCGTTAGATGAAATTCCTCGACGAAGCGAAGATCTACACCAAGGCCGGCGACGGCGGGAACGGCTGCATGTCGTTCCGGCGCGAGAAGTACATCGAGTTCGGCGGCCCGGACGGCGGCGACGGCGGGCGCGGCGGCGACGTCGTGCTGGTCGCCAAGGGCGACCTCAACACCCTGATCGACTTCCGCTACCACCAGCACGTCAAGGCCGAGCGCGGCCACCACGGCAGCGGCAAGAACCAGACCGGCGCCAACGGCAAGGACGCGCTGATCGAGGTGCCGGTCGGCACCCAGATCCTGGCCGACGACAAGGAGACGCTGCTGGCCGACCTGCAGGCCGACGGCGAGCGGGTGGTGCTGTGCCGCGGCGGCGACGGCGGCTTCGGCAACGTCCGCTACAAGTCGTCCGTGAACCAGGCCCCGCGCCGCGCCGACGACGGCTGGCCGGGCGAGGAGCGCTGGGTCTGGCTCAGGCTCAAGCTGATCGCCGACGTCGGGCTGGTGGGCCTGCCCAACGCCGGCAAGTCGACCTTCCTGTCGGCGGCCTCGCGCGCCCGGCCGAAAGTGGCGGACTACCCCTTCACCACCCTGCAGCCCAACCTGGGTGTGGCGGAGGCGCACGGCGAGCGCTTCGTGATCGCCGACGTCCCCGGCCTGATCGAGGGCGCGAGCGAGGGCCGCGGCCTGGGCGACCGCTTCCTGGGCCACGTCGAGCGCTGCAGCGTGCTCTTGCACCTGGTCGACGGCACCGAGGATACCGAGACCGCCTACCAGAAGATCCGCCAGGAGATCGACGCCTACGGCCGCGGCCTGGAGGCGAAGCCCGAAGTGGTCGCGCTCAACAAGGTCGACGCCCTGCCGGACGACCTGGCCGAGGAGCAGGCCCAGCTGCTCGCCAAGGCCGCCGGCCGGCCGGTGCACAAGGTCTCCGGCATCGCCGGCACCGGGGTTGCCGACCTGCTGGCCGACCTGCGCGGCTACATCCAGCGCGACCGCGAGGCCGCTGAGGAAGCTGCCGCAGAGCCGTTCGACCCGCTGGCCGCGGACCGGGAGGGACGCTGATGGCCGCCGACGGACAGTCCGCGACGGCCGCCGACGCGCGCACGGACGGCGCACTGCCCGCGCTCGGGCAGATGAAGCGCGTGGTGGTCAAGATCGGGTCGGCGCTGCTGGTCGAGGAATCGACCGGGCGGGTCAAGCGCGCCTGGCTGAACGCGCTCGCCGACGACGTCGCCGATCTCGTGGCGGGCGGGACCGAGGTCGTGCTGGTCTCCTCCGGGGCGATCGCGGTTGGCCGGCGCCAGCTCGGCCTGACCCGCAAGGCGATCCGGCTGGAGGAGAAGCAGGCGGCCGCGGCGACCGGGCAGATCCAGCTCGCCCACGCCTACCAGGAAGCGCTCGCCCGGCATCAGCTGAGCGTCTCCCAGGTGCTGGTCACGCTCGCCGACACCGAGGAACGCCGGCGCCACCTGAACGCCCGCTCGACCATCGCGACCCTGCTGCGCCTGGGTGCGGTGCCGGTGATCAACGAGAACGACACGGTCGCCACCAGCGAGATCCGTTTCGGCGACAACGACCGCCTGGCCGCGCGCGTCGCCGCGATGATCGACGCCGAGGGGCTGGTGCTCTTGTCCGACATCGACGGCCTCTATTCCGGCGATCCCAAGCGCGACGCCGATGCCACCTTCATCGAGCGGGTCGACGAGATCACCCCCGAGATCGAAGCGATGGCGGGCGACGCCCTGCCCGGCTACTCCTCCGGCGGGATGGTCACCAAGCTGGCCGCCGCGCGGATCGCGGTCGCCGCCGGCTGCCACATGGCGATCGCCCAGGGCCGGCCGGAGCATGCCCTGCGCGCGGTGGCCGACGGCGGCAGCTGCACCTGGTTCACGAGCCAGGTCGAGCCGCGCCAGGCACGCAAGCGCTGGATCGCGGGCACGCTGAAGCCGAAGGGGTCGCTGACCCTGGACG
>CAYRCO010000317.1:0-3541 GCA_964422775.1 uncultured Rhodovibrio sp.
GGGCGCGCGTGAGCGCGAGCGCGTCGTCCGCGACGTCCTGGGTCAGGGTCGTGCCCGCGCCCACGATCGCGCCCGCGCCCACCTTGACCGGGGCGACCAGCGCGCTGTTCGAGCCGATGAACGCGCCCGCGCCGATCTCGGTTCGGTGCTTCAGCACGCCGTCGTAGTTGCAGGTGATCGTGCCCGCGCCGATGTTGGCCGCCGCGCCCACCACCGTGTCGCCCAGGTAGGTCAGGTGGTTGGCCTTGGCGCCCGCACCGAGTTCGGCGTTCTTGGTCTCGACGAAGTTGCCGACCCGGCTGCCTTCGCCCAGCACCGTGCCCGGGCGCAGCCGGGCGTAGGGGCCAACCTGCGCGCCCGCGCCGACGCGCGCGCCCGCCAGATGGCTGAACGCCTTGATCGTCGCGCCCTCGGCGACCGACACGCCGGGGGCGAACACCACGTGCGGCTCGACCGTGACGTCGGCGCTAAGCGCCGTGTCGTGGCTCAGGAACACCGTCTCGGGCGCGACCAGCGTGACCCCCTGCTCGAGCGCCCGGGCGCGCAGGCGCGTCTGCATCCGCGCCTCCGCCGCGGCCAGGTCGGCGCGGCTGTTGACCCCCTGCATCTCACATTCCGGGCCCAGCTCGACCGCGATCCGGGCGCCGTCGCCGCGCGCGATGGCGACGACGTCGGTCAGGTAGTACTCGCCCTTGGCGTTGTCGTTGGTGACCCGCGCCAGCGCCTCGAACAAGAGGTCGGCGCGCGCCAGCAGGACGCCCGCGTTGCAGCGGTCGATCGCAAGCTCGTCCGGGCGCGCGTCCTTGGCCTCGACGATCCGCTGCAGGAACCCGTCGCCGTCCAGCACCAGCCGGCCGTAGGCGCCCGGATCGGCCGCCCGGAAGCCCAGCACGGCGAGTTCGGCGTCCTGCGCCGCCCGGGCCCGGCGCAGGCCGGCCAGCGTCTCGCCCGTCAACAGCGGGGTGTCGGCGCAGGTGACCAGCACCTCGGCCTGCGGATCGGCGGCGAGATCGCCCAGCGCCGCGCGCGCCGCCAGCACCGCGTGGCCGGTGCCCAGCCGCTCGGTCTGCTCGGCGGCGGCGTGCGGCGCGGCCGCCTCGGCGACCGCGGCCTGGTCGGGGCCGACCACGACCACGCAGCGCGCCGGCTGCAGGCGCTCCACCGCGTCCAGCACGTGGCGCAGCATCGCCTTGTGGGCGACTTCGTGCAGCACCTTCGGCCGGCTGGAGCGCATGCGCGTGCCCTGCCCGGCGGCCAGCACGACCACGCCCAGCGGCCGGGCGTCGCCGGACTCGCGCGCGGTTCTGGATCGGGTCTGTTCGGCGCTCACGGACACTCGACTTCGCGGCCAATTGGGCGGGCGGTTCAATCGGGAACTCCGACTGATGATCGGCCGGAGCTAGCCATCTGCGCGCGCCGGCTTCAAATCAACCCTCGTTTCATCATGTTGCACCGCCGCGCGCAAGCGGACCCGCCGGGTTAGCTCGACTGGGCCGCTCTCGACGGGGCCGGTGTCGACGGGGCCGGCTGGGGCTACCGGGCCGGGTGGGCCAAAGTAAAGAGAGAGAGAAGGCCCGCCCGGTCGACCGTCACCCGCAGCGGCGCCGGGCCTACTCGGTGCCGGCGCCCTGCTTCGGATCGGCCGGCTCGTCCGGCGGCAGCGCCGCACCGTCGGAGTCGGACATCAAGTTCTGCAGCCGGCTCCAGGACTTCTGGAACTCCTGGCGCGCCTCGCCCCAGGCGTCGCCGCTCGCGGCCTGCAGTTCGCGCCAGTCTTCCTTGGCGTTCGCCCAGGCTTCCTGAACGCTCATGTCCCGGGTCTGCGCGGCCTTGCCGTCCGCGCGCTCGGAAGCGCCCTCCCCGGCCGCGGCCGCCGGGAGAGCCGTGCCCGCGATCATCGCCGCGGCCAGCAGCGCCGCGCCGATGCGCTGGGGCGCCGCTGTCGGGTCGAAACGTCTCATGGCTGCGTCCTTTCGTTTCATGTGAGCCGCGCACGGGATGCACTTGCGCCCGTGTTAGGCTAGCATCCCGGCTACTGCGCCACGTCTTGCCGGGGCTGTGAGCGCGCAAGCCGGGCCGGCCGTGTCAAACGCGTGGCCGCCGCCCGCGCCCGCCGCGCCCGCACCAACCGCACCAAGGCGCCAGATCGCCCAGCCGGGAGTGCCGACCCCCTGATGTCCGACCGTTCCTCCCCCGCGCCCGCCGACCGTCTGGATGCGCCGGCGACGCTCGTGATCGACCTCGACGGGACGCTGGTCGACACCGTCGCCGACCTCGCGCGTGCCCTGAACCAGCTGCTGGCGACCCAGGACCTGGGCCGGCTGCCGGAGAGCACGGTGCGCAAGCTGGTCGGCCGCGGCGTCGGCCGGCTGGTCGAATGGGGGCTGGAAGCCGCCGGCGGCCGGCCGGACGGCCAGCAGCTGCCGGAACTGATCCAGGCGTTCAAGGACATCTACGAACGCGACCCCGCCAGTCACAGCCGCCCCTACGACGGCGTGATCGAGACGCTGGACCGCTGGCGCGGCGAGGCGCACACGCTCGCGGTCTGCACCAACAAGCCGCAGGCGCCGAGCGATCTGATCCTGCGCGATCTGGCGCTCGCCCCCTATTTCGCGGCGGTGGCCGGCGGCGACCGCTTCGACGTGCGCAAGCCCGAGGCCGGCCACCTCACCGGCACGATCGAGCTCGCCGGCGGCGACCCCGGCCGGGCGGTCATGATCGGCGACAGCATCACCGACCTGGACGCCGCGCGCGCCGCCGGCATCCCGATCGTCCTGGTCGACTACGGCTACACCGCCCAGCCCGCCGCCGACCTGGGGGCGGACGCGGTGGTCAGCTCGTTCACCGAGATCCCGGCGTTGCTGCCGGGGCTGCTCGACGCCGGCGCGCGGTCGGGGTGAGCGCGGCCCGAAGAGGCGGCGGGCTTGACCGCTGTGGTTGCTGACACGGCCCCCTTCGTAGGCCGGGCAGTCGGCGGGAACGGGCCAGCCCCCGCCATCGGGCAAGATGCTCAGGAAAGCCGTATCCTCACTATATCGACGGGACGCGCGGCTTGTATGGCCCCAGCTATGACATCGCGTGACCGGGCGTGCGCTGCCAGGCCTTGCGCCTGTCGCTTCCTGCTGGTCGGACAACAGCACTCCAGCGCAATCGCGGCTGGACATACGCACTTAACATATGATATAACTTGGCATCGTTGCAGGTGGCTTCGCCCCCCTCCCAGCCATCGGGCCGTGCTGTAGCCCCGTTATCCAGCACCCCCAACCGTTCACACTTCTCGGTTGTGCAACGAAGCCTCCCTTCCGCCATTTTAGTGTGCGCGGAAGACGGGCCCTTTGACTCAATTCTCGCTGGCCGCCGTTCGTTCCCCTTGGCGCTGCCGGCGGGAATTGGGTCTTCTTTTTGACGTCTCCTTCTTGGAAGACCGTGTTTCAGCGCTTCCTACGGAACAGAATCTTCCCACGATGGCCGTCTTGGGTCATGGCCTGTCGACCCGTCGCGTTGCGTGGGCGGCCGGTTTTAGAGCGACCTGCTCGAAGGC
>CAYRCO010000318.1:0-3523 GCA_964422775.1 uncultured Rhodovibrio sp.
CGCGCCGGGTGCGGGCGCTGGCGGCGCTGCGCGCGCGGGCGGTGGCGCGGCAGACGGCCGCGCCCGGCTTGCAGCGCGTGCAGGGCTGAGGCGCTTTGCCGAACCTGAAAAGCGCGTGCTAGCTTTTCCCGAATGGTTGGTGTCGTGACCGGCTGAGCCCGTTTCCCGTCCGCGGGAAACGGGCCGGCGGTTGGCGGCGCAGGGAACGCACGGGAGAGCGCGATGGGTCCGCTGACCTTCGTCGACGGCGAGTGGCTGGAAGGCAACCCGGGGATCATGGGGCCGATGTCGCACGGCTCCTGGATGGCCTCGACCGTGTTCGACGGCGCGCGGGTGTTCGAGGATTGCGCCCCCGACCTGGACCGCCACTGCGAACGGCTGATCCACAGCGCGCACGCGATGGAGCTGCAGCCGGTGGTGACCGCGCAGGAGATCCTGGACCTGGCGCTGGAGGGGATCGGCAAGTTCCCGCAGGGCACCGATCTTTACGTCCGGCCGATGTTCTGGGCGGAGACCGGCTTCGTCGCGCCCGATCCCGAGAGCACCCGCTTCTGCCTGACCCTGCACGAGGCGCCGATGCCCGAGCCCAAGGGCACGGCGGTGATGCTGTCGAAATACCGCCGACCGCTGCCGGACACCATGCCGACCGACGCCAAGGCGTCCTGCCTCTACCCGACCAGCGGCCGCGCGCTCCGGGAGGCGCGCAACCGGGGCTTCGACAACGCGGTGATGCTGGACGGCCTGGGCAACGTCGCCGAGCTCGCCACCGCCAACCTCTGGCTGGTGATGGGCGAGGAGGTCGCCACCCCCGCGCCCAACGGCACCTTCCTGAACGGCATCACCAAGCAGCGCGTGAAGGCGCTGCTGCAGGACGCCGGCTACAAGGTGTTCGAGCGGCGGGTGACCTTTAACGAGCTGCGCCACGCCGATGAGGTCTTCTCCACCGGCAACTACGGCAAGGTGATGCCGATCGTCCGGGTGGAGGACAGCGACCTGCAGCCAGGGCCGGTCTACCGCACCGCCCGGCAGGCCTACTGGGACTACGCGCACGCCCATCCGCTGCTGTGAGCGCCGGCGCCGGCCGCCCGCGCGCGGCACGGGTTAACGCGGCGGATTGACGAAGGTTAACCCCCCGTTCACCGCATCCCGGCTAGCCTTCTGCCCGACCGCACTTCCTCCCGGCAGCAAGACGAAAGGCAGGACCGGCAGATGGCATCCCTGGACATGGACGGGCCCTATCCGCTCGATGCGAACGAGGTGGCCCGCGTCGCCTCCAAGGCCGGTCCCGGCAACTTCGCGCTCGGCAAGATGGACAAGCAGAAGCGCTTCGTCGTGCGCTTCGTCGGCCGCGACGACAAGAACGTCCGCGACGCGATCCTGCAGGCCGCCCGCAAGGTGGAGCCGGCCCCGGGCCTGATCGGCAAGCTGCTCGGCAAGGAGGAGGGCGCGGACGCCTTCAAGTTCTCCTACGCCCAGGACGCCGAAGCCGCGTTCGGCAAGCACTGCCGCAACTACCACGGCTTCAACTCCAAGGGGCAGCTCGACAACAAGGGCCACCCCAAGCCCCCCAACGGCGGCTTCGCCAAGTGCCCGGTGTGTGGGGAGACGGGGTAGTCCGCTACCTGCCGGCGAACGGCACAAGAGAAAGGCCCGGAAGCGCTTGCTCCCGGGCCTTTTCAGTATCCGCCGTGTGCACGCCACGGTTCCGGTTGGGCCGGGCGCCGGCGGCGGGTTCCCTCTCCGCCTGTAGGGGGAGAGGGACAGGGTGAGGTGGCTCTGCACAGCGTCGGCGACCCGGACGCTGCAGCCTTGACCGCCGTGCGGCCCGAACGCCCGCGGGCAACCTCCTCACCCTAGCCCTCTCCTCCCAGTGGAGGAGAGGGGACGTGCTGCGGCGGTCGTGTCTACTTGGGCGCGGGACTACACCAGATCGCGCGGGATCGTCTCGTCCCAGGTCTTGGCGAAGACGCGGCTTTCGCCCTCGTAGGCGTCCAGGGTGGCGCGGATGCGGAAGGTCTCCGGGTCGGATGTCATCAGCGTCCGGGTGATCGTGTGCACCTCCCAATCCTGGCCGTCGGGATTGCGCCGGCGGAAGGTGCGCTTCCACTCCGTCCAGCCGGCGAGCGACTGGTAGTCGTCGTCGGAGTAGGTGTAGCGCTCGGTCGTGCGCGAACCGATCTCCAGGTTGTGCCGCTCGATCCGGTACAGGCCCTCGTCGTTGATCACCTGCAGAGTGGTCTTGTCGTGGGCGAGGTCGCGGATCACCGTCCACTCCTCGTGGGTCGGCTGGATCGGCGTCTTCTCCAGCGGCGGCGCGCCCTCCGGTTCGCCGAATTCCGGCAGGGCGGCGTCGTCGGCGTCGCGCCGCGGGCGCACCGGCAAGACCGCTTTGCTGTCGCCCAGGTAGACGGTCAGCTTGACCGGCTCCGGGGCGGGCCAGGCGAGCGGCCAGTAGACGGTCGAGACCGACACCCGGATCGAGTGACCGGCCGGGAACTTCTGAGCGATGTGCTTCAGGTTCACGCGCACGCGGTAGCGCTTGCCGGGCTCCAGCGGCTCCGGGAACTCGTCGCTGTCCCGGTGGGTCAGGTTGAGCACGCCGTAGGAGACGCGCGTCGCCTTGTCGTTCGGCTGCACGTCGATCAGGCGCACCGCGACCATGGCGACCGGCTTGTCGCTCTCGACCTCCAGCTCGACGTAGGGTTGGCCGCAGATCTCCAGCGGCTCGGTCAGGCGCGGGGTTTCGAACACCAGCGCGCCGCCGTCCTCGTCGCGCTGATCGTGCGGCAGGTCCGGCGGGGCGTTGTAGGAGCACCACTTGCCGGCATAAAGCCCGACGAACAGCGGCGACTGGATGTCCAGCGCCTTGCGCTCGACCTCCGTGTCCTCGGGCACCAGATCGTGGCCGTAGGTCAGCTTGTAGGCGGTCGGCTTGATGTTGTCGGACGGCCAGTTGGGCTCGCCCACCCAGCGCCCCGGGCGGATGTCGTAGCGGGCACTGGGCGGCACGCTGTCCTGCATCCAGACCCGCAGGCGCGGCTCGTCCATGATCCCGGTGTCGGCGCCCTTCATCCAGTGATCGAACCAGCGCAGCGTTTCCTGCAGGAAGCCGATCGCCGGGCCCGGCACGCCCATGTGCGGGTACTTGTGCGACCACGGGCCGACGAGGCCCTTGGCCGGCACGTGCGGCAAGCCTTTCAGCAGGCGGAACACCGCGTTGCAGTAGCCGTCGGCCCAGCCGGAGACGGCGTAGACCGGGATCTGGATATCGTTGAAGTCCTCGCAGACACTGCCGTGCTTCCAGTAGTCGTCGCGGCGCTGGTGCTCCAGCCACTTCTGCAGCCACAGCCCGCTGCCTTCCAGGCGCTGGTGCCACATCTCGCGCCAGCGATCGCCGACCAGCTCGGGGTCGGGCGGGCAGGCGTTGTGGTCGAACATGGTCGACGCCCAGGACAGGTTATCGCCCAGCAGACAACCGCCCATGTGGTGGACGTCATCGGCGTAGCGGTCGTCGGTCGAGCAG
>CAYRCO010000319.1:0-3514 GCA_964422775.1 uncultured Rhodovibrio sp.
GCAAGGCCGGGGATCATGGCCCTGTTGTACCCCGGCAAGGCCAGACTGTTAAGCGGGCCATCCACTGTCCCTCGACGGGTGCAGTCCCCTCTCCTCTCAAGGGAGAAGGACCCGCCGAAGCGACCGCCGGACTTGTCCCGTATCCTCCACGTGGGAGGAAAGGGCTAGGGGGGGAGGAGGTAAGCTGTAGGGTGGATTCGCCGCGGACGCGGCAATCCACCGAGGGTGCCCTACGCCGGGAACCCCGCCGGCACGCCGTAGCCCGGCGGCACGAAGGTCATCGCCTGGAACAGGGTGCCCATCTGGTCCTCGGCGGTCAGGCGGTGGCGGCCGGCGTCGATCTGGTCGCGCTGCTGCGGGCTCGCCTGGCGCTTCAGGATCTCCGCGCGCTGGTCCAGGCCCAGGCCCTGCAGGAAGTCGCGCTGGGGCACCGGGCCGTGCACCGCCGCGCCGGCCTCCCGCGCGGCCTGGGCGATCAGCGGGAAGTCGACGTGGGCGGTCAGGTCCGCGGTGCCGGGGGCGGACAGCACGTCCGCGCGCTCGTGCCGGCGCACCGCCTGCAGCGTCGCCTCGCACCGCGTCTCGGCGCGGCCGTAGTCGACCAGGATCACCGCCCCACCGTGGGTCACCACGCGGCGGCCCAGTTCGCTCGCGATCGAGAGCGCGCTCGGCGCCAGTTCGAACACCGCGCCGGGCTCCGCCGCCTCACGCAGGTGTTGGGGCACGTAGGCGGCGGCGTTCTGGCTGGGCGCGCCCAGCGCGAAGGTCAGCCGGTCGGACTCGGGGTCGAAGGCGACCATGCGTTCCGACCAGCCACGCTCGGTGCGCTCGAACTGGCGCACCGGCAGGGCGTCGAAGAACTCGTTCGCGATCACGAGCGCCGGACCTTCCGGCAGGTCGGCCGCCTGGTCGTGGAAGCCCGCGATCCGCGCGCCCAGCGCTTCCGCCTGCTTGTGGCGCAGGGCGCGGCTGACCTCCACCAGATGCACCCGAAGCGCCCGGTCGAAGCCAGGCAGCATCCTGGCCGCCCGAAGCGCGTCCGACATCAGCGTGCCGCGGCCGGGACCCAGTTCGGCCAGCGTGATCGGATCGGGCTCGCCCAGGCGCTGCCAGGCCTCCGCGCACCAGAGACCGAGCAGCTCGCCGAACATCTGGCTGATCTCGGGCGCGGTCACGAAGTCGCCGGCGGCGCCGAACGGGTCGCGGTCGCCGCCCTCCCCGCCGCTGTAGTAGCCGCCGTCGGGCGCGGTGAGCACCTCCGCCATGTAGCTCGCGACCGAGATCGGCCCGGTCGCCTGCAGCCGGCGGATCAGCCGCTGTTCGAGCGCGGTGCGGGGCATGGATGTCACGTTGTCCTCGACCGTTCCTTATCCCCCTCCGCCACTGGGCGGAGGGGCTAGGGGAGGAGGTGCCACGGGAATATGGCGCGGCAACCTCCTCTCCCCGCCCCTCTCCTTCCCAATGGAGGAGAGGGAGAAGTCACGCCGCCGCCGCGCGGTTGCGCCTGGACCAGGCGACGATCGCGATGCCCGCCACGATCATCGGGATCGACAGGATCTGGCCCATCGTGGTGCCGAAGGCGAGGAAGCCCAGGAAGGGATCGGGCGCGCGGAAGAACTCGGCGATGAAGCGCGCCAGGCCGTAGCCGATCAGGAACACGCCCGACAGCAGGCCGACCTGCCGTACCGCCCCGCGGCGCTGCAGGACGAACAGCACGGCGAACAGCACCAGGCCCTCCAACAGCGCCTCGTACAGCTGACTCGGGTGCCGGGGCACCGGGCCGCCGCCGGGAAACACCATCGCCCAGGGCACGTCCGGTGCGGTGCGGCCCCACAGCTCGCCGTTGATGAAATTGGCGACCCGGCCCAGAAACAGCCCGATCGGGGTGGCGCAGGCGACCAGGTCGGCGATCGCGAAGAAGCGGAAGCCGCGCTTCCAGGCGAACAGAATCATCGCCACGATCACGCCCGCGAGCCCGCCGTGGAAGGCCATGCCGCCTTCCCACAGGATCGGGATCTGGCTGGGGTTCGCCAGGAAATAGCCCGGCTGGTAGAAGATCACGTAGCCGAGCCGCCCGCCCAAGACGACGCCCAGCGTCGCCCAGAGCAGGAAGTCGTCGATCGCTAGCGGGGTCAGGGTCTTTTTGTCGGGCGACTTCGGCGTCAGCCGCTTGACGTACTGCCAGCCCGCGACCAGCCCGGCGATGTAGGCGAGCGCGTACCAGCGGATCGCGACCGGTCCGATCTGCACGGCCGTCGGGTCGATCTCGGGATACGGCAGGGTGAGCAGCGGGCTCGGGTCCATGATGTCCTTCGCGGGAAAGCTCGGGGGTCAGCGGTAGGGGTCGGGCTGGGTCAGGTAGTCGCGCACGTAGGCCGCGATGCCGTCCTCCAGCTCGGTGAACGGACGGTCGTAGCCCGCCCGGCGCAGCTTTTCCATGCTGGCCTGGGTGAAGTACTGGTAGGTCGGGCGCAAGCGCTCGGGCGTGGGGATGAACTCGATCTCCGGCTCCCGGCCGAGCGCGTCGAACACCGCGTGGGCGAGATCCAGGAAGGTCCGTGCCCGGCCGGTGCCGACGTTGAACAGCCCGCTCACCTCCGGCGTGTCCAAGAGCCAGCGCATCACCGCCACGCAGTCGTCGACCCAGACGAAGTCGCGCAGCTGCCCGCCGTCGGGGTAGTCGGGGTGGTGCGACTTGAACAGCTTCGCCGGGCCGCCGGCCTGGATCTGCTGGAACAGGTGGAAGGGCACGCTCGCCTGGCCGCCCTTGTGGTACTCGTTCGGTCCGTAGACGTTGAAGAACTTGAGCCCGGCCCACTGCGGCGGCCGCGCCGCGCCCTCGGCGATCTCGCGCGCGACCCATCGGTCGAACAGCTGCTTCGACCAGCCGTAGCCGTTGAGCGGGCGCAGCCGCGCGAGCTCGTTGCGGTCGAACTCGTCGTAGAACCCGTGACTGCCGTCGCCGTAGGTCGCGGCGGAGGAGGCGTAGATCAGCGGCACCTCATGCGCCGTGCACCAACGCCAGAGGTCGCGCGACAGACGGAAGTTGTTCTCCACCAGCCGGTCGCCGTCGGTCTCGGTAGTGGCGGAGATGGCGCCCATGTGAACCACCGCCTGCACCGCCTCCGTCCGGGCGTCCAGCAGTTCGAAGGCGCGTTCGGGGGCGACCAGGTCGTCCAGTTCGTGGTGGGCCAGGTTGCGCCACTTGTCCTGATCGCCCAGCCGGTCGCAGACGACCACCCGCTCGTCGCGGGCGCCGAGCGCCGCGACCAGGTTGGAGCCGATGAAGCCGGCGCCGCCGGTGACGAAGTACATGGAATGCGTCTCGCGCGCGTGGCGTTTGGGCGCGGCCCTTATAGGCGCCGTTCGCGCCGGCGGGCAAGGCAAGCAACAGCCTCTCCACCCGCGACGGGCGCACCCACCCCAACTTCCTCGACGGGAGAGGGGGTGCGCCGCGCCGGTGTGCCTACCACAGGCACGATTATTGATAGGCCGCTCGCTCGGCGCCGCGCGG
>CAYRCO010000320.1:0-1009 GCA_964422775.1 uncultured Rhodovibrio sp.
GCCGTCTACAGCCATGAGGACCGCTTCGCCCTGCACCGCTTCAAGGCGGACGAGAGCTATCAGGTCGGGGCGGGCCAAGAGCCGGTGAGCGCCTACCTCGACATCGACGAGGTGTTGCGGATCGCGCGCGAGTCGGGCGCGGACGCGATCCATCCGGGCTACGGCTTCCTGTCGGAGAACCCGCACTTCGCCCGCGCCTGCCGGGACGCCGGGATCACCTTCATCGGCCCGCCGCCGGAGGTGATGGAGCAGTTCGGCTCCAAAATGGAGGCGCGCCATCTGGCGGAGAAAGCCGACATCCCGGTGATGCCGGCCTCCAGCGCCCTGCCGTACGACGACGGCGAGGTCCGGCGGATCGCCGAGGAGGTCGGCTATCCGGTGATGCTGAAGGCGAGCTGGGGCGGTGGCGGCCGCGGCATGCGCGTGGTCGAAAACGGCGACCAGCTTCCCGACGAGATCGCCGCGGCCAGGCGCGAGGCCAAGGCCGCCTTCGGCAATGACGAGGTGTTCCTGGAGAAACTGGTCCGCCGCGCCCGGCATATCGAGGTGCAGGTGCTGGGCGACCATCACGGCACGGTCGTGCATCTGTGGGAGCGCGACTGCTCCCTGCAGCGCCGCCACCAGAAGGTGGTCGAGCGCGCGCCGGCCCCGGACCTGAAAGCCGAGACCCGCACCGCGCTGTGCGACGCCGCCGTCAAGCTGGCGGCCACGGCCGGCTACGTGAACGCCGGCACGGTCGAGTTCCTGCTCGACGCCGACACCGGCGAGTTCTTCTTCATCGAGGTCAACCCGCGCATCCAGGTCGAGCATACCGTGACCGAGGAGGTCACCGGCGTCGATCTGGTGAAGGCGCAGATCCGCGTCGCTCAGGGCTCGCGGATCGGCGATCCTGAGGATAGCGGCGTGCCGGTGCAGAACGAAATCGAGCTGTTCGGCCACGCGATCCAGTGCCGGATCACCACCGAGGACCCGCAGAACAAGTTCATCCCGGACTACGGCCAGATCTCCG
>CAYRCO010000320.1:1019-1470 GCA_964422775.1 uncultured Rhodovibrio sp.
ACCGCGGGGCGACCGGCTTCGGCATCCGGCTGGACGGCGGCACCGCCTTCTCGGGCGCGGTGATCACGCCGTTCTACGATTCGCTGCTGGAAAAGGTGACCGCCTGGGCGCCCACGCCGGAGGAGGCGGCCAAGCGCATGGAACGCGCGATCCGGGAGTTCCGGATTCGCGGCGTGGCGACCAACCTGCGCTTCCTGGAACAGCTGATCACCCACCCGAAGTTCCGCGGCGGCGACATCACCACCCGCTTCATCGACGAGACGCCGGAGCTGTTCGACTTCCCGCCGCGGCGCGACCGCGCGACCCGGCTGCTGTCCTTCCTGGGCGACGTGCTGGTCAACGGCAACCCTGGCACGGGGAAGAGCATCCTGAGCATGCAGTACCTCTACCATGGCGTCCGGGAGCACGACGAGCAGGGGATCTATCTCAGCTTCGAGGAGAGCGCCGACGA
>CAYRCO010000320.1:1480-3501 GCA_964422775.1 uncultured Rhodovibrio sp.
GACCTGGCCGGGCGACTGCCCGCCGGCGCGCCTACCGCACCTGCCCGACGTCGACCCGCCGGCCGGGACCAAGCAGAAGCTGGACGAACTGGGCCCGGAAGGCTTCAGCCAGTGGATGCTGGACCAGAAGCGCCTGCTGCTGACCGACACCACGATGCGCGACGCCCACCAGTCGCTGCTGGCCACGCGCTTTCGCACCTACGACCTGCTGCAGGTCGCGCCGCACTACGCCCGGCGGATGCCGGAGCTGTTCTCGCTGGAATGCTGGGGCGGGGCGACCTTCGATGTCGCCATGCGGTTCCTGAAGGAAGACCCGTGGGACCGGCTCGCCCGGCTGCGCCAGCAGGTGCCCAACGTGCTGTTCCAGATGCTGCTGCGCGGGGCGAACGGCGTCGGCTACAAGAATTACCCCGACAACGTGGTGAAGTTCTTCGTCGAGCAGGCGGCGGACGCCGGCGTCGACGTCTTCCGCATCTTCGACTCGCTGAACTGGGTCGAGAACATGCGTCTCTCGATGGACGCAGTGCGCGAGCAGGGCAAGCTGTGCGAGGCGGCGATCTGCTACGCCGGCGACCTGACCGATGCGCGCGAGGACAAGTACACCCTCAAGTACTACGTCGAGCTCGCCCGTGAGCTGGAGGCCGGCGGCGCCCACATCCTGGGCATCAAGGACATGGCCGGCCTCTGCAAGCCGGCGGCGGCGAAGCGGCTGGTCTCCACGCTGAAGCAGGAGATCGGCATCCCGGTGCACTTCCACACCCACGACACCAGCGGGATCGCCGCGGCCAGCATCCTGGCGGCGAGCGAGGCCGGTGTGGACGCCGCGGACGCCGCGATGGACGCGATGAGCGGCCTGACCGCGCAGCCCAACCTGGGCTCGATCGCCGCCGCCCTGCGCGGCAGCGAGCGCGACACCGGGCTGGACAAAGCGGCGCTGCTGGAGGTCTCCGACTACTGGCGCGGGGTGCGCAAGTACTACCGCCCGTTCGAGCCCGACATGCGCGCGGGCGCCAGCGAGGTCTACGAGCACGGCATGCCGGGCGGGCAGTACACCAACCTGTCCGAGCAGGCGCGCGCGATGGGCCTGGAGGCGCACTGGCCGGAGGTCGCCAAGGCCTACGCCCAGGTCAACGAGATGTTCGGCAACATCGTCAAGGTCACCCCGACCTCCAAGGTCGTGGGCGACATGGCGCTCTACATGGTCACCAACGGCCTGACCAAGCAGGACATCCTGGATCCGAACAAGGAGATCGCCTTCCCGAACTCGGTGAAGGAGTTCTTTCGCGGCGAGATCGGCCAGCCGGTCGGCGGCTTCCCAAAGGATCTGCAGAAGAAGGTGCTGGGCGACGAGGAGCCGCTCACCCAGCGCCCGGGCGCGGTGCTGGCGCCGGCCGACCTGGAGGCCGAGCGCAAGGAGCTGGAGAAGAAGTCGCGCCGCAAGCCCGACGACAAGCTGCTTGCCAGCTATCTGATGTACCCGGCCGTGACGCTGGACTACGTCAAGCACGAGCGGACCTACTCGGACGTCAGCCGCGTGCCCACCCCGCAGTTCTTCTACGGCCCCAACGTGGGCGAGGAGTTCGCGATCGAGATCGAGGAGGGCAAGCGGCTGATCGTGAACTACCTGACGACCAGCCAGGCCGACCAGGAAGGCCGGCGCACCGTGTTCTTCGAACTGAACGGCCAGCCGCGCACGGTCACCGTGCAGGACCGTAGCCTGGCCGCGACCGGCCGCGCCAACAAGAAGGCCGACGAGAGCGACCCGGGCCAGATCGGCGCGCCGATGCCGGGGATGATCGTCGGCGTCTCGGTCCAGCCGGGCCAGCAGGTCGAGGAGGGCGACCGGCTGTTCACGATCGAGGCGATGAAGATGGAAACGGCCGTCTACGCCCAGACCGACGGCAAGGTCTCCGAAATCGTGCTGTCTCCCGGCACCCGGGTCGAGCAGCACGACCTGGTGATCCAGATGGAGACCGGCGGGTAACTCCGGCTTTGAAACCGGCACGGCCCCACCTTCCCGC
>CAYRCO010000321.1:0-1130 GCA_964422775.1 uncultured Rhodovibrio sp.
GTTTCCTGGCTGAGCTCGGCCGCGCGGGTGTCGGTCAGCCAGCGCCAGGGGTGCCGGTCGGGCAGCCGGCCGGGCGGTCCCGCCGGGAACAGCGCGGCGTGGAGCGCCGCCAGTTCGTGGCGCAGCGTCTCGATCGCGGCCTGCTGTTGCGGGTCGCCCGTGGTCCACTCGTGGGCGTAGCGCAGCGCGCGTTCCAGCAGCTGGGCGAAGCGCGCGCGCTTGTCGTAGGTCGCCTCCTCAACCGCTTTCACCCGGGCGATCGCGGTTTCGCGCACCCGGTTCCAGCGGTGCACCAGCTGCGGGTGCCCGACGATGAAGGGCGCCATGCCGAGCCCGGTTGCGTTGCCCACGCCGATCGCGCGGCGGAGCTCCGGGTCGAGGGTGGCCGCCGTCTCCGGCGCCCGGCGATGGGCCATCTCCTCGACCAGGTCGAGCGAGAACTCCCGGGCCAGATAGACGCTCAGCATCTGCGCGCGGAACGGCTGGTCGAACGGCCCCTTGGTCTGCAGCCGGGCGAAGTCGGCGAGGCCGAACTTGCCGTTGCCGTAGACGGCGGTGGTGCGGATCAGATAGCCGACCCGCCCGATCTCCTGCGCGCTCGGCTGCTCGCCGCGGCTGAGCACGTCGACCAGGCGCTCGAACAGACGCACGGATTTGTTGGCGCGGGACAGCACGATGTCGCGCGCGCGCATCCGCCCGGCTTCCTGCAGCGGCACGTTGGCGCGCAGCCGGGCCATCTCGTCGGCGTCGGGCACGCCCTCGGTGAGCGCGAAGGTGTAGTCCCAGGCCTCCGCGATCACGCGGTCGGTGCGCTGCTCGGGATCGATGTCGCGGGCGAAGGTGACGAAGCTGTAGCGCCCCTGCGGCGTGTCGACGGTGTAGAGCGCCTCGCCGGTGCCGTCGTCGGCGATGTCGAACTGCCGGCAGGCGATCCGCCAGCCCTCGCGCGCCATGCGCCGGACCAGCGAGCGCACGAAGGACAGCCGGGTCTGATGGAACGCGCCCATCCGCGACAGCCGCATCACCTCTTCCGGCGCGCGCAGCGGATCGCGCGCCACCGTGTCCAGCACGGGATCGCTGCCCGCGGCCTGGCCGTGCAGCAGCCGTGTCTCCGGCAGGTCGTGGCTCAT
>CAYRCO010000321.1:1230-3498 GCA_964422775.1 uncultured Rhodovibrio sp.
GCGTAGCCCTGCAGCTTCTCGTACAGCGTATCCGAAATCTCGATGCCGTCACGCGCCGTGCGCTCGCGGGCGCTGAGGCGGCCGTCGCCGGGCAGGCGGGCACCGTCCTGGTCCGCGATCGCGGAGAGCAGGCGCTCCAGCTGCTCGGCGAAGCCGGGGCCGGCGAAGCTGTCGGGATCGACCGCCAGGAACAGCTGGCCGGTGCGCGGCGGCCCGCCGTCGTTGGTGGCGAACGAGGAGGCGTCGATCGACAGCGTCGCGCGCGCCAGCAGCGCGGCGAAGATCTCCACGATCAGCGCCTGGTTGGCGCCCTTGTAGCCGCCCGCGGGCACCATCGTGCCGCCGGCGAGCGCGGCCGCGGGGTCGGTCGTCGGGTTGCCGTCGGCGTCGAGCGCCCAGCCTTCGGGCAGCGGCTCGCCGGACTGCTTGTGGACCACCACCTCGGACTTGGCGACCACGCTGGAGGACTGGTCGATCACCAGCGGCGCCCGGTCCCGGCGCGGCACCGCGCAGGCCAGGGGATTGGTGCCGAACACCGCGTCCTTGCCGCCCCAGGGCGCGATCGACGCGGGCGCGTTGACGAAGCCGAGCGCGACCAGCCCCTGATCCGCGATCCGCTCCAGGTGGTAGCCGACCACCCCGCAATTGTAAGAGTTCGTGACCGCCATCGCCGCCAGGCCGGCGTCGCGCGCCATCGCCGGCAGGTGCTCCAGCCCCAGGTCGATCGCCGGGTGGGCGAAGCCGTCGCGCGCATCGACCTGCAGAACCCCCGGCTTGACCCGGGTCGCGGTGGGCTCCGCCTTGCCGTCGATCTTGCCGCAGCGCGCGTGCTCGCAATAGGTCGGCAAGCGCGCCAGGCCGTGGCTGTGGATGCCGTCGGCTTCCGAGGCGACGACCGACTTGGTCACGCTCTCCGCGCTTACCGGCGAAAGCCCGCTTGCCGTGAGGGCCCGACGGGTCAGTTCCTCGACCTCCTGAAGGCTCAGCTTGGTCGCCATCGCGGGTCTCTCCTCGTAGCGCGCGCGCAATCGCGCGGCGCGGGGTGTCAGGGTAGCGCGCGCAATCGCGCGGCGCGGGGTGTCAGGTCTCGGGCTCCAGCGCGTCCTTCAGGAAGCGGGCCCAGTTGTCGCCCATCAGGCCGTCGACCTCCCCGGCCGAGAAGCCGCGGGCGCGCAGGCCGGTGGCCAGGTTGGGCGTGTCGGCGGGCGTGCGGAACCACTCGGGCTGGCGTGGCCAGGGCATGTCGGCGAACTCCGCGCGCTCGGCTTCCGGCACCTGGCGCCAGCGGCCGTTGCGCATCCAGTCGATCGTCTGGCCGTCCCAGCCTTGGCACATGTCCGAACCGATGCCGAGCTGGGCGACGCCGGCGATCTCCGCCGCGCGCGCGACCATCTCGGTGAACGCCTCCAGCGTGGTCTCCGTGCCGTGGGCGAGATGGGGCGGATAGAGGGAAAAGCCCAGCATGCCGCCGGTCTCCCCCAGCGCGGCCAGCACCTTGTCGGACTTGTTGCGCGGGGTGTCCTTGAAGAAGCGGGGGTTGGCGTGGGTGACCGCCACCGGCCGGCGCGACAGCTCGATCGCCTCCAGGCTCGTCCGCTCGGCGGAATGCGACAGGTCGATCACCATGCCGGCGCGGTTCATCTCCGCGATCACCTCCCGCCCGAACCGGCTGATCCCCGGGTCGTCCAGTTCCGCGCAGCCGGCACCGATCAGGCTCAGGTTGTTGTAGGTGAGCTGCATCACCTTGAGCCCGGCATCCGCCATCACCTGGACGAGGCCGGCGTCGTCGTCGATCGGCGAGCAGTTCTGCGCGCCCAGCAGCACGCCGATCCGGCCTTCGTCCCGCGCGGCGTCCAGGTCTGCGGCCCGGCGGACCGGGCGGATCAGGTCGGCGTGCTCGCGCAGCCGCCAGTTCCACTGCGCCAGCCGCTCCAGCGTCTCGCGTGCCCGCTCGTGATAGGCGATCGTGACCCCGACGGCCGTCAGGCCGCCGGCCACCCATTCCTCGAAATGCTGGCGGGTCCAGTTGGAGTACTGGATCGCGTCGATGACGTGGCCGCGTCCGGCCATGGCCCCTCCGGAGAGCTTCCTCGGCGATGCCTGAGGGCAAGATGCTGGAAGGTGGAATCACCTTCCGGCTGAATCTTGCCCTCTCTTCAAAAAGTTAGAGCAAAATTCACGATGAAAGCCGGTTCGGCTTTCATCGATTTTGCTCTAGCGCAGGATCGCGCGCTGTACCTGCGCGAACAGCCAGGCCAGCGGCGGATA
>CAYRCO010000322.1:0-3485 GCA_964422775.1 uncultured Rhodovibrio sp.
GCCGGCGCACGCCGGCCTCGACCTCGGGGAACGCGTGAAAGGCCGCCGGCTCCACCGGCACGCGGCCCGTCGCGCTCTCCAGCTCCGATCGGAACGCCCCGTCGTCGAAGGTGGTCATGCCGCAGTCCGTGTGGCCGACAACCATGATCTCACGCACACCCAGCTTGTGGTGGGAAATGACGAGCGAACGCAGCGCGTCCGCCGTGGCCACGCCGCCAGCGTTGCGGATGACGTGCGCATCCCCTGTTTCCAGACCCAGCATGGCCGGCACGGTCAGGCGCGCGTCCATGCAGGTCAGCACCGCGAGCTGCTTGCGCGGCGGCGGCGTGAGCGCGCCCTGGTCGAACTGCTCGGCATAGGCGGCGTTGTTCGCGAGGGCATCGTCGATCGCCGACATCCTGGCCTCCCCGTCTGGCGGTTTGATCGCGGAATCGCTTCGGACACACGGTCGGCCCGGAGACGGCCGCCGTCAAAGCACGGCTTCATCGCGTGCCGACACCGCATGCCCAAACGAGAACGGCCGGCGATTTCTCGCCGGCCGTTTCGATACGGGATTGTCGAGACGCGTCAGGTGTCGAGGAAGCTGCGCAGCTTGCGCGACCGGCTGGGGTGCTTGAGCTTGCGCAGGGCCTTGGCCTCGATCTGGCGGATGCGCTCGCGCGTGACGGAGAACTGCTGGCCGACCTCCTCCAGGGTGTGGTCGGTGTTCATGCCGATGCCAAAGCGCATGCGCAGCACCCGCTCCTCGCGCGGGGTCAGCGATGAGAGCACGCGCGTCGTGGTCTCGCGCAGGTTCGACTGGATCGCCGCGTCGAGCGGGATCACCGCCTGCTTGTCCTCGATGAAGTCGCCCAGATAACTGTCCTCCTCGTCGCCGATCGGGGTTTCGAGCGAGATCGGCTCCTTGGCGATCTTGAGGACCTTGCGCACCTTCTCCAGCGGCATCTCCAGGCGGTGCGCCAGCTCGTCCGGGGTCGGCTCGCGGCCGATCTCGTGCAGCATCATCCGGCTGGTGCGCACCAGCTTGTTGATCGTCTCGATCATGTGCACCGGGATGCGAATGGTGCGCGCCTGGTCGGCGATCGACCGGGTGATCGCCTGGCGGATCCACCAAGTCGCGTAGGTCGAGAACTTGTAGCCGCGCCGGTACTCGAACTTGTCGACCGCCTTCATCAGGCCGATGTTGCCTTCCTGGATCAGGTCCAGGAACTGCAGGCCGCGGTTGGTGTACTTCTTGGCGATCGAGATCACGAGGCGCAGGTTCGCCTCGACCATCTCGGTCTTGGCGCGGCTGGCCTCCTTCTCGCCCGACTGCACCGTCTTGACGATCCGGCGGAACTCGCCGATCGGCACGCCGGTCTCGTCCGCCACCTCGGCGATCTGACCGCGGATTTCCCGGATCTCGTTCTCGTAGCGGGTGGCGAACTTCTGCCAGCCCTTGCCCTTCAGCTGGGCGACTTCGTCCAGCCAGGTCGGGTCCAGCTCGCGGCCGTAGTACTGATCGAGGAACTGGCTGCGGTCGACGCCGGCCTTTTCGGCGTAGCGCAGCAGCCGGCCCTCGAGCCCGACCAATTGCTTGTTCAGCGTATACAGCTGCTCGACGAGCTGCTCCAGGCGCGCGTTGTTGAAGCGCACCGTCTTCATCAGCTCGACCAGATCGTGCTTCAGCGCTTCGTAGCGCTGCTCGGTCTCGGCCGGCACGTCCTCGCCCGTCTGCAGGTGGTTCAGGCGGGTGTTCTGCACCTCGGCCAGCTTGTCGTAGGTCTCGGCGATCTGGTCGAAGGTCTCGAGGACCTGGGGCAGGAGGGCCTCCTCCATCGCCGCCAGCGAGAGGTTACCCTCGTCCTCGTCCTCCTCCTCTTCGTCCTCGATCCCGGAGATGATCTGCTTTTCGCCCTCGGGCTGCTCCTCGTCGCCCGCGCTTTCGCCGGCC
The DNA here is from genome assembly GCA_964422775.1 of uncultured Rhodovibrio sp. Taxonomy (GTDB): domain Bacteria; phylum Pseudomonadota; class Alphaproteobacteria; order Kiloniellales; family Rhodovibrionaceae; genus Rhodovibrio. The sequence continues at coordinate 1,934 of CAYRCO010000322.1, forward strand.
TCGGCCGGCTGCTCGAACTTGTCCTCGCCGTTGGTCTGCTGCGCTTCCTCGGCGGCCGGCTCGGGTTCGGCGGCGCCGTTGGTCGCCGCGGGCTGTTCGCCCGCGCTGCCGGAATCTCCCTGGCGCTTGGCGATCGGGTCGGTCGCGGACGCGCCCTGGCTCAGCCGCTGGTCGGCGGTGCCGCGCGCCATGGCGCCCTCGGGCGCCGCGCCGCTGGCCGCCGCGCCGTCCGGCGTGCCGCCGTAGGTCGCGTCCAGGTCGATGATGTCGCGCAGCAGGATCTGGCCGTCCTGCAACGCCTCGCGCCAGGACAATAGCGCTTTGATGGTCAGCGGGCTCTCGCAGATGCCGCCGATCATCTTCTCCCGGCCGGCCTCGATGCGCTTGGCGATCGCGATCTCGCCCTCGCGCGAGAGCAGTTCGACCGAACCCATCTCGCGCAGGTACATGCGGACGGGATCGTCGGTCCGGCCGATGTCCTCGTCGTCGATGTTGCCGGCGCGGCTGCTGTCCTCCTCGTCGGCCTCGGCGGCCGCGCGCTCGACCTGCTCCTCTTGCTCCTCGCTCTCGATCACGGAGATGCCCATCTCGGAGAGCATGGACATCGTGTCCTCGATCTGCTCGGAGGACACCTGATCCTGCGGCAAGACCTGGTTCAGCTCGTCGTAGGTGACGTAGCCGCGCTCCTTGGCCTTGGTCAGCATTTTTTTGACGGCCGCGCTGGTCACGTCCATCAGCGGGCCGTCGCCACCCTCTTCGCGGGTCTGCTCGGCCTCGGTCTCGTTCGTTTTCGTCGCCATCGGCACCTCTGCCCCTACTTAAGACCCAAGCTGCTCACCCTCGAACGCCGATAGGGGCGCCGGCTCCGATCCCGCCCGATCCGGAGCTTGCGCCCGCTTGACGCGCTCGTGAGCCTTAGGACGATCCGTGTGGACCCGGCCCATAGGGTCCCGGTGTGGATCCGCCATGCGTCGATCCGCCATCGCGGTCCAGATCGAGATCGACGGCCCGGCTGTCGTTCTCGTAGGCCGCTTTGCGTTTCGCTTCCAAGCGGGCCAGGCTTTCCTGGTTCATGGATTCCGCCAAGCGCCGGCCCTCTTCAACCGCCTCGTCTCTCGCACAGCGATCGCGGTACAGGTCGAGCAGGTGCCGCAAGCCCTGCCGTGCGTCCTGCACGCTCGCTCCGGGATCAGCGAACGGCCAGAGCCGATAGACCTCGCGGCTCAAGGCCGCGTCCAGCTGAGCCCCGTCCGGTACTTGGCGCAAGTGGCTGCGGATTTCAACGGTGTCAATCTCTTGTCGTTCCAGGGCCATGTCCAGGAGACGACTCCGCAGGATGTCGGTATCCCGGTAAACGAGCGCGATCTCCGCCAGTTCCTCAGCGTTTTCCAACAGCGTGGCGGGATGGTTGACCAGGGTCGCGATCAGCGCCTGTTCCTGGCGGTGCTGTAGTTGGCTGATCGGCTGGCGCACGCCCAAGGCCGGCGACAGCCGGCGGTCGCGCGCGTCCGGGGCCCAGCGGCCGCCGCCGCGTCCGCCGGTCCGGGCGCGC
>CAYRCO010000323.1:0-3428 GCA_964422775.1 uncultured Rhodovibrio sp.
AACGGGCCGAAAGAATCACGCCTCTGTCCAACGATCAAATCCGTGCATACGGTAGCCTCGAGGGAGAGGGGATGGCGGCCGTGCTCCCGCAGCCGGTCCGAAGCCTACACCCCCACGAAGTGCGGGACGTGCGACGGCTGGGCGTGGGCGGCGAGCGCGCGGATGCGGTGCATGCGCGTATTCGGGTCGGCGACCGCGTGCAGGATGAACTGGTCGAGGTCCTGGTCGACCGCGATCTCAGCGGCGAGCTTGTCGTAGACCAGCTGCTGCACCCGCGGCTGGTCGAGGCAGCGGTGCGGCCGCCCCTGGGCGCGCACGCTTTCGATCCCGACCGGCGCACCGCCATCGAGCAGGCAGCCGTGGTCGGACAGGTACATGTGGATGTCGGTGTGCGCGGCGTCCGGCCCGGCGTCGGTCGCGATCGACGCGCCGGCCAGCCGGCCGAAAGCGTAGGCGCCCTCGGTCTCGTGCATGCGCTCCAGCTGGCGATCGTCGAGCCAGGTGAGCGCGACCCGCACCCGGCAGCCCGGCGCGTGGGTCAGGTTGGACGCGATCGCGCCGTAGGCGGTCACGTGCGCGGAATAGACCACGTCGTAGCCGTCCAGCCAGACGTAGGTCACCGGGATCTCGGAGGCCGCGCCCTCGAAGTGCGCGAACTTGCGCGCGAGCTGCCCCGGTGCGCGGTTGGAGCCGTGCCCCAGCACCGCCCAGCGCCCGGCGAACGGATCGGCGCTGGCGGATGCGGACAGGGGATGCGCCTGCCCGTCGCGGAACAGGTAGGAATTGGCGGGCGCGGCGTAGGGATAGCCCTTGGCGATCGCCAGGCGATGCGCAGGGTCGCTCGGCAGCGTCCAGGGGGGACCGGTCATGCGCCGTTATCCCGCCGACGCGCGATCGCGCAGGGTGCAAGCTGGCAAGCCGGCCACCGCTAGTCCGTGCAGCGCGGCGGCTCGTCCGGGTCGATCCGTTCGATCCGATAGCGGGTCGTGGCGTCGTCGACCGTGCCCCAGGCCTTGCGCTGCCAGACCTGGCGGGCGGCCTCGTAGTCGTCGTACGGACCGAACCACTCTTCCGCGCCCGTGACCGTCATTTCGAAATTGGTGTCGGCGTATTCGCCGCCAACGACCCAGAACCGTGCCATCGTCTGCCCTCGTCTCCCTCGTGCCTTACTACGGTCGTCAACGCGTCTGAGCGCGCCGTGATCCCTCTGGAGTGCATCCGGGCGTGTTGCAGTCGGGTTAAGCCTGCGCCTTTTCGCGCCGCCGGCCAAGCGTATTCTCCCGCGCGCACGCGCCGCGACAACGCGTACCGGCGGGCACCGCCCGGCGGCGGCTTGCGCCCCGATCCCGGATGCGGCTACAGGCTGCCGCAGCACGCGCGCGTGCGACAACAGCCAGCCCGTTCATAGCGGACCTTCGGGAACCTCATGCCCTTCGCCTCCCTGCGCGACTTCCGCGACCTGCTCGCCCGCCGCGGCGACTTCCGGCGGGTCTCCACGCCGGTCTCGCCCGAGTTGGAGATGACCGAGATCCACACCCGCCTGCTCGCGGAAAGCGGGCCCGCGGTGCAGTTCGACCGGCCGGAGACCGCGGACGGCCGGCGCTGGGACACCCCGGTCCTGATCAACCTGTTCGGCACCGTGGAGCGGGTCGCGCTCGGCATGGACCGCACGCCGGAGCAGCTGCGCGAGGTCGGCGAGACGCTGGCCTTCCTGCGCCAGCCGGAGCCGCCGGGCGGCCTGCGCGAGGCGTGGGACAAGCTGCCGCTGCTGCGCCAGGTGCTGTCGATGCGCCCGCGCGCCGTCGCCCGCGCGCCCTGTCAGGAGGTCGTGCTGCAGGGCCGCGACATCGACCTCGCCCAGCTGCCGGTGCAGACCTGCTGGCCGGGCGAGCCGGCGCCGCTGATCACCTGGCCGCTGGTGGTGACCAAAGGGCCCAATAAGGGCAAGCGCGAGGATGCCTTCAACCTCGGCATCTACCGGATGCAGGTGACCGGGCCCGACACCACGCTGATGCGCTGGCTGAAGCACCGCGGCGGGGCGCAGCACCACCAGCGCTGGAAGCAGGCCGGCAAGCGCGAGCCGTTGCCCGCGGCGGCCGTGGTCGGCGCGGACCCGGGCACCATCCTGGCCGCGGTCACCCCGGTGCCGGACACGCTCAGCGAATACCAGTTCGCCGGCCTGCTGCGCGGCCAGCGGGTCGAGCTCGTCGACTGCAAGACTGTGCCGCTCAAGGTCCCGGCGGAGGCGGAGATCGTGCTGGAGGGCTACGTGTCGTTGGACGACACCGGCGACGAGGGGCCGTACGGCGACCACACCGGCTACTACAACGCGGTCGAGCCGTTCCCGGTGTTCCAGGTGACCGCGGTCACCATGCGCCAGAGCCCGATCTACCTCTCCACCTTCACCGGCCGCCCGCCGGACGAACCCAGCGTGCTGGGCGAGGCGTTGAACGAGGTGTTCATCCCGCTCCTGCAGCAGCAGTTCCCGGAGATCGTCGACTTCTGGCTGCCGCCGGAGGGCTGCAGCTACCGCGTCGCCGTGGTGTCGATGAAGAAGGCCTATCCCGGCCACGCCAAGCGGGTGATGATGGGCGCGTGGTCGTACCTGCGGCAGTTCATGTACACCAAGTTCGTGATCGTGGTGGACGACGACATCGACGCCCGGTCGTGGCCCGACGTGATCTGGGCGATGTCGACCCGGATGGACCCCGCCCGCGACACCACGACGATCGAGAACACCCCGATCGACTACCTGGACTTCGCCAGCCCCGACAGCGGCCTGGGCTCCAAGATCGGCTTCGACGCCACCAACAAGTGGCCCCCCGAAACCCGCCGCGAATGGGGCGAAAAGCTGCGCATGGACGACGACGTGGTCGCCGAGGTCGACCGCAAATGGGCCGAAATGGGCCTGCCGGGCACGGGCAAGGCGATCTGGCGGGGGTGACGTTCGGCAGCGCTTCCGGCGTCTCTCGTTCCGGGCCCAAAGCTGGCACCCTGAACCCGGCGGGCACCCACGACGAGAAGGAGGCCGCGATGCAGGTGCGACGTTGGGGCGGAGGCACGCTCGCGATCGGGGTTGTGGCGCTCATGACCGCATGGCCGGCCGCCGCGCAGGACGGGGGCGGGTACAGCGTGGCCTGTGCCGACCGGACCTATTTCGCCGAGGAGACTCGGAACTCACCGGTCGAGACCTACGTCCGGATCGACGAGTCGGAGGCCGCGCGGGCGTTCCTGCGGCAGGCGACCGGCGGGGCGCCGGCGGGCGAGGTGGACGCGGTCTTGGTCCTGCACGCGCCGGACGGCGGCGATCGGGTCGGGGTGGTGCCGTTCGCCGACGGCTGCGCGCTCGACGCCGGGTTCATGGGGCCGAAGATGGCGATCGACCAGGTGCTGGCCGGCCTGCTGCACGACGGCCTGATAGAGTGACG
>CAYRCO010000324.1:0-3400 GCA_964422775.1 uncultured Rhodovibrio sp.
GGCCCATCGCCACCATGACGTGGTCGCCCAGGTCGCGGCCGGTCGCCTCCTCCGCGATCGCGTTGACGAGACCGCCGACGAACCCGCCGACACCGCCGTACAGCCCGCCGCCGACGATCCGGGCGGCGCCCTGCATGGTGTCGCCGGTGATCTCGCGGTAGATCGTCGAGACGATCGGGATGTGCTGCAGCGGGTTGATCACGTCCAACAGATCGTCGAACGACGCCTCCGGCGCGGTGCCGTCGGCCTTGGCCTGCTCGTAGCGGCGCAGTTCCGCCCAGGGGTCCGAGCGGTCTGGACGCGCGCCGGCGGTTTCGTGACTGACGGGGAAGGAAACGGGCATGGAAACGGTCGGGTCAGCCTGCGGGTCGGAATGGATCGGCGATCGTTCCCATACGATAAGCAAGCCCCGTGCCAGGATTTGGAACCCGGTTTTTCCGCCCGTTTCCAACGCGGCCGGCCGGAAAAGCGCGGCCAGGCCGGCAGAAACTGCCGCCCAGACGCGGCAACCCGGGACACAAGGGTCCGGGTCTACTCGAACCGGTGGCCGAACCGCTCCGCCTTGGTCGCCAGGTAGCGTTCGTTGTGGCCGTTCGACGGGAAGGCGTGCGGTACCCGCGCGCGCACCGGGATGCCGCAGGCGGCGAGGGCCTGCTGCTTGTCCGGGTTGTTGGTCAATAGCCGGACCTCGCCGATGCCGAGCTGGCGCAGCATCTCCGCCGCCGGCAGGTAGACCCGTTCGTCGGCGTCAAATCCCAGCGCGATGTTGGCGTCCAGCGTGTCCACGCCGGCGTCCTGCAGGCGATAGGCGCGCAGCTTGTTGACCAGCCCGATGCCGCGGCCCTCCTGCGCGAGGTACAGCAGCACGCCGCCGCCGGCCTCCGCGATCGCCTGGATCGCGCCGCGCAACTGGTCGCCGCAGTCGCAGCGCAGACTGCCCAACAGGTCGCCGGTGAAGCATTCGGAGTGCAGGCGCACCAGCACCGGTTCCCGCGTGTCCGGCTGGCCGATCACGATCGCCAAGTGCTCCGGCCCGCCGTCGCGCGGCCGGAAGGCGTGCACGCGGGCGTCCTCCGCGCCCTCCAGCGGCACCCGCGCGTCCGCGACCGCGTGCAGGTCGCTCGCCGCGGCGGCCTGCTGCGCGGCCAGATCGTCGCCCGCCAGGTGGATCAGGTCGTGCGCGCGCGCCCAGGCGTCGGGGTCCTGCCCGTCGAGCGCCACCGGCACCGACAGGACCGCTGGCAGCAGCCGGCTCAACTTGGCGAGCGTAAGCGCCCGCGCGCCGAGCGGGCCCGACGCCTCGATGCGGTCCACCGTGGGCAGACTGCGTTCAGCGGGCGCCGTCGGGTCGGCGAGCGCCAGCAGCGCGACGGCCGTGAGCTCAGGGGTGTCGCTCGCGATCCGGAGATCGACCGCGTCCGCCGCCTCCGGCACGCTGATCCCGAGCGCCGCGGCGCGGTTGGCCGTGACCGTGAGCGCCGGCGTCCGATGGGCCAGCCGGCGCAGCCGCTGCGCACCGTCTTCGCCAGCCTCCTCCGCGGCCAGGGCGAGCAGCGCTTCCCCCGTCGCGAGCGTCAGCAGCACGGGATCGCCGCGGCGCAGTTCCCCCGCCGCCCGGTCGATCTGCCGCCGGGTGGCGGCGTCCGGGCTGTTGGACGGGGCGGGTGGGGCAGGGCGTGGGGACGGTTGGCTCATGCGTCTTGCAGGCGGTTTCGGTTATCGTCTGTCTGTGGCCCAGCGGCGTCTCGTGCCGGGCGGAAGCGGCGCAAGGCGCCGGGTCGATACCCCGCAAGGTGGGGCTTCGCGCCAGGTACGCAAAGGTGTAGCACCGCCGCACGGCCGTGCGGCGGTGCGCCACTAGGGTGCGGACGCTCAGACTGTAGCCCGAGCCGGCCGTACGGCAAGCGTAACCCGCGCGCACGCGCTTGGAGCCCGCGCGCATGCGCTTGAAGGAGGACTTCAGATGGCCGAGATCGTCTATCGCGACTGGGACCGGGCGCGGCTGGACGCGGAGGTAAACCTGCGGGCCCGCTGGCCCGAGCACGCCGAGTTCATCGAACGCTGGGCACGCGACAGCGCGGCGGTGCGCGGCCGCCGGCACGGGCTGATCGACCTCGCCTACGGCGCCTCGCCGGGGGAGCGGCTGGACCTGTTCCCCGTCCCCGGGGCCGAGCAGGCGCCGGTGCTGGCGTTCATCCACGGCGGCTATTGGCAGGCGCTGGACAAGGGCCATCACAGCGACCTCGCGCCCGCGTTCGTGGATCGGGGGATCGCGTTCGCCGCGCTGAACTACGACCTCGCGCCCAAGGCCCGGATCGGCGACATGATCGGCCAGGTGCGAAGCGCGCTCGCCTATCTGCACGACCACGCCGGGCGGCTGGGTCTGGACCCGGCGCGGATCTTCGTCGCCGGCCATTCGGCGGGCGGGCATCTGGCGGTGAGCGCCCTCGACCGCGCCTGGCCGGCCAGGCGCGGCCTGCCGCGCGACCTGGTAAAGGGCGGCCTGTCGCTGTCCGGCGTCTACGACCTGGAGGCGATGCGCCTCAGCTATCACCAGGCGGTGCTCGCTCTCGACGCGGACGACGTCGCGGCCTGGTCGCCCAGGCGGGCGCTGCCGCAGGACGCCGGACCGCTGCTGGTCGCGGTCGGCGGGGCGGAGACCAACGAGTTCCTGCTGCAGCAGGACGAGTTCCTGACCGCTTGGCGCGCCGCCGGCCTTAGGGCCCGTGCGGTCGACCTGCCGGGCCGCCACCACTTCGACGTGGTCGAGACGTTGGCCGACCCCGCCCACCCGCTGCACACAGCACTTATCCAGTTGATCGAAACCGGCGATCTGGGCTGAGTGCGGTCAACAGGCGGACACGTTCGTGTGACCCGCCGGGTGTGGGCCGGCGTACCGGCTTGCGCCCCCACGGGCGCGGTGGTAGTGCCGATTCGCGGGGTTTGGGGTAACGGCCGGGCGGTGAAAGCCGCGCCAGCAAAGCTGCGAGGACAGGGACGGATGACGGCCGCGACGGGCAAGAAAATCCTGCTGGTCGACGACGACGACACGCTGCGCGAGTCGCTGGGCGAGCAGTTGCGCCTGCACGAGGAGTTCGTCACGGAAGAGGCAGAGACCGGTGCCAAGGCGATCGAACTCGCCAAGGGCCAGCATTTCGATGCCATCCTGCTGGACGTCGGTCTGCCCGACATGGACGGGCGCGAGGTGTGCCGGATACTGCGCCGGAACAACGTCTCCTGCCCGGTGGTGATGCTGACGGCCGCGGAAAGCGACGCCGACACCATCCTGGGCCTGGACGCCGGCGCCAACGATTACGTCACCAAGCCGTTCCGCTTGGGCGTCCTGCTCGCCCGCCTGCGCGCCCAGCTGCGCCAGCACGAGCAGAGCGAGGACGCCGTC
>CAYRCO010000325.1:0-3389 GCA_964422775.1 uncultured Rhodovibrio sp.
TCCTGGGCGCGCGCCGGGGACTCCCACCCTCACCCTCCCACGCGCTTGTCAGCGCGCGGGCCCCTCCCTCTCCCCTCAAGGGAGAGGGGACGGAGGCAGCGCCCGTTCGACGAACCAAGGACCCCGATGACCGCCGCCGCCCAGCTCACCCCGCGCCAGCGCACGCTCGGCCTCACCGCCGTGATTGGTGCCAGTGTGGGCGCGGGGCTGACGCTTGGGATGCTGATGCCGCTCGCCAGCCTGACGCTGGAGCGGTGGGAAATGTCGGCGACGCTGATCGGGCTCAACAGCTCGATGCAGGCGTTGGCGATGCTGGTCTGCGGGCCGTTCCTGGCCGGCTGGGTACGCCGGTTGGGCCCGGTGCCGGCGCTGCTGCTGGGGACCGGGGTCGGCGTTTCGGCGATCCTGGCGCTGCCGCTGTTCCCGGCGCTCGCGCCCTGGTTCGCGCTGCGGTTCCTGATCGGGGCCGGGATGGCGTTGCCCTGGCTGGTGGCGGAGACCTGGGTCAACGCGATCGCGCGGGAGGCCAGCCGCGCGCGGGTGATCGCGGTCTACTCGATCGCGCTGTTCGCCGGGTTGGCGCTGGGTCCGCAGCTGCTGCAGGTGACCGGCCGGGCGGGCGTGCTGCCGTTCGTCGTCTGCGCGGGCGCGCTGGCCGCCTCCGCGTTACCGATGGTGGCGGCGCGCGGCCTGCTGCCCAGCCTGGAGATCCCGCCTGGCCTGCGCATCCACCAGGTGCTGGCGCGCGCCCCCACCGTCGCCGGCGCGGCGCTGATCGCCGGTTTGAGCGAAAGCGCCTGCTACATGCTGCTGCCGGTTTACGGCGTGCGCGCCGGGGTGGCGGAGGCGACGGCGCTGACCTGGCTCACCGTGCTGATCCTGGGCGCGGTCGCCTGGCAGTTCCCGATGGGCTGGCTGGCCGACCGGATGGACCGGCAGCGCCTGCTGGGACTAGCGGGGGTGGCGGGCGCACTGGTGCCGCTGGCGCTGCTCGCGGTGGTGCCCGCCAGCTGGCTGGTCTGGCCGCTGTTGTTCGTCTACGGCGGGATCGCGCTTGGGTATTACACGGTCGGGCTCGCGCACCTGGGCGCGCGCTTCGCGCCGGGCGAACTCGCAGTCGCCAACGCCGGCTTCATGGTGCTGTACGAGACCGGGACGACCGCCGGCCCCGCGCTCGCCGGGGCGGGGATGGAGCTTTGGGCACCGCACGGCTATCTGGTCGCGCTCAGCCTGTTCGGCGGGGTCTTCGCGCTCTTGGTCGCCTGGCGCCGGCGGGCCGGCGGGCCCGGGTAGGGCCAGGCTAGGGCCAGATGCTGGAAGGCGAAAATCACCCTCCAGCTGATTCTTGCCCTCTCTTCAAAAAGTTAGAGCGACATTCAGCCCGAAGGCCGGTTACGGCCTTCGCGCAGGTCGCTCTAGCCGCGCCCTCGAACGGTCACATTGCGGATGTCTGCTGACACGCCCAAATGACCTGACAGACGCCGCTTGCTCGAGGAGACATTCCCCATGGCCATTCGCACCCTGACGCTCGCGACCGCGCTCGCGTTCGCGCTCGCCGTCCAGCCCGCGGCCGCTCAGGAAGACAAGCAGCAGGGCAGCCCGGGCGAGATGGCGCGCGAAGGCGTCGAGCAGCTGATGAACGCGATCGAGACCTTCGTCCACTCCCTGCCGATGTACGGCGCGCCCCGGATCGACGACGAGGGCAACATCGTGATCCCGCGCCTGGACAAGGACGAACCGTCCGAGCGCACGCCCGAACGCAAGCCGGACAACCCCGACCGCGCGCCCGAGGGCGACGGCGGCCCGACGGAGATTTAAGGCGGGGCAAGCTCCGTCTGTTCGGATTTGGCTGCGGCTCCCGGCGTCCTCCCATGATGGAGACTTTTCGCACCTCTTCAGATAGCCGTGTGGGATCCTTCGACACTGCCGCCTCCGGCGGCCTACTCAGGATGAAGGTCAAATCTGTCAGAGACTTAAGCTCAACTTCAGGCTGAGTAGCCAGCCGCAGGCTGGCGTGCCGAAGCACGCCGCCCGGCGGCTGCCCTTTGCAAAGGTGTTCGTGGTGGAGGAGAGCAAGCCGCGTGCGCGCGTACACTACCGGCCCCGCCCTTGAGGCGGCCGAGGCCGCTGCTATCTTGCCGGCCACGCCCAACGATCCCTCAGAGCCAAGGACACCCGCGCGACATGGACGATCCGCTCGGCGTTTACGTGCCCGGCGGCCGGCTGGACCGGCAGGACAACGATATCGGCGCGCTCGCCAACCTCAGCTTTGCGGTCAAGGACCTGTTCGATCTCGACGGGGTCGCCAAGACCTGTGGCTGCCCGGCCTACGCCGTGCGCTTTCCCGACCCGGCGACGGCCAACGCGCCAGCGGTGGCGACGCTGCTGACCGCGGGCGCGCGGCTCACCGGGCGGACGGTGATGGACGAGCTCGCCTACAGCCTGACCGGCACCAACCCGCACTACGGCACGCCGACCAACGTCGACGCGCCAGGGCGCACGCCGGGCGGCTCCTCCAGCGGTTCCGCCGCGGCGGTGGCCGGCGGGCTTTGCGACTTCGCGCTCGGCACCGATACCGGCGGGTCGGTCCGGGTGCCGGCCAGCTACTGCGGCATCCCCGGGATTCGGCCCAGCCACGGCGCGGTCGCGCTCGACGGGGCCATGGCGCTTGCGCCCAGCTTCGACACCGTCGGCTGGTTCGCCCGCGACACCGAGGTGCTGGAGGCGGTGGGCGAGCATCTGCTGCCGCTCGACAGCGACGGCACGGAGATCGGCCGCCTGACGATCGCCGAAGACGCTTGGGATCTCGCGGAGCCCGAGACCCAGCGTGCGCTTAAATCCTGGCCGGAGCGGCTGCGCCAGCGCCTGACCGGCGGCGAGGCGGTGCCGCTGGCCGAGGAGACCGGCGGTCTCGCGGCCTGGCGCGACGCTTTCCGCACCGTGCAGGCGCGCGAGGCGTTCGCCCAGCACGGCGCCTGGATCGCGGAGAGCGGAACCGCGCTCGGCCCGGAACTCGCACAGCGCTGGGCGTGGGTGCAGACCGTGACCGACGCCGACGCCGAAGTGGCCTGGGAGACGGTGCGCGCGGCGGCCGCGCGGATCCAGGAGCTGACCGCGGAGGGCGGGGTGATCGCCCTGCCGAGCGCCCCCGGGGTGGCCCCGCCGATCACCGGCGACGCCGACGCCTGGGCCGACCACCGCGCGCGGGTGCTGGCGCTGTCCTGCATCGCCAGCCTGAGCGGCTGTCCGCAGGTCTCGCTGCCGGTCGCCAGCCAGGGCGGCCTGCCGCTCGGCCTCGGGCTGATCGGCCCCAGGGGCGGCGACCGCGCGCTCCTGACCTTCGCCAGCCGCCTGCTGCCCGCCAACCAGGAACGCGACCCGGGCGCGGT
>CAYRCO010000326.1:0-3387 GCA_964422775.1 uncultured Rhodovibrio sp.
GCTGCGCCGGGTCCCAAAAAGCAAACCGCCCCGCCCCCGGGGTGAGGGGGCGGGGCGTGCCAGCAGCCCGGGGTCGGGGGGATAGGCTGCCGGCCGGGGATCGGAAGTCGGATCGGGGGGAACCGCTTCCGAGGCCAACTATTGCCCAGGCCCCCACGGCCTGCAAAGGGACCATGTGGGTACATCGCCCGCGCAAAAGGACACGCGAAAGTCTTAGCGGACAGATGCGCAGGCTGGCGGCCTCCCGGTCGCTTTGGCGAGCTCGGCCCGGGAGATCGCCAGATCCGCGCGACCGCGCGCCATCCGGGCGCGAGCTTCCGACAGCCGGGCCTGGACCCGGGCCACTTCGGCGGTGCTCGCGCCACCCGCGGCGCGACGGGCCCGAACTTCCCTCACCAGGGCTTCCAGGCGCGATAGGTAGGCATCGGCGTGCGCGATGCGTTGTGCGGACCGTGCCGCAGCACACGCGCTCGGCCCATCGACCGCGTCCCCTCCGGCCGCGTCGTGGTCGTCCATCACGGTCGGCTGCGGCGGCGCCACGGGCGTACAGCCGCTCACAACGCTGGCTACGAGCAGTATCTGACATGCGCGGCCCAGGCACATGGCGGCCTGCCGGTTAGAGTCGGCCGATAGCAGCCCGGAACGCCTTGTATCGAGATCGTATAGGATCAAGCGTAGAAGAACGAATGGTGGGCGTGCCTGGGTTTGAACCAGGGACCTCCTCGGTGTGAACGAGGCGCTCTCCCGCTGAGCTACACGCCCATCGCGCTCGACAGTGCGCCGCGTACAAACCGGCGCCGGTCGGCCATGCGGCGGACGGCAGGTGCCGTCCATCGCTCGCCTGCTGATAGGGCAGCGGCGGCGGGGGTGTCAAGCGTCCAGCGGCGGTCGCGCGATTGTCGCCGCCCGCCACCTTTTTTCGGCCGCACGCGGGCGTATCTTACCGGGGTGGTCAACCACCCGGTGCGCTCCGGGCGGGCTGGCATCCCGCCGGGGCGGGGGCTTGCGAAGTAGGCTGAACAGCGCGGAGGAAGCGGCGATGCGCATTGTAATGAAGCTACGCGGGCCGTGCCGGGGCCGGGCCGGGGGCGTCGTGCTGGCGGCCGGCTTGCTGCTCACCTGCGGCCATCCGGCGGGCGCGGAGGCCCCGGCGCCGACCGTCGAGCCGCCGGTCGGGCTCGCCTACAAGCTCTACGTCGGCGGGCTCAACGCGCTCACCTTCGACACCCGGGTCGCGCTCCAGGACGGCGGCTACGACATCCGCCTGCAGGCGCGCACGAGCGGTTGGATCGGCAGCCTGTGGCCGTTCGTGCTGGAGGGCCGGGCGGACGGCCGGCGCGCGCCCTCCGGCGCCCTGCAGCCCGCGCGCTTCGCCACCGCCAACCTCTGGGGCGACAACGGCAAGCGCTGGGTGCGGATGGACTATCCTGGCCACGACGGTCCGCCGGAGGTGACGGCGGAGCCGGAGCCGTCGGAGGACGACCGCTCGGTCGTGCCGGCGGAGGCCCGCACCGGCACCCGCGATCCGATCAGCGCGATCTACGGCCTGATCCTGGGAGCCGGCGAGGCGTGCGCCGGCAGCCACCGGATCTTCGACGGCCGCCGGCGCTACGACGTGGCGGCGGAGAACCTGGGCCCGGCGCAGGTACCCCAGACCAGCTACGCCGTCTACGCCGGCGAGGCGACCAAGTGCCGGATCACAATCGAGAAAGTCACCGGGTTCTGGGAGAAGTACGAGTCCAAGCGCCGCTATCCGGACACGGTGGACGTCTGGCTCGCCCGCGTGTCGGAAGACCTGCCGCCGCTGCCGGTGAGGATCGAGACGGACACGCTGGTGGGCGCCCTGCGCGTGCACCTGAGCGAGATCACCCGCGGCGCCGAGGCCAGCCTGCCGGACGCCGGCCTGTTCCCGCTCAAGCGCGCGGCGGTGGAGTAGATTTATCCGCTCTCCTCCAGTGGGAGGAGAGAGTTAGGGAGAGGAGGAAGCCCGCGGCATAGGTGGTGCGGCAACCTCCTCCCCTAGCCCCTCCTCCCAGTGGAAGAGGGGGATTAGTTATGGTGGAAGAAGCGGCGGGTCTTACCCCACGAACGCCTTTTCGATGGCGTAGCCGCCGGCCTCGCCGCGGTCGCCGGGGTCGAAGCCGCGCGACTTCAGCTCGTCGACCAGCGTTTCCAGCATCGCCGGGCCGCCGCAGACCATGGCGCGGTCGTGTTCGGGGTCCATCTGGTCGAGGCCGAGCTCGCCCCACAGGCTGCCGTCGGCCATGTGGGTGGTGATGCGGCCGGTGCGGTAGTAGTCCTCGCGCGTCACGGTCGGATAGTAGAGCAGCTGGGCGGCCGCCTCCTCGCCGACCAGCGGATGCTCGTGGATGCCTCCGCGCAGGTAGGCGTCGAACACCAGTTCCGCCTGCAGACGGCAGGTGTGGTTGAGCACGATCCGCTCGTAGCGGTTATAGATCTCCGGCTCCTGGATCAGGCTCATGAACGGCGCGATGCCGGTACCGGTTGAGAAGAGGTACAGGTTGCGCCCCGGCGCGACGGCGTCGAGCGTCAGCGTGCCGGTCGGCTTCTTGCCCACCAGCAACTCCTGGCCGAGCTCGATGTGCTGCAGGCGGGAGGTGAACGCGCCGTCCTGCACCTTGATCGACAGGAAGCTCAGCTCCTCGTCGTAGGTGGCGTTGGTCATCGAGTAGGCGCGCTGAATGATCTCCTGCCCGGTGTCCAGGCCCAGCATGGTGAACTCGCCCGCCTCGAAGCGGAAGGTGCCCGGGCGCGTGGTGCGCAGGGTGAACAGCGTATCGGTGTAGTGCTGCACGTCGGTCACCTCGACCGGGAACAGCTTTTCGCGGATCTTATCGCGTGCGGTGCTCATGCCTGTCTCGTTCTCCCTTCCGCCCCGCCTTGGTGCCGCGTGGGGCGGTATGCCAGACCCGGTTCGCGCGACGCGCCTCCGAACGGTGCCACCTTCCTGTAATTGCGAAGGTAGCCAGGGAGGGCGGCACAGACCAGGGCTTTACATGCGGCCCTGCTATGCCGCGCCGCGATATCCCCGTCAAGTTTTGCGGAAATCGTTTTATCTACACCTGCGAGTGTTGTTTTCTCTTCGGGTTGGTGATCTTGCCCAGGAAACGGCTCACCACCTTGTCCTCGGGCAGCAGGCCCTGCGGGCGGAACAGCACGATCCCGGCCAAGAGGATCGCGACCAGCATCCAGCGCAGGTAGCTGCTGCGGTCGGGCAGGGTGGGATGAATCGCCGCAAGCGCGGGCTCCAGGAAGCCGGTCAGGAACGCCGTCCCGGACCAGACGCCCCAGATGATGAAGGCGCCCAGGATCGCGCCCTTGTTGTTGCCGCTGCCGCCCAGCATCAGCATCACCCAGATGATGAAG
>CAYRCO010000327.1:0-3382 GCA_964422775.1 uncultured Rhodovibrio sp.
GCGTCCGCCGTCCGGCCGTCCGGCGTCTGGGCGTCCGCCGCTGGGGCGCTGTCGGCCGGCGCGCCGTCGCCGTCCGCGGCGGCCGGGACCTTGGCGGGCTGCTTGCGCGGGGCCGGCTTGCGTTTCTCGGTCTTCGGCTTGCCCTTGGGCCGGAACGCTGGCGCCTCCCCGTCGCGGCCGAACGGGTGGTAGTCCAACAGCGGCAGCGCCAGCTCCAGCGCCGCCCGGTCGCCGTCGACGATCTGCGCCAGTTCGCCCACCGGCGTGAACGGCCCGGCGGGGTTCAGCTTGTGCAGCGCGCCCGCGAGGCGTTCCAGCGCGTCGACGCGCACGGCGATGGCCGCTTCCGCCGTGCGGGCGCGCGACCGGCCACGGCGCGGCGGTTCGATCCGCCGGTAGCCGAGCGCCCGGCAGGCGCCGTCGTCCAGCGCCACGCCCGGGCGGATCACGGCGGCCCGGCTGGTCGGCAGGGCCGCCAGCGGCAGCCCCCGGTACAGGCTGGTCAGCAGCGCCTTCATCTTGATCGCGCGCGGGTGCAGCAAGGCGGGCAGCCACAGGCTCTGCCGGCCGATCCGCACGCCCAGCTGGCTCAGCTGCTTGCGCTCGTCCTTGCCCAGTTCGCGCACATGGGTAGCGACGTCCGACCGGTCCAGCACGCCCAGCGCCTCGACCAGCTGGAACGCCAGGCCGCGGGCGCGGGCGGGCAGCTCCGCCTCGGCCAGGGTGAACAGCTGGGCCAGCTTGTTGCGCCGGTGCCGGTCGAACCAGTCGGCGAGGCGCTTGCGCACCCGCTCCCGCTGGGCGCCGTCCAGGAAGTCGCTGTCGAGCGCGACCACCTTGGGCTTGAGCGGCGTCTCGCCCGCCTCCAGCCGACCGACCAGCTCGCCGCGCCAGGTCAGGCGGCCGTCCTCGGTGAGCGCGATCGCGCCGTCGTTGTCGCTTTCCAACTGCTTGATCCGGCGCGGGATCTCGGTCGACAGGGCGCGCCTTGCGGCGGCCTGCAGCGGGCGCTTGTCCTCGCCCTTGGCCTCGGCGTCCAGCTCGAAGGTCAGGCCGTGCAGCCGGCCGACGTACTCGCCCTCGACCAGCACCTCGCCGCCGCGCCGGACCGCGCCGATCAGGTCGGAGCCGTCCTTCAGCCGCTTCATCAGCGTGGCCGAGCGGCGGTCGACGAAGCGGTTGGTCAGGGTGTCGTGCAGCGCGTCCGACAGGTTGTCCTCGATCTGCCGGGCGCGCGCCTGCCAGTGCGCGCTGTCGTGCAGCCAGTCGCCGCGGTGGGTGATGTAGGTCCAGGTCCGGACGTAGGCGATTCGTTGCACCAGCGTATCGATATCGCCTTCGGTCTTGTCCAACTGCTCCAGCTGCCGGGCGACCCAGTCCTCCGGCAGCGCGCCCTCCGGGCGCATCAGGTAGCGGTAGATCTGCGCCAGCAGCCGGGTGTGCTGGTCGGACAGCACCTTGCGGAAGTCCGGGATCTGGCAGACCTCCCAGAGCAGCCGGACCGCGCCCTGGTTGGTCGCCATCTCGGCGATCTCGGGGTCGCGCGACAGCTGGCAGAGCACGTTGTAATCCTCGGCGTCGCGCGCGCGTGTCAGCGCGGCCGCCGGCGGGGCGGCCTCCAGGCTCTTGATCAGCGCCTGCGGCGACTTGAAGTCGAGCTCCCGGTTGCGCCAGCACAGCGAGTCCACCGGCTCGAAGGCGTGCTGCTCGACCGCGTCGACGATCTCGGGGTCGATCTCGCCGATGTTGTTGGTGGTGCCGAAGGTGCCGTCGGACATGTGCCGGCCGGCGCGCCCGGCGATCTGGCCCACCTCGGGCGCGGTCAGGCGCCGGGGCATCCGCCCGTCGAACTTGTTCAGCCGGGCGAAGGCGACGTGGTCCAGGTTCAGGTTCAGGCCCATGCCGATCGCATCCGTCGCGACCAGGTAGTCGACCTCGCCCTCCTCGAACATCTGCACCTGGGCGTTGCGCGTGCGCGGGGAGAGCGCGCCCAGCACGACCGCCGTGCCGCCGCGGTTGCGGCGCATCAGCTCGGCGGTGGCGTAGACGTCGGAGGCGGAGAAGGCGACCACGGCCGAGCGCGCGGGCAGCTTGGTGAGCTTGCGCGCGCCGTCGTAGCGCAGGGTCGAGAGACGCGGGCGCGAGGAGATCTCCGCGCGCGGCACCAGTTCGCGGATCATCGCGCGCATGGTGTCGGAGCCCATGAACATCGTCTCCGACAGCCCGCGGGCGTGCAGCAGCCGGTCGGTGAAGACGTGGCCGCGTTCCGGGTCGGCGCACAGCTGGATCTCGTCCACCGCCAGGAACTCGACCGGCCGGTCGACCGGCATGGATTCGACCGTGCACAGGAAATAGCGCGGGTTGGGCGGCAGGATCTTCTCCTCGCCGGTCACCAGCGCGACCTGCCCGCGGCCCTTCTTCTGCACGACCTTGTCGTAGTTCTCGCGCGCGAGCAGGCGCAGCGGAAAGCCGATCATGCCGGAGGTGTGCCCCAGCATGCGCTCGATCGCGAGGTGCGTCTTGCCGGTGTTGGTCGGGCCGAGCACGGCCTTGACCGTTCCGGGCCCGGTATCGGGGCGCGGCGTGTGGGTCAGCATGATAAGCGCAGGATCGGATACGCGGGCGGCTGGTGCAAGGATGCGGGCGGCACCCGTGTTGCAACCCGCGGTTCCGCCATCGATTTAATCGGCCCGCTCGCGCCCGCGGAAGTCGAAGCATGCCAGGATGTAGGCGACCGCCCCGTCGTCGCCGGCGAGCGGCATGGCCAGGCGTTCGTAGCGGATGAAACCCTTGCCCACGGATTCCAGCGTGCCCTGGTAGAGATCGGGCGCCCGTTTGGCGCAGACCTGGCGGTAGCCCTCGGCGACCGTCGGCGGCTCGTGGCGGTGGCGGGATTCGCTCACCGTCTCGCCGGTGAAGTCGCGGCCGATCGCGTCCACCACGCCGGTCCCGACCACGCGGTAGCGGAAGTC
Source organism: uncultured Rhodovibrio sp. (assembly GCA_964422775.1). GTDB lineage: Bacteria > Pseudomonadota > Alphaproteobacteria > Kiloniellales > Rhodovibrionaceae > Rhodovibrio. The sequence goes on from CAYRCO010000327.1 coordinate 2,973, forward strand.
GCGGCCGTCCTCGATCACGTCGAGCAGGATCAGGAAGGGCAGCAGATCGCGGGGGACCCGGACGACGTCGAACGCGCTGTAGGCGGCCACGACGCCCTCGGGCGCGAGCCCGCGCCAGTACGCCAGGAACGCCCGCAACCGGGGCGAGGCCGGGTTTACCGGCGGGATCGCGCTGTTGGTCATGTCTGGGGACACACAAGGCACCGGGGCTGGATGCCGGCGGCAACCGCGGCGAGGCGGGCAGCCGACATCGAAGTTTGAACATACCGAACTATTCAAACAAAACAAGAACATACCTTATGTTGGAGGTATGGACATGGTCAGTTTCATGCACCGTTTCTCAACTAACGAAGCTTGCCGGGCGTTCCTGGAACGGGTTCGCTGGCCGGATGGCCCCGTGTGTCCGAAGT
>CAYRCO010000328.1:0-3355 GCA_964422775.1 uncultured Rhodovibrio sp.
CGCCTGCTCGGAAAGGCCGGCGTAGCCGTCGCCGGCGAAGGCGGGCTTGCCGTCCTTCCAGATCGACTGGTGGCAGTGCATGCCCGAGCCGTTGTCGCCGAACACCGGCTTGGGCATGAAGGTCGCGGTCTTGCCGTAGGCGTGCGCGACGTTGTGGACGACATACTTGTAAATCTGCATGTCGTCCGCGCACTTGACCAGCGTGTTGAAGTTGATGCCGAGCTCGTGCTGCGAGGGCGCCACCTCGTGGTGGTGCTTCTCGACCTCGATGCCCATCTCCTCCATCACGGTGATCATCTCGGCGCGCAGGTCGGTGCCGCTGTCCACCGGCGGGACCGGGAAGTAGCCGCCCTTCACGCGCGGCCGGTGGCCCAGGTTGCCGCCCTCGAACTCGGCGCCCGACATGTACGGGCCTTCCTCGCTCTCGAACTTGTAGAAGCAGTGGTGCATGTCGGTGCCGAACTTGACGTCGTCGAAGACGAAGAACTCGGCCTCTGGCCCGAAGAAGCAGGTGTCGCCGATGCCCGACTGCGACATGAACGCTTCGGCGCGCTTGGCGGTGGTGCGCGGGTCACGGTCGTAGGGCTGCCCGGTCGAGGGCTCCAGCACGTCGCAGTAGAGGATCAGCTGCGGCTGGGCGGCGAACGGGTCCATCACGGCCGTGTTGAGGTCCGGCTTCAGGTTCATGTCGGACTCGTTGATGACCTTCCAGCCCTCGATCGACGAGCCGTCGAACATGATGCCTTCGTCCAGCAGGTCCTCGTCGACCGTGCGGACGTGCTGGGCGACGTGCATCCACTTGCCCCGCGGGTCGGTGAAGCGGAAGTCGACGTACTTCACCTCGTTGTCTTTGATCATTTGCAGAATTTTCTGCGCGTCGCTCATGTCGTTCCCCGTTCTCGATTTTCGAGATTTGACGTTATCGATTGCGGCTGAGCCAATCGGCGCGCGCTCGTGCCAGACGGGCGCCCGCCGATCGACGGCGAGGGTGAACCGGCGGCAGCGCGCCGCCGCGGCGTAAGGCGGCTAGACCGCCTCGCCGCCGCGTTCGCCGGTGCGGATGCGGATGGCCTCATCCACGGTCGAGACGAAGATCTTGCCGTCGCCGATGCGCCCGGTCTGTGCGGCCTGCTGGATCGCCTCCACGGCCCGTTCGACCTGACCCTCGTCGAGCACGACCTCGATCTTCACCTTGGGCAGGAAGTCGACGACGTATTCCGCCCCCCGGTAGAGTTCGGTGTGGCCCTTCTGGCGGCCGAAGCCTTTCGCTTCGGTCACCGTGATGCCCTTGATGCCGACCTCGTGCAGGGCGTCCTTCACCTCGTCGAGTTTGAAGGGTTTGATGATCGCCTCGATCTTCTTCATGGCCCCTCGTTACCTGCCTCTCTTGTCTGCACCCGGTTGGCCGGCCTCGCGGGTCGAGACCGGATCCGGTTCCGCCGTTGCTGCCGTGCGCCCGGTTGGCGGCTCCGGCTGTCCGGAGCTTCCCCCCGAAGGTTGGCCCGGGCGCGGTCGGATCGTGGTTCCGCCGGCGGCCCTCGCCCGTGTCGCAGCGCCGCCGCCCGTCAGCGATAGCAAACACCGTGCCAACCGGTGCAGCCCGCCGGATCCCCCGGCATGCCGACGTCGTGCCGGCCGGCTGGCGCGTTGCTGGCCACGGCTCCTGCCTAATCGCTGGGCAGACTGCCTTTGCGGGCGGCAGGCCGCGCGCGGCCGATCCGGTCCCGGTCAGGCGCTGCGCCGGTCGCGCGCGCCGTTCAGCCAGGCGTCGATCCGATCCGCCGCGGCCAGGACGTTCTCCTTGGTGTTGGCGTAGGACAGCCGCAGGTAGCCCTCGCCGGCGGCGCCGAAGGAGGTGCCCGCCACCGTCGCCACGCCGGCGTCTTCGAGCAGGGCGTTTTCCAGCTGCTTCGCGCTGAAGCCGGTGCCGGTGATGTTGGGGAAGGCGTAGAACGCGCCGCCCGGCTGCTGGCAGGTGATGCCGGGGATCGCGTTTAGCCGGTCGACCAGCGCGCGCCGGCGGTCGTCGAAGGCCGCGTGCATCGCCGCGACGTGATCTTGCGGCCCGGTCAGCGCCGCGAGGCCGGCGTGCTGGGCGGCGGCGTTGACGCAGGAGTGGCTGTTGATCGCCAGACGCTCCGCGTCCGCCACGAGCGCTTCCGGCCAAACGCCGTAGCCAAGCCGCCAGCCGGTCATCGCATGCGTCTTCGACCAGCCGTCGAGCAGGATCACCTGGTCGCGCAGTTCGGGGTAGGCGAGCAGGCTGACGTGCTCCTGCCCATCGTAGGTCAGGCGGCTGTAGATCTCGTCCGACAGCACGGCCGTTTGCGGGTTGCGGGCCAGCACCTCGGCGATCCGGTCCATCTCCGCGCGCGGGATCACCCCGCCGGTCGGGTTGCCCGGCGTATTCAGGATGACCAGCCGAGTGTCCGTGGTGATCGTCTCGGCGAGGGCGTCGGCGGTGACCGCGAAGCCGTCCTCTTCGCGCAGCGCCAGCGGCCGCGGTGCGGCGCCGGAATAGCGCACCAAAGATTCGTAAATCGGGAATCCCGGATCGGGGTAGACGATCTCCCCGCCCGGCTCGCCGAACATGGAGATGGCGAAGAACATCGTCACCTTGCCGCCGGGCACCACCACGACATGCTCCGGGTCGACGGACGCGCCGGTGCGCGCGGCGACGTCGTCCGCCACGGCCGCGCGCAGCTCGGGGATGCCCTTGGCCGGCGTATAGCCGTGATGGCCGTCGCGCAGCGCCCGGCAGGCCGCCTCGACCACGTGGTCCGGGGTCCTGAAGTCCGGCTGACCGATCCCCAGATTGATGACCGACCGGCCCTGCTCGGCGAGCGCGTTGGCGCGGGCCAGCACCTGGAAGGCGCTTTCGGTGCCGAGACGGTCCAGGGCGGCGGCGCGGGTGACCATGCGGGCAAGGGTTCCGTCGGCGGTGGGATCGGATGCCAAGACAAGCCGGCGCGCTTGCGCGCTCAGGCGGCCCAAGCGCTCACGGCCGGCATGCTAGCCGTGCGCGCAAGTCCCTCGCAAGCCCGCACATCCAACCGCTTGACGCGCCCTTGGCCGGCGGTTAGAGACACGGCGTGCAGCGCGCTTCGAGGCGCCGTTGCGCGTTTCCGTGTGGTGGCCATAGCTCAGTCGGTTAGAGCGCATGGTTGTGGTCCATGAGGTCGCGGGTTCGAATCCCGCTGGCCACCCCACCTTATCCCGTCTCTCCCGGATGCTGTGATACGCTGATCGCGGGCTGCCGTGCCCAACGACTGCGTGGACGCCCGCCGTGCGAGAGACCGTATGCCCGACAAGCTCACCCCCGAGCCGTTTCCGACCGAGAGTTTCCGCGACCCCG
>CAYRCO010000329.1:0-3330 GCA_964422775.1 uncultured Rhodovibrio sp.
ATCGCTCCGGCGAAGCTGACCATAACCTTGTCACCGTGCTTTGGTCGTAATGGGAGTGGACGCCCCGCCTGCAACGGCGGAGCGTCCCGGTTCTCCGGCCAAACGGCTCGGATGCCTTGCCTAGCCGCCGATCGCGGTGCCGACCGTCGTGAAAGCGTCTCGAATGTTGGTACCCAGGGTGGTCACGGCGCCGATGATGACGACCGCGATCAGGGCGGCGATCAGGGCGTACTCGATAGCGGTGGCGCCCGACTCGTCGCGGGCGAAGCTTTGGATGAAGTTGCGCATGATTGCGTCCTCCTAAAAGTGAGATCTGTCGAACGGCGTGTTGGACTCTGGCCGGGCCCCGTAAAAATAGTATTAATGTACAGGTCGAATATTTGGCCTGAATTCAAAAGAAGAATCGTGAAATATTTTAGATAAAGAGCGCATTTTTGAGAACCAGAATGATACACCTATGAGGTGTAGGCAATCTGTAATGGTATCTGACTCGAACGCGAACGCGCGAGTACGAGATGATACCGATATCGAAAGGCGTAGTGCTTGCCCGAAACTTGCGTCGAATGCCGGGTTTAACGGGCCATTCATGCTCGCGGGCCTAGCGTCGCGCGTTCGCGGCGGTCCGCACCGGCGGCCGTCTTCCCGTTTCCGCCATGCGTTGCTCCGGGAGAGCTGTCCGAGCCATGACCACGAAACTTGGCCGCATCGTCGCGGTCGCCGGCGCCGGCGTGACCGTCAGCCTGCACCCGGACGAGCACGGCGCGTCCGCCGCGCAGATCCAGGCCCTAGTCCGGGTCGAAGCGGCGCAGTCGGTCGTCTTCGCGACGGTGCGGGAGCTGCGCGTCGATACGCGGTCAGCGGGCGACACCCAGATGGCGGAACTGGAGCTGATCGGGGAACAGGCGCGCCGGCCGGACGGCGGCCTGCATGCCTTCCAGCGCGGCGTGGTGCACTTTCCCGCGCTCGGCGACCCGGTGCACGAGGCGGCGGCGGAGGACTGGCGGCGGGTCTACATGCCCGACACCGGCGCCAAGCAGATGCGCCTGGGCGATCTCGACCGGGACGGCAATCTGCCGGCGATCGTGCTGTCGGACGAACTACTGTCCAAGCACTTCGCCATTCTGGGCACCACCGGCAGCGGCAAGTCCTGCTCCGTCGCCGTGCTGCTGCGCCAGCTGCTGGACGGCCATCCCAACGGCCACGTCATCCTGCTCGACCCGCACAACGAGTATCAGGCGGCTTTCGGCGACCAGTGCGTTTTGGTCAATCCGCAGTCGATGTCGCTGCCCTACTGGCTGCTCAACATGGAGGAGATGGTCGAGCTCTACTGCAGCGCGGAGGAAGCCCAGCGGGAGATCGAGCGCGACATCCTGAAACGCGCGGTGATGGCGGCCAAGCAGGCCTTCCACGGCACCGAGCAACCCCACATCACGGTCGACACGCCGGTGCCTTTCCGGCTGACCACCGTGCTGCAGCACATCGACCGGGAGATGGGGCAGATCAACAAGGGCAGCGACAGCCTGCCGTTCCTGCGCCTGAAGGCGCGGATCGAGACGCTGCGCTCGGACTCCCGCTTCGCCTTCATGTTCGGCCAGATCTCCGTGCAGGACACGATGGCCGACATCCTCTCGCGCGTGCTGCGCATCCCGGTGGCCGGCAAGCCGATCACGATTGTCGACCTGTCGGCGGTCCCGGTGGAGATCGTCGATGCGGTGGTGTCGCTGCTCTCGCGGATGATCTTCGACTTCGCGGTCTGGGGCGGGCCGCAGGCGGAAGTCCCGATCCTGCTGGTGTGCGAGGAGGCCCACCGCTACATCCCCAACGATCCCGACGGCGGCTTCCAGCCGACGCTGAAGGCGCTCTCCCGGATCGCCAAGGAGGGGCGGAAGTACGGCATCTCGCTCGGCCTCGTCACCCAGCGGCCGAGCGAACTGTCGGAGACGATCCTGTCGCAGTGCGGCACGCTGTTCGCGCTGCGCATGTCCAACGACCGGGACCAGGCGTTCGTCCAGCGCGCGTTGCCGGACGGCGCGCGCGGCCTGTTCGCCGCATTGCCGGCGCTGTCGAACCGGGAAGCGGTGGTGGTCGGGGAGGCGACGGCGGTGCCGATGCGCATGCGCTTCGCCGAACTGCCGGCCGAGGCCCGGCCGCAGGCGGGTCAGGCGAACTTCGCAGCCGCCTGGCAGAAAGACGATCCGGGCCGGGAGGTGCTGGACGGCGTGATCACCCGCTGGCGCCGCCAGGACCGCAGCGCTGGTCCGCCGCGGGCCGCCGCGGAATAACCGGCCGACCCGCGCGGCCCCGAGGGGTCAGCTCTCGAACTGGATCAGCGAGGTCACGGGGACGTCGAGCTTATCCCGGCCCTTGAGGAACGACAGCTCGATGATGCAGGCGCAGCCGCGCACGTCGCCGCCGAGCTTGCGGATCAGCTCGACCGACGCGCCCATGGTCCCGCCGGTGGCGAGCAGGTCGTCCAGCACGATCACGCGCTGGCCCGGCTGGATCGCGCCTTCCTGGATCTCGATCGTATCCTGGCCGTACTCCAGGTCGTAGGTGTAGGGCACGTTCGGCCCCGGCAGCTTGCCCTGCTTGCGCACCATCACGAAGCCCAAGCCCAGCTGCAGGGCCATCGGGGCAGCGACCAGGAAACCGCGGGACTCGATGCCGGCCAGGATGTCCGGCTTTTCCGGACGAACAGCCTCCTCCAGCCGGCGCACGGTTTCCTGCCAGGCGTCCGGATGCGCCAGCAGGGTCGAGATGTCGTAGAACAGGATCCCAGGCTTGGGGAAGTCGGGCACCTGGCGGATGTGCTGCTTGAGGTCCATTGAAGCGGTCCTGTTCGTCAAAGCTTGGTTCGGCGGGGCGCCGGGCGCAGCCGCGCGGGTGCGGCAGCGCAACATGGTCCGGCGTCGTGATCCTACTGGGGCGGCCATCGGGTGACAACGGGCGCGCCCGGCCGAGCGTGTAAACCCCGCGGTTGCAGGCCTGCGGCAGCCCCACACCTTAGGCGTCGGGGTTGCACATCGCCCAACGTTGGCGTGGGATGCCGCCCTTCCCATTCACCGCTCGTCACGCCAGCCGGGACCCGATGACCCGCATCCTGCACCGCTCCACCCGCCAGACCTATCCCACCGCCGTTGCCGGCGACGGCCCTTACATCATCGATCAGGACGGCAAGCGCTACCTGGACGCCTCCGGCGGCGCGGCCGTGTCGTGCCTGGGGCACAGCCGGCGCGACGTCGTGGAGGCGATCCAGGCGCAGCTCGACCGGCTGCCCTACGCGCACACGGCCTTCTTCACCAACCAGCCCTCGGAGGAGCTGGCCGCGCA
>CAYRCO010000330.1:0-3316 GCA_964422775.1 uncultured Rhodovibrio sp.
CTTGGAGCGGGCCTTCGCGTTGGTCTTGTTCGCCATCGTGGTCAGTCCTTATGCCGCGCCGCGCAGCGGCTCTTGGCCGTGGCCGAGGGTCTGGTTCAGGGAGTCCAGCAGGGTCTCGCGGTCGAACTTTGCGACGTAGTCGCGGAAGCCGGCCTGTCGGCCGCGCTCCAGATCGCTCGGCGCGGCGTGGGAGGACAAAGCCACCAGCGGGGTGTCGGCCCACTTGCCCTGCTCGCGCAGCGCGGCGGCGAACTCGTAGCCGTTCATGCCCGGCATCTCGATGTCGGAGACGATGACGTCGAACTCGTGCCCGCTGTTGCACAGCTCCAGCGCCGCGTCCGCGCTTTCCGCGGTGGTCACGTCGTACCCGGCCACATTGAGCAGCGGCGCCAGCAGGTTGCGGAAGAACGGGCTGTCGTCGACCAGCAGGACGCGCCGGCCGTCGCCCTCGCCCGCGTCGCGCACGCTCTCGGCCTCGAACCAATCGCTGAACGCCTGGGTGAGGTAGTAGCCGGCATCGACGATGTCGGTCGCCTTGCCGGCGATCACTGCACTGCCGAGGTAGCCCGCGCGCTCGCCGTGCAGCTCGATGTTCATCCGCTCCTCGACGATGTCGACGATCTCGTCGACCACCAGCCCCATCGAGCGGTCGCGGTCGGTGAACACCAGCACCGGCTGGTTGCCGCTGTCGGCGATCTCGCCGCCCGGCATGGTGATCAGCGGCATCAGCTGACCGCGGTACTGCACCACCCGCTGGCCGTTGGAGTCCTCGATGGTGTCGACCGGGATCTCCTCCAGCCGGGCGACCAGCGCGAGCGGCACCGCCTTGGGCGACTTGCCGGCGGCGTTGAACACCAGCATCGACACCTCTTCCTCGCTCTCCCCGCGCTGCTTGCGGGTGTCCTCCAGCGCGTCCTCGCCTTCCACCAGGGTCAGCTCGCCCGACGCCGACGCGATCCCGTTCGGGTCCAGGATCATCACCACGCGGCCGTCGCCCAGAATGGTGTTGCCGGAGAACAGCGGGATGTCGCGCAGGATCCGGGCGACCGGCTTGACCACGATCTCCTCGGTATCGAACACGCGGTCGACGATGATGCCAAAGGAGTAGGTGCCCACCTGGGCGACCACGATGAAGCCGTCGGTGTCGCTCTCGGCGCTGTCTTCCGTTCCGGCGTTGTTGCCGTGCCCCTGCAGCTTGAGCAGTTCGCGCAGGTTGACCAGCGGCAGCAGCCGGTCGCGCAGGCGCAGCACCGGCGTGTCCTTGATCCGCTCGATCTGGTTCTCGCTGCCACCCTTGGCGCGGACCAGCTCGAGCACCGCCAGCTGCGGGATCGCGAAGCGCTCGCCCGCGCACTCCACGATCAGGGCCGAGACGATCGCCAGGGTGAGCGGGATCTTGACCGTGAACTTCGACCCCAGGCCCTCCTTGGAGGACAGTTCGATGGTGCCGCCGATCTTCTCGATGTTGGTGCGCACCACGTCCATCCCGACCCCGCGGCCGGAGACGGCCGTCACCGCGTCGGCGGTGGAGAAGCCCGGCTTGAAGATGAACTGCTGGATCTGCTGTTCGGTCAGCTGGGCGACCTCGGCCTCGGTCGTGATCTGGTTCTTGAGCGCCTTCTGCTTGATCTTCTCGACGTTCAGGCCGCGGCCGTCGTCGCCGATCTCGATGATGATGTGCCCGCCCTCGTGGTAGGCGTTGAGGGCGATCGTGCCGACCTCGGACTTGCCCGTCTTGGCGCGGTCGGCGGTCGTCTCGACCCCGTGGTCCGCGGAGTTGCGGACCATGTGGGTGAGCGGGTCCTTGATCAGCTCCAGCACCTGGCGGTCGAGCTCGGTCTCCTCGCCCTTCATCTTGAGCTCGATCTTCTTGTCGAGCTCCTGCGACAGGTCGCGGACGATCCGCGGCAGCTTCGACCAGGCGTTGCCGATCGGCTGCATGCGCGTCTTCATCACCCCTTCCTGCAGCTCCGACACCACGTGGTTCAGACGCTGCAGCGGGGCGGAGAACTCGCTTTCCTGCTGGCTGCGCAGGATCTGCAGCAGCTGGTTGCGGTTGAGGACCAGCTCGGAGACCGTGGTCATCAGGTTCTCCAACAAGTCGACGGATACCCGGATCGACTGGCTGGCGACCTGCGACTCCTTGGGCGTCTCCCGCTCCGGCGGCTTGCCGGCGGCCTTCGGCTCGGCCGGCTTGGCCTCGCTCGCCTGCGGACCCGCGGCGGTGGTCGCCGCCTGCGTGCCGGGACCGGTGTCGGCCGCGGCGGGCGCCGGCTCGGCGTCCTTCAACTGCGCGCTTTCCGGCAGATCCTCCGGGCCCGGCGCGTTGCGGAAGATCTCTTCCAACTCGTCGACCGGCCCGGGTTCGGGCTCGGGCGCCGGCGCGGCTGCGGCCGGCGCCGCGCCGGCGTCGTCCGGTACCGGCGCGTCCGGGTGGTCCGCCATCTCGGAGACAGCGTCCAGCTTGGCGATCAGCTCTCTGTCGTCGCCCTCCGGCTCCGCCTCGGTTTCCTCCAGCTTGCCCAGGATCTCGCGGATCCGGTCCAGGCACTCCAGGATCAGCGAGACGCGCGAGGGGGTGACCACCAGCTCGCCGTCGCGGATCTTGCCCAATACCGTCTCACCCGAGTGTGCCACCGCCTCCAGCCGCGGCAGACCCAGGAACCCGCAGGTTCCCTTGATCGTGTGCATCACCCGGAAAATGTTATCCAGCAGCTCCGGCGAGGGATCCTGCTCGAGCTTGACCAGTTCGGTGTCCAGGACCTGCAGACCCTCGTTGGTCTCGGTCAGGAATTCGCCTAGGAGATCGTCCATGTCTGCCCCGCGGCTTTCGTTTGGCGCGCCTCGTTGACCGTGCGCGCGTCGTTTCGAGCCGGAGGGTGGACCGAAATTGTTTAAAAGGCGGTTACTCGCAATCTGGTCGCGCCCTGACGGTATCCGGCCGCCCTACTCGGCTGGCAGGGCCGGCGGCGCGCCGCGTCATATCGCCTCGTCGGGCGGGCGCGCTCAGGTGCGATGGCTTGTTCGCCGGCACGCGGCTTGCCATTTGAGCGGGTGAATTCTTAAGAACGCATCGCATTTTCACAGATGCCGCGCTAAGGTCGGCGCGCCGAAGCTCGACACAAGACCGCGACGCAAAATCTCGACCAAAGACCGGCCGATCCCGACACCGCCCGTCATGACCGACACTCCCTACCCTGCAAGCGGCGCGCCCCGTCGCGCGGCCGGCGACAGTGCGACCGACCCCGGCGACCGGCCGGCGGCGACCTCGGCGGCCGTCGCCGAGCAGTCGGTGACCGGCGGCACGGGGATCGGC
>CAYRCO010000331.1:0-3298 GCA_964422775.1 uncultured Rhodovibrio sp.
GTGGACCGTCGCACGATCGCGCCCGGGAAGGAGGCCGGCACGTACATCGCCCGCCCGCCGATCTCGGCGTTGTACATCCGCTCGTTATAGGAGCCGAACAAGACCAGCGGGGTGTTCTCCTGCACGTCGCGGCGGATCGCCTCGTTGTCGGGCTTCTTGCCCCGCTTGCGCGCGTGGTGGAAGGCGCACGGCACGCCCATCTCGTCTTCCAGCAGCTTGCGCAGCCCCCGGGCGTAGGTCTCGTGCGCCACCACGCCGAAGCTGGAGGTGGCGAAGAAGTCCTGCGTCACCGACCGCCAGAGGTCCCAGATCGGCTTCAGGGTGGTGTGCTTCTCCTGCTCGATGAACGGCTCCGGATCGGCGCCGGTGAGCTCGCCCAGCTTGCGCAGGAACTTCGTCGTCGAGAACACGCCCATCGGCGCCTGCAGGTACGGCCGGTCCAGCGCCTCGCACAGCTTCCGGCCGAACTCGCGGTACATGCAGATGTTCACGTCCGCGTTGTTCAGGCGCGGGATGTCCAGCACGTGACTGCCGAGCGGGAACACCATGTTCACTTCGCAGCCGATCCCTTCCACCAAGCGGCGGATCTCGGCCAGGTCGCTCGGCATGTTGAAGGTGCCGAAGATCGGACCGATGATGTTCACGCGGGGCTTGTCCTGCCCCTCCTTCCGCTTGGGCTTGTCCGTCTTGCCCTTCTTGGGCCCGAATTCAGTCCACAGCCAGTTGATCGCACGGTCAGCCGCTTGCCATTGATCCTCGTCAATCGTGCGGCAAAGAAACCGGCGAAGATTACTGCCTTCGGGCGTGACACCACCGCCGATCATTTCAGCGATAGAGCCCGTGACCACGACGGCGGGCAAGTCGTTGTCCTGAGTCGCGGACGCACGCTTGAGATTTTCTTCGGTACCCGTCATCGACAGCTCGTCCTCCGCGAGCCCGGTCACGGTGACCGGCAGCTCGTGCGGGGGCAGCCCGTCGGTGTAGTGCAGGACGCTCGTCACCGGCAGGTTCTCGCAGCCCACCGGGCCGTCGATCACCACGCGCATCCCCTGGATGGCGGTGAAGGTGTAGATCGCGCCCCAGTAGCCACCAGCGCGGTCGTGATCCAATACCAACATGGTTCAGGTCCCCACGCTGTCCGGAACGCCGGTGTCGCGCTTCTCCGGCTTGGCGGCCCGGCGCATCTTGCGCTTGGCCGACGGCACCTCGGAGAAGCCGTAGCCCGCGGTGTGCCCCTGACCGACGCCCTCGAAGAAGGACACCATGGTCTGGAAGCGCTCGGCCCCGGCGGTCTGGGTCTCGACGATCCCGCTCAGCGCCCCGATACCGGCGGCGCCGAACAGCGGACGGGCGGAGACCATGTTGGTGAAGTAGATCGCCGGCCAACCGAGCTCCTTGGCCTTCTGCACCAGCGGCGTGGTGCCGATCGAGAGGTCCGGGCGGACCTCCTGCATCGCCGCGGTGTCCTGCTCCAGGGACGCGCGGTACTGCACGTGGCAGCCGTGCGCGGCCAGCCACTCGCGGTCGATCCGGCTCCACTCGGTGCGCGGGCACGCCGTGCCCACGTAGGGCACCTCGGCCCCGGCTTCGATCAGCAGACGGGCAACCAGGAGCTCCGAGCCCTCGTAGCCGGAGACCACCAGGCGGCGGCCCTTCAGGCTGTGCTCGGCGAGCGCGCCCTGCACCGCCTTGCCGGCCTTCGCCTTGGCGGCGTCGATCTTGGTCTCGGCCACGTTCGCCGCCTCGCCGATCCGCTGCAGCCAGTCGGTCGTGCCCTCCAGCCCGACCGGGCCGGAGGGCACGACCGGACGGCCGGCGCGCTGGAACTGCTCGACGCAGCGGGTATAGAAGGGGTGCACCGCGCCCACCGCCACGCTGTCGAGCGCGGCATACAGATCGCGCCATTCGCGCGTCGGCACGTTCGGCGCCACCTTCAGGCCCATCGGCTCGATCATCTGGCCGACGCCGACCGGATCGGCCGGGAACATCTCGCCCAGCATGGTGATCGTGGGCGCGTCCTCGACCAGGTTGCGCGGCTTGGCGACCGGGCCGGCCTCGGCCTCCTCGCGGGCGTACTTCAGCATCGCGCCCGCCAGGATGTCCTTTGCTTCCGCGTGGGTCGGCACGCCGAAGCCGGGCACGTCGATCCCGATCACGCGCACGCCGTTGATCTCGTGCGGCAGCCGGTCGAGCGGGATGCCGGACGCGGTGGGCACGCAGAGATTGATGATCACCACGCAGTCGTAGCGCTCCGGATCCGCCATCTGCTCCACGCCGTCGCGGATGTCCTGGTAGAGCTCACCCGTGACCAGCGTCTCGGAGTTGAACGGCACGTAGCCGACCGTGCGCCGGGCGCCGTAGAAGTGCGAGGTAAAGGTCAGGCCATAGACGCAGCACGCCGAGCCGGAGAGGATCGTCGCCGTCCGGCGCATCCGAAGGCCGACCCGCAGCGAGCCGAACGCCGGGCACATCGACTGCGGCTGGTCGTGCGGGCCGGTCGGGTAATCCTCGGCCAGCTTGTCCAGCGTCGCCGACTTGCCGGCCTCGCGCGCGGCCGCCTGCATCGTCTCCTTGCCGCCGTGGCAGCCGCCCTCGGCGGCGGCCTTGGCCGCGGCCTGCTCGATCGGCTCCGCCGGGGCGGCGTTGGCCTCCAGGCCATGGGTGCGGTTGTTCATCGTTTCGGTCATCGCCCGGGCCTCCCTCACGCGTCCTCGTAGACGACTTCGAGGGACTCGCGCTGCGGCGCCACGCCGCCGCACATGTCCGCCATGGTGGCCGGCTGCAGCTCGACGCCGCGGCCCACGTCCTCGCCCTTGAACAGGTCGAGGAGGCCCTCGTGCTCCAGCGGCGCGGGCAGCACCGGCGGGGCCTCGGCGGCGGCCAGGCCCAGCTGCTCGAACAGCGGGCCCCACTGGCTGCCGGGGTGGCCGATGATCTCGTAGTTCGCCGACTTCTTGCGGATGTCGTCGTGCGCCGGGATCGAGGCGAGCACCGGAATGCCGACCTTCTCGGCGAAGGCCTGCGCCTCGCCGGTGCCGTCGTCCTTGTTCACCACCAAGCCGGCGACGCCGACGTTGCCGCCCATCCGGCGGAAGTAGTCCACCGCCGAGCAGACGTTGTTGGCGACGTAGAGCGACTGCAGGTCGTTGGAGCCGACGACGATAACCTTCTGGCACATGTCCCGGGCGATCGGCAGGCCGAAGCCGCCGCACACCACGTCGCCCAGGAAGTCCAGCAGGACGTAGTCGAAGCCCCACTCGTGGAAGCCCAGCTTCTCCAGCAACTCGAAGCCGTGGAT
>CAYRCO010000332.1:0-3277 GCA_964422775.1 uncultured Rhodovibrio sp.
CACGGACGTGGTCGAACGCCTGCAGGCAGGCCTGCATCCCGGCGTTACAGGTAAACGTCAGACCGCCCGGCGTCTCGATCTTCAAGGTCGGCCCGGCGTTTGCCATGCCGCCGTGCATCATGCCGCCGCGCATCATGCCTTGGCCCATCATACCTTGACCGGGACCCATCATGCCTTGGCCGCGCATACCGGGGCCCATCATGCCCTGGCCCGGCTGACCGTAGCCGCCCTGGCCCATCTGGCCCTGGCCGCGCATACCGGGGCCGTACATGCCTTGGCCTTGGCCCTGGCCGGGACCGTACATGCCCTGGCCCATGCGGCCTTGGCCCATCATTCCTTGGCCCATCATTCCTTGGCCGGGACCCATCATGCCGCCGCGCGGCATGGTCTGGTCCTGTTGCTCTTGCCCGTCGCCCGGGGTCGACTGCCCTTCCTCTTGCGCCAGCGCGGCCGTGCCGCTCAGCGCCAGTGCGAGGACGGCGGCGAGCGCCGTGATCCGTTGCGTGCTCATAGGCGTTCCTCCCGTTGAGCGGGTCTGTTCCGTCAGGAACTGGGCCGTTTGAATAGGCGCCGCTCGGCGCCCGGCCCGCGGACCCAGTGTACGAACGCGCGCAAGCGTTTCGCGCGCGTCCGCCCCGCAGGCCTGCCATGCACGGTGCGCACAGATATTCTTGTCGGGGCAAGTGTGAAAACGTCCGGCCTAAAACTATGTCTTAACATTGCGATGGCATAACCGCCGTCACGTGCGCCCACGCACCGACGCCGCGCCCCACATGCTCACCTGACCCGTACCATCCTGCGCCGACCCCGGCCGCTGAGCCCAGACCCTCTCCCCATGCCGCGCCGCGATACCGCCACGCCCCCCGCCGCTCCCCCCAAGCAGCCGCACTGGCTCGCCGTCGTCGCGCTTCTGGTCGCTGGCCTGACGGTCGCCGGGCTGATTTCCTACTTGGGCTCCACCGCGCTCACGTCGTAGGTGCGCGACACCGCCCGGCCGAGCGGCATTCTTCGCAATCCAAAAGAATCTGGCCAGACCCCCTGGTCAGGGCGCCCCCGGGCGCCCACCTGCGAGTGGGATTCGTCCGATTCCGCACCGCACAACGCATGGGGATCGGCCGTATCTGCACCAGCCTTGACGCGCGGCCGGCGGCGTGCCGGCCGCGCCCCTTTCCTTAAATCAAGCCGGGCTCGGCCCTCGGGCAAGACCACCCGGCGACGACATTCACACGTCACGCCTGCGAGGGGCTGCGATGCGACGCTTATATACCGGTAACGCCCACCGTCTCGGGCTCGTGCTGGCCGTGCCGATGCTGGCGATCGCCTTCCTGCTGCTGATCTTCCAGGATCACAACAAACTGCTGTTCGTGCTGTCGTTCCTGGCGCTCGCCGCGCTGATGTACGGCGGCGTGGTGCTGCTGCAGTTCGTCGACAAGGCGCTGGTCGAACGCCGTCAGGGCAGGCGCTGAGGCTCAGCCGGGCGCGTGCAGCGCCTGGCGCAGGTCGTCCTTCAGGTCCTCGACGTCCTCCAGCCCGACCGACAGGCGGATCAGGCCGTCGCCGATGCCGATCTCGTGCCGGGTCTCGGTCGGCACGCGCTGGTGCGTCGTGGTCGCCGGGTGGGTCGCCAGCGTCTTGGCGTCGCCCAGGTTGTTGGAGATGTCGATCAACCGGCAGCGGTTCAGCACGTTGAACGCGCCTTCCTTGCCGCCCTCCACCTCGAAAGCCACCAGGGTGCCGCCGCGCTTCATCTGGGCGCGCGCCAATTCGGCCTGGGAACCGCTGCCGCGGCCGGGATAGCGCACCTCGCGCACGCCCGGCTGCCCAGCCAGGAACTCGGCCAGCGCTTCGGCATTGTCGCACTGCTTCTGGACGCGCACGTCCAGCGTCTCCAGGCCCTTCAGCATGATCCAGGCGTTGAACGGGCTCATGCTGGGTCCGGTGTGCTTGGCAAACGGAAACAGCTGCTCGTCGATGAACGCCTTGGAGCCCAGCACCGCGCCGCCCAGCGCCCGGCCCTGGCCGTCGATGTGCTTGGTCGCGGAATAGACAACCACGTCCGCGCCGAACTCGAGCGGGCGCTGCAGCACGGGGCTGGCGAAGATGTTGTCGATCACGACGCACGCGCCCGCCTTGTGCGCCAAGTCACAGACGAACCCGAGGTCGACGATCTCCAGCGTTGGGTTCGCCGGGGTTTCCAGGAACACGATGTCCGCCGGGCGCTCCAGCGCGGCCGCCCAGGCCGCGTTGTCGCTGCCGTCGACGAATTCCGTCTCGATCCCGAAGCGCGGCAGGATGTCGTTGACGATGTAGTGGCAGGAGCCGAACAGCACGCGCGAGGCGACCACCCGCATGCCGGTGCGCAGCTGGCACATCATCGCGGCGAACACCGCGGACATGCCAGTTGCGGTGGCGAAGCACGCCTCCGCGCCCTCCAACAGCCGCAGCCGCTCCTCGAACATCGCCACCGTCGGGTTGGCGTAGCGGGAATAGACGAAGCGCGGCGTCTCGCCGGTGAACGCGCCCTCGGCCTCCTCCGCGGAGCCGTAGACGTAGCCGCTGGTCAGATAGAGCGCTTCCGACGTCTCGTTGAACGGACTGCGCGTCTGCCCGCCGCGGACCAGCTCGGTCTGCGGGCGGTAGCGGCCGGGGCCGGCCGGGCGGTCGTTCGGGATGCCGTCGTCGCGCGCCATCTTGGGGCCGTTTTCCGTTCAGTCCTGGGTCCAGGGCAGGCCGCGCACCTTCCAGCCGTTGTGGCTGGCGCGGTGGCCGTCGGCGTTCTTATCTCCCTCGAACCCCTCGGCGACGTTGTAGCAGCGCTCAAACCCCTGTGCACTCAGCGCCTGCGCCGCAGCAGCCGACCGCTGCCCGGAGCGGCACAGCAGCAGCACCGTATCCGCCGGCTGCACGCCCGCCGCGCCGACGTCGTCGACGAAGCGCGGGTTGGCGGCCATGCCGGGATAGGTCTTCCACGGCACGGTCACCACCGCCTTGCCCAAGGGGCCGAGGTCCGGCAGGCCGACGAACGTAATCTCGGGCTCGGTGCGCACGTCGACCAGCTTGGCGGTCGGGTCGTCCTGCAGGATTTCCCAGGCGGTGTCGGGCGATACATCGCCATCGTAGCCGTGCTCTGTCATCAAGGGAATCCGTTCGGCGGCAGACGGCCGGCGCGACACCGCGATCGGCGCCGGCCGGCCGTGGGGTGGGAGGCCCGCCCGGCGCAGCGCCCGGCGGGTCAGGCGTGCCAGTGTCATCGTCCCGGGTGTCCGGGTCCGGACCC
>CAYRCO010000333.1:0-3197 GCA_964422775.1 uncultured Rhodovibrio sp.
CCGGTCTGTACGGTTTACGCGGTCCTTGAACGACCCTGCGCCAGGGTCGGCGGCACCCTCCTCACCCTGTCCCGCTCCTGCCACGAGAGGAGAGGGAACCCGCCGCCACGTCCGTTCCAGATCGGCTAATAAGCCAAATCGGCCCATCGGTCACAGGGCAGAATGCTTCGGTGTGTCCCCTATCCGCCACTGGGAGACGAGGGACAGGGTTGAGGGGTGCCACGAGCGCTAGCCGCGTGGCACTTCCGAAGCCGCGCGAACAGGTCGGCCGCGCCCTGGTTCACCAGGACGCGGCCGCCCGCTTACGCGAAAGCCAAGTTCCTTACTTCAGGCCGGCTTCCTCGTAGTACTTCATGGCCCCGTCGTGGATCGGAGCGGACAGCGACTGGCTGACCATCTCGTCCTTCTTGAGGACCTGGAAAGCCGGGTGCAGACCCTTGAACTGGCCGAAGTTCTCGAACACGGCTCGCGCCACCTGGTAGGCCACCTTGTCGCTGACGTCCGCGCTGGTGACGAAGGTCGCGCGCACGCCAAAGGTGGTCACGTCGTCCGGGTTGGCGTTGTACATGCCGCCCGGAATGGTGGCGAACGAGTAGTACGGCCGGTCGGAGACCAGGTCCTCGATCTGCTCGTTCTTCACGTTGACCAGCTGGGCGTTACAGGTGGTCGTCGCCTCCTGGATCGAGCCGGACGGGTGGCCCACGACGAAGACGAACGCGTCGATCTTGTTGTCGCACAGGGCCTGCGCCTGCTCGGCCGACTTCAGCTCGGAGGCGAGCGAGAAGTCGTCCATGCTCCAGCCCATCGCGTCCATGGCGATCTCCATGGTGGCGCGCTGGCCGGAGCCCGGGTTGCCGACGTTGACCCGCTTGCCCTTCAGGTCCTCGAAATCCTCGATTCCGCTGCCCTCGCGGGCGACCACGGTGAACGGCTCCGGGTGCAGCGAGAACATGGCGCGCAAATCCTTGTAAGCGCCGGCGTCCTCGAAGCGGCTGGAGCCGTTGTAGCTGTGATACTGCCAGTCCGACTGGGCGACACCGAACTCGAGCTCGCCCGCGCGGATGGTGTTCAGGTTGTAGACCGACCCGCCGGTGGATTCGACGGAGCAGCGGATGCCGTGCTCCTGGCGGTCCTTGTTGACCAGACGGCAGATCGCGCCGCCGGCCGGATAATACACGCCGGTCACGCCGCCGGTGCCGATGGTGACGAAGTTCGTCTCGTCCTGGGCCAGCGCCTCGCTGCTGGTCCCCGCCATCCAGGCACCGGTCGCAACGGCGACGGCGGCGGCCGTGATCACGAGCTTCTTCATTAAAAGCCTCCGTAGTCTGCCTTGGGTTGGTTGCTGTCGAGGCGTGGGAAGGCGACGGCAGATACGCCAACCCGCCCCGGCCGGAAAAGCCACGCTCGCGGCGTGGCCACACTCCGGCGGTGACCTGTCTTGTGGATACAGGACGTCGAGAACGCGGTTGCCGCCGGCCGTGAGCGGCCTTCCGAGGTCGCGTGCTCCGCGGCAAGGGCAGCCGATAGCAAAGCCGGCTGCGCACCGGAAGTCCGGGTCCTCAACGTTCCCTCCGTTGAAGCCTGTCCCTGTCGACCCGCGCGCCGTTGGAAAACCGGGTTGGGTTGTTGGGTCCGGCGCATCGGGCCCGGTTGTTGTTCTTGTTGTGGCGCCGCGTCCCTGGCGTGCGCGGGCGGCGCGTGGTCACCATTGAACACAGTTTCGCCAGGCATGGCCAGAGGGAGGTTAACGCAATTTTGCGCTCACTTCCCGGCCAGCCCGGCCAGGTGCGCGCGCAGCGCGTCCGCACTGGCGGGTTCCCGGCCGAGCGCCCGGGCGCCGGTCGCGACATTGGCCACCAGGGCCGCGTTGTCGGGGGCCGTGCTGCCGTCCGGCAGATGCAGGTTGTTCTCGAATCCCACACGGACCTGCCCGCCGAGCCCGGCCGCTGTGAGCGCGCAGGCGGCCTCCCTTGGGCCGAAGGCGCAGACCATCCAGGGCGTCGCCCCCGGCCAGTCGGGGTCGACGAACGTGAGCAGCTCCGTGGGCTGGGCGTCGCGCCCTTGGGCGTAGCTGCCAAGCACGAACAGCAGCCAGTGCCGCTCTCCCGGGATCACGCCGCGTGCCACCAGGTCGTGGTAACGGGCGAGGTCTTGCAGATCGTAGAGGATGTACTGCACCGCGACGCCTTGCCGGCGCGCCCAGGCCAGGAACTCCGCGGCCGCCGGCTCGTCGGCGCTCCGGCCGATCGCCTCGCGCACCGCCAGACTGACCGATTCCGGCTCCAGTGCGCGCATCGCATCGAGCTGTTCGCGCGCGCCGTAGACGCCGCCGGATTCCGAGGTCGCCTGGATCACCAACCGGTCGCCGACGCGCGCCCGGATCGCGTCGATCGCGCGGGCGTAGTGGCGCGGGTCGAGGCTGTGCCGCCCCTCGGCGTCGCGCACGTGCAGATGGAACATCGCCGCCCCCGCCTGCTGGCAATTGGCTGCCGTATCGGCCAGTTGGTCCGCCGTCACCGGCACGGCCGGATGGTCCCGAGGCGTCTTGCGCGCGCCGTTTGGCGCCGCCGCGATCACGAGCGGCTCGCCCGTGCTCACGCCGCCGCCCCCGCGACCTGGCCGAGCGCGTCGGCGACCGCGGCCGCCAGCTTCTCGACCAACTCCTCGCGGTGGGCGTCGTCCAGAATGTAGGGCGGCGCCAAGAGCACGTGATCGCCGCGCGTGCCGTCCGCCGTGCCGCCGTTCGGGTAGCAGATCAGCCCGCGCCCAAAGGCCGCCGACTTGATCCGGGCGTGCAGCTTCTGCGTCGGATCGAACGGGGTCTGAGTGCTCCGGTCGGCGACCAGTTCGACACCGACGAACAGGCCTCGACCCCGGATGTCGCCGACGTGGGCATGGTTGCCGAAGTGAGCCGCCAGATCCGCGCGCAGCTTGTCTCCCTGCGCGGCCACGTTGGCCAGCAGGTCGTCCCGCTCGATCGCGCGCTGGACGGCGAGCGCGCCGGCGCAGGCGGTCGGGTGACCGATGTAGGTAAAGCCGTGCTGGAAGGCGCCGCTGCCCGCGGCGATCGCGTCGTAGATCGCCCCGGACATCAGCACCGCGCCGACCGGCTGGTAGCCCGCGCCCAGTCCCTTGGCGCAGGTCAAAAGGTCGGGTGCGACGCCGTCCTGCCGGCAGGCGTAGAGCGTGCCGGTCCG
>CAYRCO010000334.1:0-3190 GCA_964422775.1 uncultured Rhodovibrio sp.
ATGGCGTTGCTGAACGAAGACCACAGCCGCTTCAAGACCTTCTCCCGGCGGGCCGCGCTGTTGGGCGGGGGCAAGGCGCTGTTGTTCGGCGCGCTGGCCGCGCGGCTCTACTACCTGCAGGTCGTCGAGGCGGACAAGTACGCGACCCTGGCCGAGGACAACCGGATTTCCCTGCGCCTGCTGCCGCCGCCGCGCGGGCGGATCCTGGATCGCTTCGGCCAGCCGCTGGCGGCGAACGAGCAGAACTACAAGGTCGTCCTGGTCGCCGAGCAGGCGAAGGACGTCGAGCGCACGCTGGACCGGCTCGCCCAGATCATCGAACTCAAGCCCGGGGAGCGCGAGCGGATCATGACGGAGGTGCGCAAGAAGCGCGCCTTCGTGCCGGTGACGGTGCGCGAGTACCTGGACTGGGAGGCGGTCAGCCGGATCGAGGTGAACGCTCCTGATCTGCCGGGTATCTCGATCGACGTCGGCCAGACCCGCGCCTATCCGTTCGGCGAGCAGATGGCCCACGTGCTGGGCTACGTCGCCGCCGTCTCCGAATCCGAACTGAAGGACGCCGAAGACCCGCTGCTCGAACTGCCGGGATTCAAGATCGGCAAGAACGGGCTGGAGAAGGAGTACGACGAGAAGCTGCGGGGCACCGCTGGAACCAGCACGATCGAGGTCAACGCCGTCGGCCGGACGATCCGCGAGCTGAAGCGCGAGGAGGGCACGCCCGGCAAGGACCTGGTGCTGACCGTCGACAGCCAGCTGCAGACCTACGTCCAGCAGCGCCTGTCCGGGGAGAAGAGCGCGTCGGTGGTGCTGATGGACATCGCCACCGGCGGCGTGCTGGCGCTCGGCTCCGTCCCCTCGTTCGACCCGAACGCCTTCAACCTGGGGATCTCCTCCGCGCACTGGCGCAAGCTGCTGAACGACCCGCTGCACCCGCTGACCAACAAGGCGACCGCCGGCCTCTACAACCCGGGGTCCACCTACAAGATGGTGGTCGCCCTGGCGGCCCTCGAAGCCGGCATCGATCCCGCGCAGGAGGTCTACTGCCCGGGCCACTACAAGCTCGGCAACGCGCGCTTCCACTGCTGGAAGCGCTACGGCCACGGCAAGATGGATATGCACGCCGCGATCAAGGAATCCTGCGACGTCTACTTCTACGACGTCTCGCGCAAGGTGGGCGTGGACAAGATCGCGGAGATGTCGCGCCGGCTGGGTCTGGGCGACGAGACCGGTCTCGACCTGCCGGGCGAGCGCGGCGGCACGATCCCGACCAAGGCCTGGAAACGCGCCCAGATCGGCGAACCCTGGCAGGGCGGCGAGACACTGGTGACCTCGATCGGGCAGGGCTTCGTCCTGACCTCGCCGCTGCAGCTCGCGGTGATGACCGCGCGCATCGCCGGCGGCCACGCGGTCACGCCGCAGTTCGCCCGCGACCTGCAGCCCCGCGGCGACGACGGCCCGAAGGAGCAGGCGGTCGACGCCGCGCAGGAGGTCTCGGCCGAACGCGACCCGGGCGATGCGGCCGCCGCCGGCCCCGCCGCCCGTGCGGGCCTGTTCCCCAAGCTGGACATCTCCCCGAAGCACCTCGACCTGATCCGCGATGCCATGGATGCGGTGGTGAACGAGCAGGGCGGCACCGCCTACGGCAAGCGGATCACCCGGGAAGGCTGGGCGATGGCCGGCAAGACCGGGACCTCGCAGGTCCGCCGGATCACCATGGCCGAGCGCCGGGCCGGGGTGATCGAGAACAAGGACCTGCCCTGGCGCCGGCGCGACCACGGCCTCTACGTCGCCTACGCCCCGGTGCACGCCCCGCGCTACGCGGTCGCCGTGGTGGTCGAACACGGCGGCGGCGGCAGCACCGCGGCTGCGCCGATCGGCCGCGACGTGCTGAGCGAGGCGCAGCGCCTGGATCCGCTGGCGAACGACTCGCCCGAGCAGATCGCCGGCGGTGCGCCGCGCGACCGGTCTTGAGCGGGCGCACGCGATGAGCCTCGCCGGCTTCAACCGCAATCCCGAACTCACGCTCGGGCAGAAGTTCCTGCAGGTGAACTGGGGCCTGATCCTGCTGATCGCGGTCCTGGCCGCGATCGGCTGCGTGATGCTCTATTCCGCCGCCGACGGCAGCATGACCCCGTGGGCCCGGCGCCACGCCCTGCGCTTCGGGGGCGGGCTGGTGCTGCTGCTGGTCGTGGCGATGTTCGATATCCGCTTCTGGTTCCGCTGGTCCTATCCGATCTACCTGGTCGGCCTGCTGCTGCTGGTCGCGGTGGAGGTGATGGGCGTGGTCGGCATGGGCGCGCAGCGCTGGATTCAACTTGGCCCGCTTACCCTGCAGCCGTCGGAAGTGATGAAGGTCGCGATCGTGATGGCGCTGGCCCGCTACTTCCACGGGATGTCGGAGGAGGAGATCGTCCGCCCGACCAAGCTGATCGGGCCGCTGGTGCTGCTGGCGCTGCCCACGATCCTGGTGCTCAAGCAGCCGGACCTCGGCACCTCGCTGATCCTGATCATGGTCTCGGGCGTGCTGTTCTTCGCGGCCGGCGTGCGGTTGTGGAAGTTCGGCGTGGTCGCGGCCTTGGGCGCGGGCGCGGTGCCGATCGCCTGGCAGTTCCTGCGCGACTACCAGAAGCAGCGGGTGCTGACCTTCCTGAACCCGGAGAGCGATCCTCTGGGGGCGGGCTACCACATCCTGCAGTCGAAGATCGCGCTCGGGGCCGGCGGCATGTTCGGCAAGGGCCTGTTGGAGGGCTCGCAGTCGCACCTGAACTTCCTGCCGGAAAAGCAGACCGACTTCATCTTCACCATGCTGGCCGAGGAGTTCGGCCTGATCGGCGGAGTCGCGCTGCTGCTGCTGTACGCCCTGGTGATCCTCTACGGCTTCGCGATCGCGCTGCGCGCGCGCAACCAGTACGGCCGGCTGCTGGCGATCGGGCTGACGGCGAACCTGTTCCTCTACGTCTTCATCAACATCGCCATGGTGATGGGCCTGATCCCGGTGGTCGGCGTGCCGCTGCCGCTGGTCTCCTACGGCGGCACGGCGATGCTGGCGATCATGATCTCGTTCGGCCTGGTGATCTCGGTCTACGTCCACCGCGACATCCGGATCCCCCGCCGCGGCCTGGGCGAGGAGGACTGAGCCGCCGCGCGCCCAGTCGCCGCCCCGCCCAGTCGCCGCCCCGCCCAGTCGCCG
>CAYRCO010000335.1:0-3179 GCA_964422775.1 uncultured Rhodovibrio sp.
GCCATCGGGCAGCGCGGGCAGCCGGCGGGCATGGCGCAGCGCGCGGATCGCGTCCCCCGACACGCCGCCCGGCAGCAGCTGGTTCAACAACAGGCACAGGTAGTACTCCCCGAACGCCGCCGACCAGCCGAGCGGCAGGCGCAGCCGCCGGGCGACCAGCCGCCAGCGCGCCGCCGACAGCAGCACCTGCAGCTGCGCGACCAGGAGCAGCCCAGCCAGCGCGTAGAGGTCCGCGCCGGCCAGCAGCCGGGCGGTTTCACCCAGGTCGATCGTCGCCGCGAGTCCGGCCAGCAGCGCCAGGCTGCCGGCGATGCGCAGCACCGGCCGCCAGCCGATCCGCTGGCGCGGTGCCTTGGGGGATGAAGCCATCCGCGTTGCCGTCCCTTCCGTTCAGGTTACATTTGGATGACGAACTTCGTAAGGGTGAGTACGCGATGCGACGGGCTTTGGATGACGGCAGCAGAGCGGCAAGACCGGGCGGCCGACCGCGCTGGGCATGGCTGCGCGCGCTCCTCGGGCTGATCGTCCTGCATCTGCTGCTGGTCGCCCCCAACCAGCCGGCGGCCCTGACCCTGGAGGCGCTGCGCATGGTGCCGCTGGAGCTTCCGGTGCTGGCGCTGCTGCTGGTGCTGCTGCCGGGTGGCTGGGGCCTCCTTGCCGTCGGGCTCACGGCGGTGCTGCTGACTGCGGCCACCGCCCTCAAGGCGGGCGACCTGATCGCCTACACGGGCTTCGGCCGGTCGGTGAACCCGGTGACCGACCTCGCCCTGCTCGGCCCCGCCTGGGACTTCACCACCGACATGCTGGGACCGGTCGGCGCGGCGTTTGCCGCGCTTGCGGCGCTCGCGGGGGTGCTCGCGGTCGGCGCGTTGACCTTCTGGGCGGCGCGTGCCCTCGCCCGCCTGCCCGGCGACGCCGGCCGACGCCCCGCGGTCGCCGGCGTGGCGATCCTGACGCTGGCCGTCGGCGCGGCGGAAGCGGTCCAGCGCACCAGCGGGGCGGATACGCGCACCGACGCCTTTACCAGCCAGCTCGTCGCCTGGCGCGTCGACAACAGCCTGCAGACCTGGCAGGCGTTCCAGGACTTCCAGGCGGAACTGGACGACCCCGGCGCGCGCGAGCCGGCCGGCGGCAACACGCTGGGCCGGCTGGCGGGCCGGGACGTGCTGCTGGTGTTCGTCGAGTCCTACGGCCGGAGCGCGCTCGAGCAACCCCGCTACGCCCGTCGGCTGGCGCCCGCCCTGGACCGGCTCGCCGCGGCGGCTGAAGCGCGCGACTACGCGGTGCATTCCGCCTGGCTGGAGGCGCCTACCGTGGGCGGCAGCAGCTGGCTGGCCCACGCCAGCCTGCTGTCCGGCCTGTGGATCGACAGCCAGGCGCGCTACGACGCCCTGACCGCGTCCAACTGGCCGACCCTGATCGACCGTTTCGAGGCTGCTGGCTGGCAGAGCGTGGCGGTGATGCCGGCGATCACCGGGCCGTGGCCGGAGGCGCAGGCGTTCGGTTACGACCGGCTGCTCGACGCCGCCGCGCTCGACTACGCCGGCCCGGCGTTCAACTGGGTCACCATGCCCGACCAGTACACGCTGGCCGCGCTGGAGCGCAAGGCGCTGTCCGATCCGACCGACAAGCCGGTGTTCGCCCAGGTCGCCCTGATCTCTAGCCATGCGCCCTGGACGCCGATCCCGGAAGTGCTGCCTTGGCAGGAGGTCAAAAATGGCCGGGCGTTCCAGCGCTTCGTCGACGGCCAGGACCCGCCCAGCGTGGTCTGGCAGGACAGCGAACGCGTTCGCCGGCTGTACGCGGAGGCACTCGCCTACTCGATCGATACGATGGCGAGCTTCCTGCGCGAACGGCTGGCCCAGGGCAGCGTCGTGCTCTTGCTGGGCGACCACCAGGCCGCCCCGCTGCTGACCGGCCCAGACGCTGGATCTGCCGTGCCCGCCCACCTGATCCTGCCGGCCGATCTCGCCGACGCGGCCGAGGCGCTCGGCTGGCCGCGTGGTGTACAGCCGGCCGCCGACGCGCCCACCTGGCGGATGGATCGCGTGAAGACGCGGCTGCTGGATGCCTTCTCCAGCGGCCTGGAAACCCCGGTCGCGGCCGGCGCGCAGGCGGGCGGTGGCTGACCGGCGGGCCCGGACAACCTCTATGCCGATGGATAGGCCGCTTATACGATCTGCCGGTGTCCGCGCTTCTAAGTGTCGCGTATTCTGGATTGCGATTTGATCGTGTCGTATTCGCCGCACGCCGCGTGCAATCCCACCGTAGGCAGGCTTGATGACATACCGCTTCCAGGTCTCACCACACGCGCGCATGCGCGCTCGGCGCATCGGCAACCTGATTGCCGTTCTGGCGCTCCTGGCCGGACTGTTGGCGGCGACCCCGGCCGCCCGGGCGCAATCTCTCGATACGCCCGATGGCGAGGTGCTGCTGACCGTGCGCGGCGAGATCGGCCGCACCAACCGCGACGGGGCGATGGCGTTCGACCGGGCCATGCTGAAAGAGCTACCGCAGACGAGCTTCACCACGACGACCATCTGGACCGATGGCGAGCACCGCTTTACCGGTGTCCAACTCGCCGACCTTCTGGAGGCGGTCGACGCTGAGGGCGATACCCTGCGCGCGGCCGCGCTCAACGACTACGAAATCACGATGTCGGTGGATGAAGCCATGGACGGCGCGCTTATCGCGTACGCCATCAACGGCGAGCCTATGTCGGTGCGCGAGAAAGGGCCGCTCTGGATCGTCTACCCGTACGATTCCGACATCGCCTATCAGACCGAGACGATTTACGCGCGCAGTATCTGGCAGCTCGACCGCATCTGGATCGAGGACTGACCGGCCGCCGGCGCGGGGTGAGGGAGACGCTGATGTCAGATCCGCGCCCCGAGGCGCCGTCGTCGAGCAAGCCCGCGACACCTTTGGGGCGGCTGGCGCGTGTTCTGCGCACGCGCGACCGGCAACGGGCGATCACGCTCGCCGTGCTCAGTTTCCTGGCCGTCGTGGCGACGGGCACGGGGATCAGCCTCTACCAGCAGCTAAGCGACCTCCGCGCCGCCCCGCGGGACAGCGTGCAGTGGAGCCTGGCCCAGCTGGAAACCGACTTGCTGCACCTGGAAGTCGCGATCCAGCACGCGGAGGCGAGCCCGGGAACCGAAGGCATCGCCGGGGTACGG
>CAYRCO010000336.1:0-3169 GCA_964422775.1 uncultured Rhodovibrio sp.
GTGCGCAGCGGGCTCATCACGGGTTCGATCCTCCTTGGAACACGGTTTGCCAAAAAAACGCGGTGTGGCGAGCGGGGTGCGCGCGGCCGCCAGGATAGCCGACGGCGCCCCGCTTACGCGCCGGTGTCGTCAAATCTTCATCTCCGGGCACGCGCGTGCCGACCTAAGTCGACACACGCCGAGGCGCCCCAGCTTCACATGGGAAGCCTGGCCCGGCGCGCCCACCCGGTCGCGGCCCGGTCTGGCCGAAAACCGCGGGCGCGCGTGCCCGACGGTCGCGGCGCGCGGGCATTGATGCACGCCCGTTGGGGCCGGCACAACCCGGCTGCGGCATCGACCCAAAACCACCGTCAAGACGCCGCGCGAGCGCGCGCACGCCGCGCCGCGCCCAGCTTTGCCGCGACACCGGGCAACGTTGACACTTTATGGCGCCTTCCCTAAGTGTCAGGCGACGCCGCGCGGCCCCGGCTAACGGGCCGCGAGCGGCATTTCAAATCCGTCTTTTTCAAGGACTCACGCATGATCGGCGCGCTCGCCCAAAAGCTGTTCGGCACGGCGAACGACCGCTTCCTCAAAGGGCTGCGCAAGCAGGTCGAGCAGATCAACAAGCTCGAACCCGAACTGGAGAAGCTGTCGGACCAGGATTTGCGCCAGCGCACGGACTGGTTCAAGGCGCGGCTGAACAAGGGCGAGACGCTGGACGACCTGCTGGTCGAGGCGTTCGCGACCGTCCGCGAGGCGGCCAAGCGCACGCTCGGCCAGCGCCACTTCGACGTGCAGCTGCTGGGCGGCATCGTCCTGCACAAGGGCATGATCTCGGAGATGAAGACCGGCGAGGGTAAGACGCTGGTCTCCACCCTCGCGGTCTATCTGAACGCGCTCGCCGGGCACGGCGTCCACGTCGTGACGGTCAACGACTATCTGGCCGAGCGCGACGCCGAGTGGATGGGCGCGATCTACCGCTTCCTCGGCCTGACCGTCAGCTGCATCAAGAACGGCATGCCGGACGCCGAGCGGCGCAACGCCTACGCGTGCGACGTCACCTACGGCACCAACAACGAGTTCGGCTTCGATTATCTGCGCGACAACATGAAGTTCCAGCTGGAGGACATGGTCCAGCGGGAATTCTTTTTCGCCATCGTCGACGAGGTGGACTCGATCCTGATCGACGAGGCGCGCACGCCGCTGATCATCTCCGGGCCGACCGAGAACACCTCGTCGCTGTACGTCTCGGCAAACGAGTTGATCCCCCACCTGGGCGCGGACGACTACGAGACGGACGAGAAGGCGCGCGCGGTCAACCTGACCGAAAGCGGCGTCTCCAAGATCGAGGAGCTCGCCCGGGCCCGCGAGCTGATGGGCGAGGGCTCGCTGTTCGACATCGACAACGTCGGGCTGCTGCATCACGTCAACCAAGCCCTGCGGGCCCACAAGCTGTTCCAGCGCGACCGCGACTACATCGTCAAGGACGGCAAGGTCGTCATCATCGACGAGTTCACCGGGCGCATGATGGAAGGCCGGCGCTTCTCCGCGGGCCTGCACCAGGCGCTGGAAGCCAAGGAAGGCGTCCAGATCCAGAACGAGAACCAGACGCTCGCCTCGATCACCTTCCAGAACTACTTCCGCCTCTACCCCAAGCTTTCCGGCATGACCGGTACGGCGATGACGGAAGCCGGCGAGTTCGCCGAGATCTACGGCCTGGAGTGCGCCGAGATCCCGACCAACAAGCCGATGATCCGCAAGGACCTCGACGACGTCGTCTACCGCACGGCGAAGGAGAAGTACGACGCCATCGTCGAGCGGATCCGCGAGTGCCACGAACGCCAGCAGCCGGTGCTGGTCGGCACGGTATCGATCGAGAAGTCCGAGCAGGTCTCGGAGATGCTCAAGCAGGCGGGTATCCCGCACAAGGTGCTGAACGCCCGCTACCACGAGCAGGAGGCCTATATCATCGGCCAGGCGGGCTCGCCGGGCGCCGTCACGATCGCCACCAACATGGCCGGCCGCGGCACCGACATCCAGCTCGGCGGCAACGTCGAGATGCGCATCGAGCAGGAAACCCAGGGGCTGTCCGAGGCCGAGGCGGCGAAGCAGGCCGAGGAAATCCGTAAGGACTGCGCGGAGAACGCCGAGGTGGTGCGCCAAGCGGGCGGCCTGTTCGTGCTCGGCACCGAGCGGCACGAGAGCCGGCGGATCGACAACCAGCTGCGCGGCCGCTCCGGCCGGCAGGGCGATCCGGGTGCCTCGCAGTTCTTCCTGTCGCTGGAAGACGACCTGATGCGCATCTTCGGCTCCGAGCGCATGGACAGCATGCTGGGCAAGCTCGGACTCGAGGAAGGCGAGGCGATCACCCACAAGTGGGTCAACAAGGCCCTGGAGAAGGCGCAGTCCAAGGTCGAGGGGCGGAACTTCGAGATCCGCAAGAACCTGCTGAAGTTCGACGACGTGATGAACGACCAGCGCAAGGTCATCTACGAGCAGCGTCGCGAACTGATGCAGGCCGAGGAGGTCTCGGAGACCGTCACCGAGATGCGCCACCAGACGATCGAGGATCTGGTCTCCAAGTACGTGCCTGAGAAGGCCTACCCCGAACAGTGGGAACTGGAGACGCTGGCCGAGGAGTGCCGGCGCGTGCTCGCGCTCGACCTGCCGATCCAGGACTGGGCCCAGGAAGAGGGGATCGCCGACCAGGAGATCCACGAGCGGATCCGGCGCAAGTCGGACGAGCACATGGCGGAAAAGGCGGCCAACTACGGCCCCGAGCTGATGCGCCATGTGGAAAAGCAGATCGTCCTGCACGTGGTCGACAAGAAGTGGAAGGAGCACCTGCTCAACCTCGACCACCTGCGCCACGGCATCGGCTTGCGCGCGTTCGCCCAGCGCAACCCGCTGCACGAGTACAAGCAGGAAGCCTTCGAGATGTTCCAGACCATGCTCGCCGCCGTGCGTGAGGAGGTCACCTTCCTGCTGTCCCACGTCGAATTGCGCGCGCAGGAGCCCGAGCAGGCGAACATCCGCCACGAGCAGCCGCGCATGACCGAAAGCCGGGGCGACCCCGCGATGGCGGAAGCCGAGGCGGCGGTCGGGGCCGAGGCGAGCCAGCCGGAAATGGCGCTCGCCAGCGCCGGCGGCGGCGCCCAGCCGGCGGCCCCCGCGGGCGGCGGTGCCG
>CAYRCO010000337.1:0-3165 GCA_964422775.1 uncultured Rhodovibrio sp.
GTTGAGCTAAGCCTTGGCCTTCGCCGAACTCGCCGCGGCGACCAACTTCAGCTTTCTGGAGGGGGCGTCGCATCCGCACGAAATGGTGACCCAGGCGGCCGCCCTCGGCTTGTCGGCGCTGGGCGTGGCGGACCGCAACACGCTGGCGGGCGTGGTGCGCGCGCACGCGGCGGCGAAGGATCACGGCCTCAAGCTGCTGGTGGGCGCGCGGATCGCGCCCACGGACGGGCCGGAGGTCGTGGTCTATCCGCAGGACCGCGCGGCCTACGGGCGGCTGTGCACCCTGCTCACGCTCGGCAAGCGGCGCACCGAGAAGGGCCAGTGCGACCTGCAATTGGCCGACCTGGAAGCCCACGGCGAGGGGCTGATCGCCCTGGTCGCGCCGGGTGAAACGGCCGCGCCCGACGCGGGCTTCGAGGCCGACCTGCGCCGCCTGGCCGCCAGTTTCGACGACCGCTGCTACCTGCTCGCCCCGGTGCGCCTGGACGGCGCGGACGACGTGCGGCTGGCCCATCTGGACGCCCTCTCCAGACGCGCCGGCACACCGCTGGTCGCCACTACCGAGCCGCTGCTGCACGCCCGCGCGCGCAAGCCGCTGGCGGACGTGCTCGTCTGCATCCGTGATGGGGTGACGATCGACACCGCCGGCCGGCGGCTGCTGGCGAACGCCGAGCGTGTGCTGAAGACGCCGGAGGCGATGGCCCAGCTGTTCGCCCAGGTGCCGCACGCGCTCGAGACGCCGGCGGCGATCGCGGGCCGCGTCGACTTCTCGCTCGACGAGCTGCGTTACGAATACCCGGAGGAGGCCGCCGGGCGCAGCCGGCCGCCGCAGGAGGAGCTGGAGTTCCTCACCTTCGAGGGGGCGAAGGGGCGCTATCCGGGCGGCCTGCCGGCGCGCATCCGCGATACCCTGCGGCGCGAGCTCGACCTGATCCGTCAGCTCGACTACGCGCCCTATTTCCTGACCGTCTACGACTTGGTGCGCTTCGCCCGTTCTCGCGGGATCCTGTGCCAGGGCCGCGGCTCGGCGGCGAACTCGGCCGTCTGCTACTGCCTGGGCATCACCGCGGTCGACCCCTCCAAGCTGGACCTCTTGTTCGAACGCTTCGTCTCCGCCGCACGCGACGAGCCGCCGGACATCGACGTCGACTTCGAGCACGAACGCCGCGAGGAGGTGATCCAGTACATCTACGCCAAGTACGGCCGGGCGCGCGCCGGGCTGGCGGCGACCGTGATCTGCTACCGGCGTCGGGCCGCGATCCGGGAGGTCGGCAAGGCGATGGGCCTGTCGGGCGACACCATCACCGCGCTTTCCGGCGGCGTCTGGGGCCGTGTGGGCGAGGGCGGCGAGGGCGACTGGGTGCGCGAGCTGGGCCTGGACCCGAACGACCCGCGCCTGCAGCAGACCCTGGCGCTGATCGAGGAAATTCAGGGCTTTCCGCGCCATCTCTCACAGCACGTCGGCGGCTTCGTGATGACCCGCGGGCCGCTCCACGAGGTCGTGCCGATCGAGAACGCGGCGATGCAAGGCCGCACGGTGATCGAGTGGGACAAGGACGACCTGGAATCGCTGGGCATGCTCAAGGTCGACGTGCTGTCGCTCGGCATGCTGACCTGCGTGCACAAGGGCTTCGACCTGATCGCTCGGCACCACGGCCGCCGCTACCAGCTGGCGAGCGTGCCGCACGGCGACCGGGCGACCTACGACATGCTCTGCCGGGCGGACTCGCTGGGCGTGTTCCAGGTCGAGAGCCGGGCGCAGATGACCATGCTGCCCCGGCTCAAGCCGCGCGACTTCTACGACCTGGTGATCGAGGTGGCGATCGTGCGCCCCGGGCCGATCCAGGGCGACATGGTGCATCCCTACCTGCGCCGGCGGTCGGGGCAGGAGAAGGTGACCTATCCCAGCCGCGATCTGGAGCGGGTGCTGGGCAAGACGCTGGGCGTGCCGCTGTTCCAGGAGCAGGCGATGCAGATCGCCATCGTCGCCGCCGGCTTCACCCCGAACGAGGCCGACCAGCTGCGCCGGGCGATGGCGACCTTCAAGCGCCACGGCGACGTCCATCGCTTCCAGGAGCGCCTGGTCGAAGGGATGGTCAAGCGCGGCTACGACCGGGAGTTCGCCGAGCGCTGCTACAAGCAGATCGAGGGCTTCGGCACCTACGGCTTTCCGGAGAGTCACGCCGCCAGCTTCGCGCTCCTGGTCTACGTCTCCGCCTGGATGAAGTGCCACTACCCGGCGGCGTTCGCCTGCGCGCTTCTGAACAGCCAGCCGATGGGCTTCTACGCCCCCGCCCAGATCGTCCGCGACGCCCGCCAGCACGGGGTCGAGGTGCTGCCGGTCGATGCCAACCGTTCGAACTGGGACTGCACGTTGGAGCCGGCCGCCGACGGCAGCATGGCGCTGCGCCTGGGCCTGCGCCAGGTCGCCGGGCTGGGCGAGGCGGCCGGCCGGGCGATCGAGGACGCGCGCGGCAACGGCTATCCCGACCCGCTGACGCTGTGGCGCCGGGCGGGCCTGCGCGCCAAGTCGCTGGAGGCGCTGGCTCGCGCGGACGCGTTCAACTCCATGGGCCTGGACCGGCGCCAGGCGCTCTGGGCGGTGAAGGGTCTGCCCGACGAAAAGCCGCTGCCGCTGTTCGACGCCATGGGCGAGGAGGAGAGCGGGCCCGAGCCGGAGGTCCAACTGCCCGACATGGCGCCCGGCGAGCAGGTGATCGACGACTACGCCGCGATCCGCATGACCTTGCGCCAGCATCCGGTCAGCTTCCTGCGCGACGAGCTGCGGGAACGCGGCTATCTGCGCGCGGAGGACCTGTGGGCGATCGACCAGGACGGGCGGGCCCAGTGCGCCGGCCTGGTCTTGGTGCGCCAGCGCCCGGGCAGCGCCAAGGGCGTGATCTTCGCCACGCTGGAGGACGAGACCGGGGTCTGCAACGTCGTGCTCTGGCCCAAGGTGTTCGATTCCTTCCGCCGACCGTTCCTGCAGGCGAGCCTGCTGGGCGTCACCGGCTGGGTGCAGCGCGACGGCCTGGTCCTGCACCTGGTCGCCGAGCGCGTGGAGGACCTGAGCTCGCGGCTATCCAAGCTGCAGGACCAGGGGGCGCCGCGCGGCCTGGACAACGCCATGGCCCGCGCCGACGAGGTCAAGCGCCCGATCCAGGA
>CAYRCO010000338.1:0-3152 GCA_964422775.1 uncultured Rhodovibrio sp.
CCGCGCCTGGCGCGAACACACGCCCGATGGATGTGGACACGCGCGGGAGGCGCGCGCTCTTCCTTTGACTACAGAGCGTTGAGGAAAATCGCCGAAAGCCGAACCGGCTTTCATCGGGGGTCTGTTGGTCTAACGGCCGCCTTGTTGCGCGGCTTTCGGGGCGGGCTCGGCGGGTGCACTGCCCGGCTCCAGTTCAGCGGGCGCCGGCGGGGTGATGATACCCCCCGAAATGATCATCTTGGCCCCCTCCTCCACCGTCATCGTCAGCACCTTGGCCTCCGCCTTGGGCACGAACAGCAAGAAGCCGGAGGTTGGGTTGGGCGTGGTCGGCAGGAAGACGTTGATGGATTCTTCCGGGGCCTTGCGCGCGACGTCGCCTTCCGTCGCGGCGGTGACGAACGCGAGCGCCCAGCTGTCCGGCCGGGGGTATTGCACCAGCACGACCTGGCGGAACGCGTTGGACCGCTGCGCCAGCACCGTCTCGAAGATCTGCTTGGTGGCGCCATAGACGGATCGGATCACCGGCAGCCCGTTCAGCAGCCGCTCATAGGCCGTGGTCAGCAGCCGCCCGATCAGGCCGGTCGCGAACATGCCCACGAGCGTGAGCACGATGAACACCGCGAGCACGCCGATCCCGGGCACGGAGAACGGTAGATAGCTCTCCGGGTTCCAGGCCGGCGGCATCAGCGGGGTCACGCGCGCATCGACGAAGGCGACGATGTTCCAGGTGATCCAGACGGTGATCGAGATCGGCGCCGTCACCAGCACGCCGGCGAAGAAGTAGTTGCGCAGACGGGCGAGCAGCCCGAAGCCGTGGCGGCCGTCCTCGCTGGTCTTCTCCTGCTCCTGACGCGCCAGTTCCTGCTCGAGGACGTTCGAGGCCACCGCGGTGGAGATGTCGCTCTCCGCCACCGCCCCCGGCTCGGTTTGGGCCGGCGGAAACGGCTCGGCGCGTTCCGGCGGGGTGATGATGCCGCCCGAGATGATCAGCTTGGCCGCCTCCTCGGTCGACATGTCGAGCAAACGCACGTCGCTTTTCGGCACGAAGAGCAGGAACCCGGTCGAGGGGTTGGGGGTCGCGGGCACGAAGACGTTGACCACCTCCTCGTCGGTGAGCGTCTGCACTTCGCCCTTGGTCGTGCCGGTGATGAAGCCGATCGCCCAGGTTCCGCGGCAGGGGTATTCGACCAGCACGACCTGCCGGAACGCGTTGGAGCGCTGCGCCAGTACCGTCTCGAAGATCTGCTTGATGGCGCCGTAGACCGAGCGGACGATCGGCACGCGGTCGACCAGCTTTTCGGCCTCGCGCATCGCCCATCGGCCGAGCAGGCCCGTGGCCAGCACGCCGATCGTGATCAGACCCACCGTTGCGATGATCAGCCCGACGCCCGGTACGTCGAACGGCAGATAGGTCCGCGGCCGCCAGGGTCGCGGGATCAGCGGCGTCAGCGTGGAATCGACGAAGGAGACGAACTCCCAGGTCAGCCACAGCGTGATCGAAACCGGGGCGGCGATCAGCAGGCCGGCCAGGAAATAGTTGCGCAGCTTGCTGCCGAAACCGCCCGTGGGCTTCGCTACCAGGGCATAGGGGTCGCTTCCGGACGTCCCGCGACCCGGTTGGTTCTTGTCGGATTTACGCGTCATCGCGGCCTAGCAGACGCCTCCGGGCACGGTTACTCGCAGATGCTAGATGTAGCAGGCGCGCGGCTTTGCCACCAGTACTGCGGCGGCCGATGACGCATACGCACGGACGTACATCACGCGCATACGGCCAGGCTCGGGCCAACAGCCCAATCGCAGGGAGAACACAGCTACCTGGATTAAGGGAGGGAATGGTGCGGCTGGCAGGACTCGAACCTGCACGGGCTTACGCCCACTGCCACCTGAAGACAGCGCGTCTACCAGTTCCGCCACAGCCGCACGGGCGGGAGATATGTGAGCCGGATTTTCGCTTCCGCGGCGCACCTTAAGCCATCGGTGAGGCGGATGGTGCGGCTGGCAGGACTTGAACCTGCACGGGGTAAACCCCCACAGCGCCCTCAACGCTGCGCGTCTACCAATTCCGCCACAGCCGCGGAAAATCCGGTGAACTGCGGTTCCCGCCGCAGTCCGCCGGTCATGTATCGCACCGGTCGCGCTTGTGCAAGGGGCATTTTCAGCCCGTGTTTCAACGCGATGTCCCTTGCCGCAGCACCCGCTTTCATGCTCGCTTGCAATGCCTTCCGGCCATGGACTTCGGAGCCGACCGCCCGATCTCCCGGCCTGCAGCGCAAGGAACGCCTGGATGAACACCGGCAGCATCGTCCTTCTCGCCCTCGCCGCCCTCGCCGCAGTCGGCGGCCTATCCGCCTACACCTGGATTTCGATGGCCGACGTCGAGATCTCGTGGATCGGCCTGCTCGCGATGGGCCTTGGCGTGGTGTTCAGCCTGGCGCTCGGAATCGGGCTGATGGCACTGGTGTACTTCTCCAACAAGCGCGGCTACGACGACGACGCCGGACAGTAGATCCGAACGCGGACGCCGAACTCCGGGTCGCCGGGGACGCACGGGTTCGCTAGAGTGGTGTTCGCGGCGCGGCTCGTGGACCAAGGAACCGGGGTGCGCGTCTTAACGTTTGTTTGCGGGGCGCTTCTGCGCGCCCGTCACCCCGGGAGAGTGCCCATGTCGACGTTCGATCGTTCCCGCCAACCCGAATCCGCGCGTGCGGCCGTCCTGCCCATTTTGGCACTCGCCGCTGTCATGACGCTGGCGGCCGCGACACCGGTATCGGCCGGGATGACCCTGAAGCAGTTCCGCAATTACGCGGCGATGCCGGGGGGCGCGCCGCTGATCCGAAGCTACCTGGGCGGTATCCGCGACGGCATGATCGGGCTGCAGACCAACCTGAGCGAACAGGGCGCGGAGCCGACCTTCTGCCCGGTCGAGGAGGACATAACCACTGGCACCACCTTCGAGGAGACGGTGATGCGGGAGATCAACCAGCCGGCCAGCGGCGAGCCGTGGCCGGCCGACACGCAGCTCGCCACCGTCGTCGCCACGGCGCTGCAGACCAGCTACCCGTGCGAGACCTACTGACCCGGCCGGGCCTGCCGGGTCTCAGCCCATCAGCATGGCGTAGACGAAGCCGAAGGCGACCATGATCGCCAATAGC
>CAYRCO010000339.1:0-3139 GCA_964422775.1 uncultured Rhodovibrio sp.
CCGAGGCCGAGGCCGAGCAGGCCCTGACCGCGGCGCTGGACCGGCTGGCGGCGGGGCTGGAAACGCTCGCCGCCGGCGAGGCCAAGGCCCGCGAGGCGCGCGACCGCGAAACGCTGGAGCTGTGCGTCGGCCTGCTGCGCCGCCTGTTTCCGGCGCTCGCGCGCAAGCACGGCCAGGGCGAGATCGAACAGGTCTTCCAGGACGCCCTGGAGCGGCTGCGCGACGAGCCGCGCGTGGTCGTGCGCTGCGCCGACCGGCACCTCGACGCCCTCAAGGAACGCGTCGACGGGCTGGCCGCCCGGCTCGGCTTCGAGGGTCGGGTCGTGCTGCTGGCGGACGAGACGATGCAGCCGGGCGACGCCCGCGTGGAGTGGGCGGACGGCGGCGTCGAACGCGACAGCGAGCGCCTGTGGCAGGACGTCGAGCGCGCGGTCGAACGCGCGCTGGCCCCGCCGGCACCGGCGCTGGAGACGGCGTCCCCCACGGGGACGCACACAAGCGGGATCCGCGACGACGGGGCGGCCCGATCCACCGGCGAGGACGCCGCCGAGGCGGCCCCCGCCGACACGACCCCGAGCCCGGCGGCGACGCCGGGCGACGGGAGATACGCCTAACCACCCCGGGCCCGATGGAGGACCGACATGGCTGACAAGGACAACCTGGAACTGAACGAACTCGACGGCGACCAGAACGCCGTGGCGACCGGCCAGTTCGACGACGAGGACTTCAACGACCAGTCCGACCGCGCCCCCAGCACCGCGAAGGATCTGGAGGCGGTCTACGACATCCCGGTCCAGGTCTCCGCCGTGCTCGGCAAGGCGACCATGCAGGTCAGCCAGCTGCTCAAGCTCGGCCGCGGCGCGGTCGTCGAGCTGGACCGCAAGGTCGGCGAGGCGATCGACATCTACGTCAACAACCGCCTGGTCGCGCGCGGCGAGGTGGTGGTCGTCGAGGACCGACTTGGCGTCACGATGACCGAGATCATCAAGACCGACAACAACTGACGCCCGCGTCCGCCGGGACGGCGCACGGCCGTCCCGGCCATCGAGACCACCCGGGCGTGCCCGGCCGCCAGGACCGGCGGCCGGCGCGCCGGGCCAGCGGAGACACGCAAGTCCATGGCGAACGTATCCACCACACAGGGTGCCCCGGCGACCGCACGGGGCAAGCCGCGCGGCAGGACGCCCACGGGCCCGACCATCGACTTCGCGACCATCCTGGGCACGCTCGGCGGCTTCGCGCTGATCGTGGCGGCGATGGTCCTGGGCGGCTCGCCCGGTGCGTTCGTCGACGTACCCGCCATGCTGATCGTGCTCGGCGGCAGCTTTCTGATCACCACCGTGTCCTTCTCCTTCCAGGAGATCATCAAGGCGCAGGGCGTGATGTGGAAGGCCGTCGCCTACCAGCAGCGCGAGCCGCAGGACGCCGCTCTGCAGGTCCTGCACCTGGCCGAGCTGGCACGCAAAAACGGTGCGCTCGGCATGGAAGCGCACATGAACGACTTCCGCAGCGAGCCGTTCCTGAAAAAGGCGATGGACCTCGTGATCGACGGCACCACCGGCGAGGAGGTCGAGCGGGTCATGCTGCGCGAGGCGGAGTCCACGGTCTACCGCCACAGCCGCTCGGCGGGCGTGTTGCGCCGCGCCGGCGAAGTCGCGCCGGCGATGGGGCTGATCGGGACCCTGGTCGGCCTGGTGCAGATGCTGGGTAACCTGGAAGACCCGTCGGCGATCGGGCCGGCGATGGCGGTCGCGCTGCTCACAACCTTCTACGGCGCGGTGCTGGCGAACATGGTCTTCCTGCCGCTCGCCAACAAGCTGGAGCGCAACTCCGGTCTCGAGGCGATGGTCAACCAGATCTACGCGATGGGCGCGGCCTCGATCGGCCGGCAGGAGAACCCGCGGCGGCTGGAGACGATGCTGAACAGCATCCTGCCGCCCGCCCAGCGCGTGAACTACTTCGAATGATGCGACGCCGGGCCGGCAAGCAAGGCCCGCCCCCTGGAGGACGTAGCCGATGCGACTGCTGATCGTTGGAACCCTGGACGGACACATCGCCACCGCCGGCCGGATCGCGCTCGAAAAGGGCGCCAAGGTCGCGCACGTGGACTCCGCCGCCGCGGCGCTGGAGGCGCTGCGCAGCGGTCAGGGCGCGGACCTGGTGATGGTCGACGTCAAACTCGACGTCGGCGCGTTGATCGACGCGCTGAACGCGGAACGGATCTTTGTGCCCGTCGTCGCCTGCGGCATCGGCAACGACAGCCGCGCCGCCGTCAAGGCCATCAAGGCCGGGGCGAAGGAATACGTGCCGCTGCCCCCCGACGCGGAGATGATCGGTGCGGTGCTGGCGGCGGTCGCCGAGGAGACGACCTCCGTCCTGACGCACGATCCGCGCATGGCCGCGGTGCTGAAGCTGGCCGACCAGGTCGCGCCCAGCGACGCCAGCGTGCTGATCACCGGCGAGTCCGGCACCGGCAAGGAAGTGATGGCGCGGCACATCCACGCGAAGTCGAAACGCGCGGACAAGCCGTTCATCTCCGTCAACTGCGCGGCGATCCCGGACAACCTGCTGGAGAGTGAACTGTTCGGCCACGAAAAGGGCGCCTTCACCGGTGCGGTGGCCAGGCGCGTGGGCAAGTTCGAGGAAGCCCAGGGGGGCACCCTGCTGCTCGACGAGATCTCGGAAATGGACCCGCGCCTGCAGGCCAAGCTGCTGCGCGCGATCCAGGAGCGCGAGATCGACCGGGTGGGCGGCAGCAAGCCGGTCAAGGTCGATATCCGCGTGCTCGCGACCTCCAACCGCGACATGGAGGAAGCGGTCCGCCAGGGCAGCTTCCGCGAAGACCTCTACTTCCGGCTGAACGTGGTGACCATCGCCCTGCCCGCCCTGCGCGAGCGGCCCAAGGACATCCCGATGCTGGCCAGCCACTTCGTCAAGAAGTACGCGGCCGCCAACGGCGTCGCCGCCCCGGCGCTGGAGCCGGACGCCATGGCGCGGTTGAGCGCGCACGGCTGGCGCGGCAACGTCCGCGAGCTGGAGAACTGCATGCACCGCTCGGTGCTGCTGGCAGTCGACGGGCGGATCGGCCCGGAGCAGATCACGCTGCAAGGCGCGCCCGCCGCGCCCGCGGCCGAGCCGG
>CAYRCO010000340.1:0-3114 GCA_964422775.1 uncultured Rhodovibrio sp.
CGATGGTGGTCCACCTGCAGCGGCCGCGTGTGCCGGGTCAGGCCGCCTCGCGCATCTCCCGGGCGGCCGTGACCAGGTTCTTGAGCGAGGCCTCGACCTCCGGCCAGCCGCGGGTCTTCAGCCCGCAGTCCGGGTTCACCCACAGCTGGTCGGCATCGATCACGTTCGCGGCCTTGCTCAGCAGGTTCCGCATCTCCTGGGTCGACGGCACGCGCGGGGAGTGGATGTCCCACACGCCGGGGCCGATCTCGTTGGGGTAGCGGAAGTCCACGAAGCCGTCGAGCAGCTCCATGTCGCTGCGCGAGGTCTCGATCGAGATCACGTCCGCGTCCATCGCGGCGATCCACGCCATGATGTCGTTGAATTCGGCGTAGCACATGTGGGTGTGGATCTGCGTCTCGTCCGCGACCCCGGCGGAGGCGAGGCGGAAGGCGTCGACCGCCCAGCGCAGGTAGCCTTCCCAGTCGTCCCGGCGCAGCGGCAGCCCCTCGCGCAGCGCCGGCTCGTCGATCTGGATCAGCCGGATGCCGGCGCTTTCCAGATCCTTCACCTCGTCGCGGATCGCGAGCGCGATCTGGTGGCAGGTTTCACGGCAAGGCTGGTCGTCGCGGACGAACGACCACTGCTGAATGGTCACCGGCCCGGTCAGCATGCCCTTGACCGGCTTGTCGGTCAGCGACTGGGCGTAGGCCGACCACTTGACCGTCATCGGCTCCGGCCGGCTGACGTCGCCGTAGATGATCGGCGGACGGACGTAGCGCGAGCCGAACGACTGCACCCAGGCGTGCCGGGTGAAGGCGAAGCCCTCCAGCTTCTCGCCGAAGTACTCCACCATGTCGGTGCGCTCGAACTCGCCGTGCACCAGCACGTCCAGGCCGAGCTCCTCCTGCAGGCGCACCGCCTGTTCGGTGGTGGTCTTCAGGAAGTCCTCGTACGCTTGCGCGTCGATCTCGCCGCGGCGGTACTGCCCGCGCGCCCGCCGGACCTCCTGCGTCTGCGGGAAGGAGCCGATCGTCGTGGTCGGGAACTTGGGCAGCTGCAGGTGCTTCTGCTGCTTCTTGCGGCGTTCGTGGAAGGCGCTGTGGCGCTGCTTGTCGGCTTCCGTGATCGCGGCGGTGCGCGCGCGCACCTTTGGGTCCTGCACCCGCTTGGAACTGCGGCGCGACTGGATCGCCCGATCGGCCGCGTCGAACGCCTGCTTGGCCGCCTCACGGCCTTGGTTGCCGGCCGCTGCTAGGGCACTCAGCTCGTGCAGCTTCTGCTTGGCGAACGCCAGCCAGGCCTTCAGCTCGTCGTCCAGCCGGTCCTCCATCTCCAGGTCGATCGGCGTGTGCAGCAGCGAGCACGACGGCGCCAGCTCCAGCCGGTCGGCGCCGACCGCGCCGCGCGCCTTTTCGACCAGCGGGAGCAACCCGCTCAGGTCGGCGCGCCAGACGTTGCGCCCGTCGATCAGGCCGAGCGACAGCACGGTGTCGGTCGGCAGCGCCTGCAGCACGCCGTCCAGCTGGTCCGGGGCGCGCACGAGGTCGACGTGCAGCCCGTGGGTCGGCAGCTGGGTCGCGAGCTCGGTGTTGTCGCGCAGGCCGTCGAAGTAGGTCGCCAGCATCAGCTTCGGCCCGGCCGCGGACAGCCGGTTATACGCCGTGCGGAAGCTCTCCCGCTCGGCCGCGTCGATGTCCAGGGCGAGGCGCGGCTCGTCGATCTGGACCCAGTCCGCGCCGGCCGCGGCGAGGCGCTTGAGCACCTCCTCGTAGACCGGCAGCACGCGCTCGATCAGGTCCTGCGGGTTCAGGCCGGCGTCCTTCGCCTTGCCCAGCGCCAGGTAGGTGACCGGACCCAGCAGCACCGGGCGGGTATGGATGCCCGCGGCCTTCGCCTCCTCGAACTCGTCCACCGGCTTGGTGCTGCCGAGGTGGAACTGCTGGTCGCGGTGAAACTCCGGGACGATGTAGTGGTAGTTGGTGTCGAACCACTTGGTCATCTCCATGGCCGGCGCGTCGTCGGTGCCGCGCGCCATGGCGAAGTAGGTGTCGAGATCGACCGTCCCGGCGTTGGTCGCGTCCGTGCCGTCGGTGAAGCGCGGCGGCACCGCGCCCAGCATGGCGGTGGTGTCCAGCACCTGGTCGTAGAACGAAAAGTCGTTCGACGGGATCACGGACAGGCCGGCGTCGGCCTGCTCCTGCCAGTTCTGCCGGCGCAGTTCGCGGGCGGTCTCGCCCAGGCGGGCGGCGTCGGTTTCGCCCGCCCAGTAGGCCTCGGTCGCCTTCTTCAGTTCGCGGTTACGCCCGATACGCGGAAAGCCGAGGTTCGCGGCACGAATCATGCTGCTCCCCCTATTTGGACTGTTGGTTGTTGGATGTGCGGTGTCGGATATGCGTTCCGGGCGTCGCCGGCGCCCGCCGCCTGGGTGCGCCCGGCGCGGATCGGGCGACGCGCTCGTATTCCCGGCACCTAACGCGCGTTTATCCGAATTCAACGCCCTGCGAACGTGGTTCGGTTAGCGCGACATGCGCGAAGGCCGAACCGGCCTTCGGCCTGAATGTCGCTCTAACTTCTTGAAGCGAGGGCAAGATTCAGCTGAAACGTGAGTCCACGTTTCAGCATTTTGCCCTAGCCGGAACGCGCGCGGTCGGCGCGCAGCGCCCGCGATCAGTCCACGGAAAAGTGGGGCAGGGCGATCGTGTTCTGGGAGGCGTCGGCGAACAGGGAATCCAGCAGCCGCAACTGCTCGCTCGTGTCGCCGCCGTCGACCGCCGGGGTGATCTCCAGGGCGTCCCAGAACGGCCGCCACAGCGGGCCCTGGCGGACCATCACCCAGGACCAGGTCCTGCGGTCGACCTCCAGCAGGCCCAGCACGTGCAGCTTTTCCCAATTGAGCTTTTTCAGCGACAGGCCGCCCTGCTTCTCCGCCCGGTCCTTGAGTTCGCGCAGCGTGACGTAGTCCGCCGGGAGGAAGAACAGCAGACGTGCCTGATAGATCGATACCGACCAGTATCGCCGGCCGTAGACGTCTTGTCGGCTCATGCTAGGGTCGGTCCTTTCCGGGGTGGCGGGGGACCAGCACGCCCGCCGGCCGGGCGCGTGCGATCCCCCTGCGAAAAGCCCCCGGCCGCG
>CAYRCO010000341.1:0-3092 GCA_964422775.1 uncultured Rhodovibrio sp.
GCGAAGGCTGTTTGGCAGTTGCGCCAGCGCGTCGATCAGCGCCTGGGCCGGATCCGCCGCGAGCTGCGACCACCCGGCCTCGGTCAGATCGATCCTCGCACTGCGGGCGTCGCGATCGTAACGGGTGCGGGTCAGGTAACCATTGGTTTCCAGCGCCTTGATTGTCTGCGATGCGGTGCCGCGCGTGGTCGCGTTATAGGCGGCGAAGGCAGACACCGTGCGCGAAAAGCGGTTCGCCTCGGCGAAGTATCTAAGCGCGGTCCACTGGTTCGCGGTCAAGCCGGCCCCACCGGCCTCGGGTGCGCTCAACCGGGCCAAGTGCTTCAGCGCCGCGGCCAACGCCCGCGGGCTTCGGGGTGGACGACTTGCCATATCAGTCAGCCTACGCCCGCCGATCCGTGTTGACAACGCCGATACGCGCCGGGATAGTTTCACGCTGAAATCATCTTCCCTGCGAGCGAGGGAGCGGCGCCATGGTGCTCGACGAACCGGCCCACTGTGCCTTGTCGGTGATGACGTTGATCGCGCTGGCGGGGCCCCGCGGGCCGCGAACCGCGCCGGAAATCGCCGCGGAGCTGGAGTTGCCGGCCGCGGGCATCAACCGCGCGCTGCGCGACCTCACCGCCGCCCGGCTGCTCACCGTCGAGCTGGAGCCCACCCGGATCGGCTACGCCGCGACCCGCGCGCCGTCGGCCGTCACCATCGCCGAGATCATCGAGGCCGCGCACGCCCCGCACAATGCGTCGTTCGGATCGACCGAGGGGCAGGACCGCGGCGGCGCGTCCGCCGACCGGACGGCCGCGCCCGATTCGCGGGCGCCGAGGACGTCCAGCCGTGAAGCGGGCAATCCGGGTGCGCGCGCCCGTCAGGGCCTGATGGCCGTGCTTGCCCGGGTCACGCTGTCCGACGTCTTGCACGCCCAAGCGCGCCGGGTCGGCGACTGAGGCGGCGGGGCGGCCTGCATCAAGCGCCACGAGGCTGCATCGAACGTCGGCCTCGCCAATATCCGCCGCCCGGTCGACG
Source organism: uncultured Rhodovibrio sp. (assembly GCA_964422775.1). Classification (GTDB taxonomy): domain Bacteria; phylum Pseudomonadota; class Alphaproteobacteria; order Kiloniellales; family Rhodovibrionaceae; genus Rhodovibrio. Next base: position 1,024 of record CAYRCO010000341.1, read on the forward strand.
GCACGCACCAGCACCGCGATCGCCGCCGGCGGGATGCATCGCGCTCAATAAGCCGCGTAGGACTTCTCCTCCTTCAGGCGCGAACCGGTCAGGTCGTTGATCTCGCGCTTGAGCGCGGCGCGGCGGTCGTTGGTCTTGTAGACCGCGCGGGCGAGCTCGACGAACCTGTCGCCGAAGTCCTTCTGCCGCTCGTGCTCGCGGATCTCGTCCTCGATCTCCCAGAGCTGCCGGTTGACCTCGCGCAGGCCGTCGACCGCGCGCTCGATGTCCTGGGTCGAGGGGAGATTGGCATCACGGGCGGCGCGCAGTGTCTCCAGCTCGGCGCGCACGTTGGCGAGCTTGCTCGCGTCGGTGAACTTAGCTTCCTTGATCTCCAGGATGGTGATCTTGTCCAAGAGTTCGCCGGCGGCGACCTCGACGGTGATGGCGGACGCACTCATGGGCTGGGCGGTCTCCTTGGAACCTCGTCGGGCCCTGCGGGCCATCCTTGATGGTAACCGGGCACGGCCCATGACACACGCTCGGCCGTGAACCAAGTGGAAAGCGACGTCGTACACTGTTGTGCAACGCCGCAAACCGATTGACCCTGGGCTACCCTGATGACCGTGCGCGACACCGCCCCGCCGCAGGACAGCGGCCGCCTGCCCGGCCGCGGCCAGCGCAACCTGGAGGCGCTGCTGCTGTTCGTCGCGGCGCCGCTGGTCCATGTCGCCTTTTTCGACGCCCTCGGCGTATTCGCGCCGCTTGCGACCGTTACGGCCGTGGGCGTGCTGCTGCTGGCGATCACGCCCGGCTGGCGCTGGGGCGAGCTGGTCGATTTTGCCAGCCTGCGCGGCCAGGGGTGTCTCATCCTTGGGTTCCCGGTGGTCGCGGCGGCGGTGATCTTTGCGCTGGTGTTCGCGCTGATCCCGCACCGCCTGTTCGGCCTGCCGCGCTACATGCCGGAGACCTGGGCGCTGGTCATGGTGTTCTATCCCCTGGTCAGCGTACTGGGGCAGGAACTGCTGTTCCGGCCGCTGTTCTTTCGGCGCTACGGCGACCTGTTCGGCGGCCCGGTTACGCTGGTGATCGCCAACGCCGGGGTGTTTTCGCTGACCCACGCGTTCTACCAGAACTGGGTCGCGCTCGCGCTTACCTTCCTGGGCGGCCTGATCTTCGCCGAGGTCTATCGGCGTACCCGCTCGTTCCCGCTGGTTTTCCTGCTGCACACCTTCGCCGGCCAGTTCATCTTCACAAGCGGCTTGGGCGTTTACTTCTACCACGGCGCGATCCCGCAGTAGGCGGGCAGCTCAGCTCTCCAGCCGCTCGGCGAGCGCGTCCATGAACGCCCGGACCCGGTCGGCGTTGACGCCCAGATCGGAGATGCCGGCCCGGCTCGCCGAGCGCATGTCGACCCGGGTGCGCCCGTCCGGCGTCTCGGTGATCCGCACGACGACGTCGTCCTTGAAGCCGTACCAGAAGCTGGTCGCGGTGGCCTCGATCCGCCCGGCCGCGCGATCGGCCGTGTGCACCTCCCAGCCCTCGGCCTCGACCTGCCGGCGGGCGGCCTGGAACACGCTGTGCGGCGTCCGGTCGAGCAGCAGCGGTTCGATCCACGGATAGGCCTGACGCTGCCGTCGGGCGGTGTCGCCGCCCGGGTAGGCGACGGCGTTCATCGCCGCCTTGCGCGCCGGGGCGACCGCCTGGAACCGCGGCGGATCGTCGGTGTCGGTGGTGATGTCGTGGATCGCCGGAACGCTGGACGCCTGGTCCAGGAGCGACAGCGGATAGGCCAGGATGGCGAGCCCGATCACGATTCCGGGCACCGCGCGCAGCGCGATCGTGCCCTGGCGCTGCAGCGCCGCGCTCAACAGCCCCATCAGGCTCGCGACCGTGCCGCCCGCGCAGCCGATCACCCCCCACTGCAGGATCGAAAAGCCGGTCTGGAAGCGCCACCAGTCCCACCGGCTGCCGAGCCCCGACAGCGCCGCCGCGATCCCGCCCAGCAGCACCGCGACCGCGCCGAGGAACACCAGAAAGCCCGCGACGTGCACGAGCCGCGGGTTGTGATAGCTGGAATCGTCGGGCTG
>CAYRCO010000342.1:0-3072 GCA_964422775.1 uncultured Rhodovibrio sp.
CACTTCGGCGACTACATCTCCCGCCTGGTCGACGACTTCCAGCCGCTGGCGGGCGACCGGGTGTACGGCGAGGATTCCGCGATCCAGGGCGGCCTGGCGCGGTTCCGCGGCTTCTCCAGTGTCTGGATCGGCCAGGAGAAGGGCTACGACACCGCCAACCGCGTGCGCCACAACTTTGGCATGGCCCGGCCGGAGGGCTACCGCAAGGCGCAGCGGCTGATGCGCCTGGCCGAGCGGTTCAAGGTCCCGGTCTTCACCCTGGTCGACACGCCGGGCGCCTACCCCGGCGTGGGCGCGGAGGAGCGCGGTCAGGCGGAAGCGATCGCCCGATCGATCGAGACCTGCCTGGAGGTCAAGGTGCCGCTGATCTCGGTGATCATCGGCGAGGGCGGCTCCGGCGGCGCGATCGCGCTCGCCAGCGCCAACAGCGTCTACATGCTGGAGCACTCGGTCTATTCGGTGATCTCGCCCGAGGGCTGCGCCTCGATCCTCTGGCGCAGCGGCGAGCACACCAAGGACGCCGCCGAACAACTGAAGCTGACCGCGCAGGACCTGCACAAGCTGCAGGTGATCGATCAAGTGATCGAGGAGCCGCTGGGCGGCGCCCACCGCGACAAGGCGGCGACCATCGATTCCGTGGGCGACGTGCTGGAAGCCGAACTGCACCGCCTGCGCGCCTTCACCGGCGGCGCGCTGAAGCGCAAGCGCCGGGACAAGTACCTGGAGATGGGCCAGGTCGGGCTCAGTTAGCGCTGAATCCGGTCAAAATGTCCAAACATGGCGTCAGGTTTCGGCTGACTCTTGGCTTCTTTCAACAAGTTAAGGCGGAATGCACGGTGCGAGCCGGTTCGGGTTCCATCGCTTCTGCGCCGGCTGGACGCGCCTTGCTGCGAACAATCTGCCGCCGTCCCGCCGCAGCCTTGCCCGCGCGCTATCAGCCGCGTGCGCGGACCCCGGCCACACGCGCCGCCGGCACCTGCGCCCGCGCGCACGCGGCCGACTGCAGGAGGCGGTGGGCCGGCACTTCAAGGGTGGCGGTGGTGCCGGCGTCGGGGGCGCTCGCGATGGTCAAGCGGCCGCCGTGCAGTTCGGCCAGTTGCCGGGCGAGCGGCAGGCCCAGGCCGGTGCCCTCGTGGTGGCGCCGGCTGGCGCCGCCCACCTGCGAGAACGGCTGCAGGGCCAGCGCGATGTCGGACTCGCTCATCCCGCAGCCCTGATCGGTGACGTCGACCGCGACGCCGCCGTCGCCCGGCAGGCGCCAGACGACCGAGACCCGGCTACCGGCTTCGGAAAACTTCACGGCGTTGGAAAGCAGGTTGGTCAGGATCTGGACCAGCTTGCGCGGATCGCCCGTCAGCGCCACCTCCGGCAGGTCGGGCGCGACCTCGATCTCGATCTGTTCCTTCGCCGCGCGCCCGGCGACCAGACGGATGCTCGGCTCGACGATGTCGGGGCCGAGGGCGACCTGCGCCTCGTTCAGGCTCGCCGCCCCGGATTCGGCTTTCGCATGGTCCAGCACGTCGCTGATCAGACCCAGCAAATGCATGCCGGAGGCGTGGATGTCGTTGGCGTAGGCCGCGTAGCGCGGGGTGCCGAGCGGCCCCAGCAGCTGGTTCCGCAGCACGTCGGAAAAGCCGATGATGGCGTTCAGCGGCGTGCGCAACTCATGGCTCATGTTGGCCAGGAACTCGGACTTGGCCTGGCTCGCCTCCCGGGCTTCGAACAGGGCTTCCTGGAGGCGCCGGTGGGCGGCTGCCATGCGCTGCGCCCCGGCCATCATGTGGGCGGCGGTGGCAAGCGCATCGACCAGGTGCGCGGTCCAGCCGGCGAAGGCGGGCCGCTCTGGCCGGTCGACGATGTCAAAGCCGATGAAGCCGACCGGCTGGCCGTCGACGATTACCGGATGCACGCATAGCGCGGTGATCCCCTGCGGCCCCAGGATCGCCCATTCCGCGGCCGGGAAGTGCTCCGGGCCGGCCGCCACAACCGGTTTGCCCTCAAGGAAGCGCGCCACCCAGCGGGGGAAGTGCGCGCCCATGTCCAGGTTCTGCAGGTCCGGATTGTCGATCTCGGCGCGCACCCCGTCGGCGCACCATTCGAACACCTGGCTGGCGATCCAGGACCCGGCCTGCCGGTCGCCGGTGTCGTGGTCCGGGGCGTGAAATTCGAAGGCGTAGGCCCGGTCGACCCCGGTCGCCTCGCCCAGTTCGCGCAGCAGGCGATCGCGCTCGCCGACCCGGTCGCGGCCATGCAGCAGGCGTTCCGCGGACTGGGCGACCGCCTCCAGCACCCGGTCGCGCAGGCGCAGGTCGGCCTGCGTCTCGCTATCCACTTGCGGCAGCGCCATGATCGCTAGGCAGGCCTCGCTGTCCCAGTCGACCTGCCAGAGAGTACACACCACCGTGCGCGGCGTCCCGCCCGGGTAGAGCGTCCAGGTCTCCGTAACCTGCGGCTCATGCGCCAGTCGGGCGCTCAGTTTGTGCAGGCGCCCCAGGGTGACCGCCCGTGTGTCGGACAGGTCGATCGCCTGGAAGGCGTCCAGGTCGTCCGCCCCCCAAAACGCCAATCCGGCCGGGTTCGCCCAACGGAACGCGTTGGCCGCCGGCGCATAGATCCACATCGGCACCGGCGCCTGGGCGAAGTTCAGGGGGGTGAAGGCGTGGGCGTCGGTCACCATGGCTCCAGGCGGAATCCGCCCGCCCGCATGCGGCGCGGAAGTCTCGAACGGCAACCGTTACCGTGCGCAACTGATGTTAATATATGGTAATCGGCAATGCACGCCTGTCGCGTGCACGACCCATCCTGGCGCAAAGAAAACGGGCCGACCCGGATGGTCCCCCGGATCGGCCCGTACGTAGGTCGCAAGAGGCGTTGCGGGATACGCCCCCGGACTACTGCATCCGGCCGTGGCAGTGCTTGTATTTCTGCCCGCTGCCGCAGGGGCAGGGCTGGTTGCGCCCGACCTTGCCCCAGGTGTTGGGATCGTTCGGATCCGCGTGGGCGCCGCTTGCGTGGCGCACCGGCTCTGGGCGCGCCCCGCCGCCGGCACCGCCGCCCGCGGGGGCCGCCGGC
>CAYRCO010000343.1:0-3057 GCA_964422775.1 uncultured Rhodovibrio sp.
ATACGTCAGATACGGGATTTAGGAACGGTCCACGATACGCATCGAAGGCCCCTCACAGATGCGAACCGTCGATACGAATTAAGTCTCGGATTGTTGCAAAATCCGGCGCAAAGTCTAAGTTTGTTGCAGCATGCGACACCAACGACGACTTAGAGGCAACGGCGGGCTTTGACGTACCGTAATCGGCCGCTCAAGGCCGCCCTACCAGTGCGCGAACTGGCGATGTAGCCTGTGCGGGGGGCTTGGTCAGCGCCGTTTCGACGGCCGGCGCGGTTCGAGATCCGGGCACTCATCGTGCGCCTGGATCTCGTAGCGCAGGTTCTCGATGCCGAATTCCGTGAATGCCGTGACCGAGGATCCGTCTGCTTGCCAGACGCTTAGCCGGCCGTCTTCCGGGGGCATCATGATGCTGAGGTCGTCCAGCCAGTCCTCGTCCTCACCCAGCATCTCGGCGACGAGGCCGACCGTGTAGACGCGGCTGATCGCGGCCATGGTCAGGCGCTCAGCGGCTGCCAGTTCCAGGGCAGGAGATCGTCCAGGCGCTTGTTCGGATAGTCGTTGATCCGCGCCAGGATGTCGGCGAGGTACGCCTCGGGGTTCAGGCCGGAGAGCTTCGCCGTCTCGATGATCGTCATGGCGGCCGCGAACGTCTCGCCTCCGGCATCGGAGCCGCAGAACAAGCTATTCTTGCGTGTAAGGCATACGGGACGCAGGGCGCGTTCAGCCGGGTTGTTGTCGATCGCCACCCGCCCGTCTTCGAGGAACAGCGTGAACGCCTCCCAGCGCTTCAGCGCATAGCGCATGGCCTTGGCCAGGTCACCCTTGCCCGGGATGCGCTCCAGCTGGTGGGCACACCAGGACCGGAACCGCTCTGCGATCGGCCGGCTCTTCTCCTGGCGCAGAGCAAGGCGGACCTCGGCCGGCTGACCGTTGATGGCGCGCTCGATGTCGTAGAGCCGCCCGATCAGGTCCAGCGCCTCCTTGGCGATCGCCGAGCCGGTCGCCTGCCAGACGTCATGGAAATCCCGGCGCAGGTGCGCCCAGCACGCCGCCTCCCGGATCCGTTGGACGTCATCCAGCCCGGGCTCGTACAACTTGCGGAACCCGGCGTAGGCGTCGGCCTGCAGAATACCTCGGAATTCGGCGAGATGCTTTTGCGGGTGCTCGCCTTTGCGGTCCGGCGAGAAATAGTACGCGACCGCCGGCGGATCGCTGCCGCCCCAGGGCCGGTCGTCATCGACGTAGGCCCAGATCCGGCCTTCCTTCACAGCGCGTTTCCGGCCCTTGGTCGCCGGGACCGAGGGATCCAGCACCCGGATCGGCGTGTCGTCGGCGTGCAGCCGGTCGGCCGCCATCACGATCGCGCGGATGCGCTCGATCAGCGGGCCCAGGGTCGCGACCCCACGGCCGCACCAGTCGATCAGCGTCGAGCGGGGGATGTCCGCGCCCATCCGCGCCAGGATCTCGGTCTGGCGGTACAGCGGCAAATGATCGTCGTACTTGGCAACGATGATGTGCGCCAGCAGCCCGGGGCCAGCCATCCCGCGCTCCACGGGGCGGGTCGGCGCGGGTTCCTGCACCACCTTCTCGCAGCAGCGGCAGGACTTCTTCGGGCGCACCGTCTCGACCAGCTTCAGCTTGGCGGCGATGAAATCCAGGATCTCGGAAACGTCCGAGCCAATCAGGCGCAGCGGGCCGCCGCAGTCGGGGCAGCTCTCGCCCGGGTCCAGCGTGATCGTATGGCGCGGCGTATCGGGGGCGACCTTGGGCTTGCCGCGTCGCCGCGGCGACTTGCGCGCGGTGGCATCGGCCGCCGGCTCGCCGTCGGCCGCTGCCTCATCCTCGGCGGGTGGCGTGTCGTTGCCCTCGGCGGCCTGGGCGATCTCCAGCCCTTCCAGCGCCATCTCCAGCTGCTCGATCTCGCGGTCGATCTTCTCCGAGCTGTGGCCGTAACGCTGCCGCTTGAGCCGGGCGATCTCAATCCGCAGGGCCTCGATCAGCGCCTCGTAGGCGCGCATGGAGGCGGTCACCCGGGCCGCTTCTTCGCGCTCGGCCTGGATGATCGCCTTCAGGGCGACCGGATCGTCGGGCAAGGTTTCAACGGCCTGAACCATGCGCCGATTATACCAGATGCGACTCGGCGCACCAGCTTTATCGCGTTGATTCTGCCCGTAGAATCACACCACGCGGGCCGGCGGCGACGTCCAGGCCGGCCGCCGCCAGTCGATCCCCTCCCACAGCATGGCGAGTTGCGCGGACGTCAGCCGGACGCTGCCGTCCGCGGGCGACGGCCAGGGGAAGCGGCCGTGTTCCAGCACCTTGTAGTACAGGCAGAAACCCTGCCCGTCGAAGTACAGGAGCTTGATCCTGTCGCCGCGGCGCCCTCTGAAGGCGAACACGGCGCCGGAAGCCGGGTTCTGGCGCAAGACGTCCTGCGCCAGCGCTGCCAGGCCGGTGATCCCTTTTCTCATATCCGTTACCCCGGCAGCGAGGTAGACCCGCACGCCGGTCCCGGGCCCGATCATGCCGCCTCCACCGTCTGAATGAGGCGGCTCAGGACCGCTGGTTCGAGGTCAGCCGCGACGCGCAGATGGCGGCCGTTGGGCAGGCGGACCTCGGCGATGCCACAAGATCCCGTCGACATGTCGCCGCGATCTTCAGCGCCCCTCGCGGCCGCCGGCGTGGCGATCTCGACTGGCAGGAACACCCCGCTCGTCGCCGCAAACCGCCCTTTCTGGCGCATCTCACGGCGCCACTGGTAGATGTGCTGCCGGGTGATATCGTGGCGACGCGCGACGTCGGCGACCGTCGCGCCGTGAACACCCACCTCGGCCAGGATCGCCAGCTTCCGCTCATCGCACCACCGCCGGCGCCGCTCCGGCCCCGTAAAAACTTCCATCCGCACAGCTCACGCTCCTTGCTGACGTAGATAACGACGTCGGTAACGACGTGAACTACGCCATCAGGAGCCTACGCGGTAGGCGGCCTTGAGCGGCCGGTTACGGTCTCGGCGGCGCCTCGCGCTGCCGGAAATCCGTGGTCGCGCGTCAACACCCT
>CAYRCO010000344.1:0-3056 GCA_964422775.1 uncultured Rhodovibrio sp.
GAGGGGAGAGGGAGGGGCCCGCGGACCGAAGGTCCGTGGGAGGGTGAGGGTGGGACTCCCCGGCGAGAGACCGGGAGTCCCACCCTCACCTGTTCTCTCACCTCAAGGCAGGGGGACCCAACGAGACGGTTTGCGAACACCCCCGCCTGACGCCTTAGCCCCGCGCGCGTGTGCCGCCTTGATGGCCGCTCGCCGGCCCCCCATACTTGGCCGTAATCGACAACACACCCGCGATCCAAGCCCAAGGGAGTTGGCCCAGCCGATGCAGACCCAGAACCGCCTGCTCGACGATCTCGCGCGCGTCGCCTCCAGCGCGATGGGCATCGCCACCGGCATGCGCAGCGAAGCCGAGGCGCGCCTGCGCGAGCAGTTCGAGAAGATCATCTCGCAGATGGACCTGGTCAGCCGCGAGGAACACGAGGTCGTCCAGGCGATGGCGCAGAAGGCGCGCGAGGACCAGGAGGCGATGGCGGAACGGGTGGAAAAGCTGGAAGCCCGGATCGCCGAGCTGGAGAAGGGCAAGAGTTCCGGCGGCGCCAGCGGCAAGTCGGCCAGCAAGTCGGCCGGCAGCGCGAGCAAGAGCACCTCGTCGAAGAAGTCCGGCGGCGCTTCGTCGAAAAGCGGCGGATCTTCGTCCGGCGGCGGCAGCGGAAGCTGAGCCGCAAGCGGGCACCGCGATACAAACTTTCCCCTCTCCTCCAGTTGGGAGGAGAGAGCCGGGGAGAGGAGGGTGCCTGCGGCATCCACCCGTGGCGCCTCCTCCCCTAAACCCCTCCTCCCACAGGAGGAGGGGAATCCCTTAAGGGGCCCGGAGGACTACGCCCCTACCCCCGGAACTTGTTGACGATCGGGTAGCGGCGGTCGCGGGACAGGTTGCGGGCGGTGATCTTGACCCCCGGCGGCGCCTGCCGGCGCTTGTACTCGGCCCCTTCCAGCAGCTTCCAGACCTTGCTCACCGTCTCGGGTTCGTGGCCGCGCTCCGCGATCTCCCGCGCCGACATGTCGGATTCGATCAGGCAGGCCAGGATGTCGTCCAACCGGTCGTAGCTCGGCAGGCTGTCCGCGTCCTTCTGGTCGGGGGCGAGCTCGGCCGAGGGCGCCTTGGTGATCACTCGTTCCGGGATCACCCGGCCGGCCGGGCCCAGGCCGCCGTGCGGGACGTTCTGGTTGCGCCAGTGCGCGAGGGCGTAGACCTGGGTCTTGTAGACGTCCTTAATGGCGTTGTAGCCGCCGCACATGTCGCCGTAGAGCGTGGAGTAGCCAACGCTCATCTCCGACTTGTTGCCGGTGGAGAGCACCATCGGGCCGAACTTGTTGGAGATCGCCATCAGCGCCACGCCGCGGGCGCGCGCCTGGATGTTCTCCTCCGTCACCCCCGGCGGCATGTCGTCGAACAGCGGCTTCAGCATCTCGTCGTAGGCCCGCATCGCCGGGCCGATGTCGACCGTGTCCAGCCGGCAGCCCAGCAGTTCCGCGAGTTCGGCGGCGTCCTCCAGCGAATGCTGGCTGGTATAGGGCGAGGGCAGGAGCACGCAGCGCACCCGCTCCGGCCCCAGCGCGTCGGCCGCGACCGCGGCGGAGATCGCGCTGTCGATGCCGCCCGACAGACCGAGCACGACGCCGGGAAACCCATTCTTGTCGACGTAGTCGCGCAGACCCAGGACGAGCGCGCGGTAGATCGCTTCATGCCCGTCGGGCAGCTCTGTGCGCACCCCGTCTTCGACTGCAAGATCGCCCAGCCGGTCGCGGATCCACCAGCTGACCGCGACCGCGGGCTCGAACGCGGGCAGCTGGACGCGCAGGTTCTGTCCGGCGTCGAGCACGAAGGAGGCGCCGTCGAACACCAGCTCGTCCTGGCCGCCGACCTGGTTCAGGTAGACGAGCGGAATCTCGCACTCTTCGATCCGCTGCAGGGCGAGCTGCAGGCGCTTGTCCTGCTTGCCGGCCTCGAACGGCGAGCCGTTAATCGCGATCAGCGCTTCCGCCCCGTTCTCCTGCAGGCACTCGGCGACGTCCTCCGACCAGATGTCCTCGCAGATCGGCAGGCCCAGACGCACGCCGCGCACCTCCACCGGGCCCGGCAGCTCGCCCGGGGTGAACAGCCGCTTTTCGTCGAACACGCCGTAGTTGGGCAGGTCCCATTTGGCGCGCACCGCCCGCACCTCGCCGCCGTCGAGCACCAATGCTGCGTTGTAGAGGTGGCCTTCGCGCTTGCGCGTCTCCGGGTTCTCGCGCCAGGGGGCGCCCAGGATCACCGCCGGGCCGCCGTCGGCCGTGTCGGCCGCCAGCGCCTGCACGCCCTCCTCCGCCTTGTCCAGGAAGGCCGGTTTCTGCACCAGGTCTTCCGGCGGATAGCCGGTGATCACCAGTTCGCTCGCGACCAGGATGTCGGCGCCGGCGTCCGCCGCCTGCCGGCGGGCGTCGCGGAGCAAGGCCAGGTTGCCGTCGATGTCGCCCACGCAGGGGTTCAGCTGCGCAAGCGCGATGCCCAGGCGGTCGTCGCTCATGATGCCCCTTGGGTGCGGCCGGTGGGTGCTTGGGAAGCGCGGACGCAAGACGTCCAACGCCCCCCGCGCCCTACCTATGCGCTGCGGGCCGCCCGGGCAAGTTCGGCTGACAAGACGTAACCGCTCACCGCTCCGCGATCGCGGCGTTCGGCAGGGCGAGGTCGTGCAGGCACAGGCCCGCGGCGGCGGGACCCAGGATACGGCTCTCGTGCGCGCGCATGGCGTTGTCGACGACCGAGAAGTGGAAGTCGATCTCCAACGCGCAGTGGGCGCCGGCGTAGGTCCAGGTGGTCAAGAGCGGCCCGCGGCGCACGTCGGTCGGCTTGCCGAACAGGGTGAGCGCACGCTCCAGCGCGATGCCATCGAGCGCCGCCGGGCTCACGCGCGGGAAGCTGGGGCGCATCGGCGGCAGCGGCGGACGCGTAAAGCCCACCTGGCTGCGCGCCTGTCGGGCGTCGAAGCCCGCGGGCACCGACGGTTTCGGGCCGGGCGGCACGGGCCCGGCCGCACGCGTCTCGGCCGGCGGACCGGCCGTGGCGGCGGACTCCG
>CAYRCO010000345.1:0-2972 GCA_964422775.1 uncultured Rhodovibrio sp.
GTTCCGAAGTGCGCGCTCACATACGGGCTCGGCGCGGATCGCGCCGGCCGGCAACCTTGGGGACGCCTGCGCGCCGGCCTACAATCGTATTCGGCGCAAACTCTCGCGCAAGGGTGCAAACGCTCGCGCTTCCTGATTTACGCCTGTAACATCTTGAACGTGATTCCGGTTGTGCTTCCGCCCGCTTGCGAAACCCACCGGATCGGGAAACGCCCAGTCCGCGCGCGTGGCGTCGGGTGGTAAGGGTAGGCCCGGAGACACGGGGCACATGTATTGGCGATGGACCCGGCATTTGGTGGTATCCGCGCCCACGGACACCCATCCAACGACGACAAGAACGCGAATGAAAAGGATATACGCATGCGTTTGAATCATCTTCTGGCAGTCGGCGTGTCGGCCGCGCTGCTGTCCGGCTGCGCGATTTACGATTCGCAGAACCTGGAGAGCATCGAGGCGACCGCGGGCAACGAGTTCACCCGCGCGCTGACGGTCGAATACAAGGCCTTCGCCCGGTCCGAGGTCGGGGAAAGCGACTGGTACGACGCGGAGCACTTCGCCGACAAGGCCAAGGTGACCGCCAGCGGCGTGGTCGCTGAGCCCGAGGCGCTGAGCGACTGGAACCTGCCGGCTGACAAGACGCAGGAGATCGCGGACGCCCGCGCCAACCTGGTGACAATCCTGGACGCCTCGGCGCGGACCAAGATGCCGGACGTCGCCGCGCGGGCGCAGGCGCGCCTGGACTGCTGGATCGAGCAGCAGGAAGAGGGCCACCAGGCGGACGACATTCAGGCCTGCCGCCAGGGCTTCCGCACCGCCTACAACCAGCTGCGCGCGGGCTTGGACGCCGACACGGCGGAGGCCGAAGAGGCTCCGGCCGTCAGCCCCGATGCCGACGCGCAGGAATCCTGGACGGTCACCTTCGCCTTCGACAGCGCCGAGGTCGACCAGCAGGCCCGGGGCATCATCCGCAAGGCCGCCCAGGCCGCGCAGGACGACCAGAGCGTGGACATCGTGGTCACCGGCTACACCGACAGCACGGGCACGGACGCCTACAACCAGACGCTTTCGCTGCGCCGGGCCGAGGCGGTGCGTGACGTGCTGGTCGAGATGGGCGTCGCCGAGGACCGGATCGGCGTCGCCGCGCGCGGTGAGACCCGCCCGGCGATCGAGCGCGGCGATCAGGTCCGCGAACGCGCCAACCGCCGCGTGGTGATCGACCTGCTGTAAGGCGTCTCCTCGAAGAGCCTCACCCAGCAGGTGAGTTGGCAAGCGCCGGTGTCCCTTCGCACGGGACACCGGCGTTTTTTTTGCCGGAATCACGGGGCGTGCGCGCTCCCGCCCGCGCGTCCAGCGCATAACGGTGCCAGCGAAATCAGCATGCATAAATGCGTACACGTGCGCGCAGATTATATGTCCTCGACCGGCGCCCCGGAGCCAAGCGGCGCCGACAACATAAGGGAGGTTGCTGCCATGACTGTGACCTGCGCCTTGAAGATCAACGACCGCGGCCCGGACCGGCGGATCGTGCTGACCGGCCCTGATGGGCGTTCGCTCGTCGCCCCGGCGGGCGAGTACCGTGTGGCGTTCGAACCCACGACCGGCACGCTCGAGTTCGTCGACGGCAACGTGCGCTTCCGCATGCCGCGTGCCGTGGCCGAGCATTACCGCACCCTGCACCTGATCTCTGGGCGGATGCCGAACGACAACGTCCAGTCTTCCGAAACCGCGGCGTCCTAAGCTTTCGATAACCGCGGCGTCCTACGCTTTCCGTACCAAGCGCCGCGCGCGTGCCTTACCTTATGACGCAACCCCGGGCCCGCGCGCCGCGCCCTTTTCGGACGCCGAAACCCATGTCCGCCGTCGCCGCCAACGCTTCAGCCGCAGGCTTTTTCGTCGCGATCGGCGGCGCGGAGGACAAGACCTCCGCACGCGCCGTCCTGCGCCGCGCCCTCACGCTCGCCGGCACGCCCGCGCCGGTCGTGACGGTGATCGCCACGGCCAGCCAGATCCCCGAAATCGTGCTGCCGATGTATCAAGAGACCTTCGCGGCGATGGGAGTCGCCGAGGTGCACCTGCTCGACGTACGCAACCGGCAGCACGCCAACGACCCGGCGATCGCGGCGCAGGTCAGCGCGGCGGACGTGGTGTTCCTGACCGGCGGCGACCAGTTGCGCCTGACCCACATCCTGGGCGGCACGGCGCTCTTGGCGGCGATGCGCCGGCGACACGCCGAAGGCGCGGTGATCGCGGGCACCAGCGCCGGCGCGGCGGCGATGTCGCGCACCATGATCTACGACGGCGAGGCGGCGGCGAGCCTGCACAAGGGCAACGTCAAGATGACCAGCGGCCTCGGCTTCGTGCCCGGGGTGGTGATCGACAGCCACTTCGTCCAACGCGGCCGCTTGACCCGGCTGCTGGAAGTCGGCGCAGCCAACCCGGAGCGCCTCGGCATCGGCCTGGGCGAGGACACCGCCGTGGTCGTGCATCCGGGCCGGGTCCTGGAGACGATCGGCAGCGGCCACGTGATCGTGGTCGACAGCTGGTCGATCGAGCGTTCCAACGTCGCCGAGATCGCCCAGGGCGATCCGATCGCCGTGTCGCCGGTGACGGTGCACGCGCTCACCGCCGGCCAGGGCTTCGACATGACCGCCCGGCGCGTGCTGCACGCGGAGGCGTTCGCGCCGATCCAACTCGCGTATCCCACAGGCATCGCGGCGGGAAGTTTATCCGCGGGCGCGCCGCCGGTGTAAAGCCCGCAAGGGTCGACAGGGGCTGTCAAAGCATCCGTCACCCCCCGTCACCTCAGCGCCCGGACCGATAGTGTCAGGGCTTATTTATCCGGCGGCCGGTTGGTGAGGGTGTCCCCTGTAAAGCTTTTTAACGCTTATCCGCGAGTGCCGGTGCCCGGTGTGTTGATTCGCTTTACAACTCGACGCACGAGCCCATCGGAATCGCCGGCATCCCGGGCTTTT
>CAYRCO010000346.1:0-1662 GCA_964422775.1 uncultured Rhodovibrio sp.
TCCTCGTCCAGCACGACCTTGGACACCTCGGCGGGCGCCAGGGCGTTGACGACGAAGGTCGCCGGCTCCTCGGACCAGGGGATGATGTCGATCTTCTCGCCCTGCAGCTCGCCGACCACGGCCTGCACGCGGCTGCCGCGCATGCCCACGCACGCGCCCACCGGATCGATCGAGCTGTCGTGGCTGAGCACCGCGATCTTGGCGCGGGAGCCCGGGTCGCGCGCGACCGACTTGATCTCGATGATGCCGTCGTAGATCTCCGGCACTTCCTGCCGGAACAGGTTCGCCATGAACTGCGGGTGGCTGCGCGACAGGAAGATCTGCGGGCCGCGCGGCTCGGCGCGGACGTCGTAGATGTAGGCGCGGATCCGGTCGCCGGTGCGGTAGGTCTCGCGCGGCAGCGACTCGTCGCGGCGCATGATCGCCTCGGCGCGGCCCAGGTCGACGTAGACGTTGCCGAACTCGACGCGCTTGACGATGCCGTTGACCACCTCGCCGACGCGGTCCTTGTACTCCTCGTACTGCCGCTGGCGCTCGGCGTCGCGGACCTGCTGGACGATCACCTGCTTGGCCGTCTGGGCGGCGATCCGGCCGAGGTCGATCGGCGGCAGCTCCTCGATGATATGCTGGCCGACCTCGATGTTGGGATCCTGCACCTTGGCCTGATCGAGCGGCAGCTGGGTGTGCTCGTCCTCGACCGCCTCGGCGTTCTCCATGACCTCGCGGTAGCGGCGCAGCTTGATCTCGCCGCTCTTGCGGTCGATCTCCGCGCGGATGTCGTGCTCGTGGCCGTACTTGGCGCGGCCGGCCTTGGAAATCGCCGACTCCATCGCCTGCAGGACCTCCTCGCGGTCGATCCCCTTCTCGCGGGCGACCGCGTCGGCCACCTGCAGCATTTCCGTCTTGAAGGCCGTTGCCGTATCCATCTTGCGCTCTCGTTCTCGCCTGCTTGGGGATCGGCCGCGCGGTCGGGCGGCCGGCATCCGTATGTCGGGTGTCCGGTCGGGCGCGAGGGCTCAGCGCTTGCCGCGCTTGGCCTTCTTCGCCTGCTTCTCTTCCTGCTTCGCGGCCTGCTGGGCCTGCTTCAGCATCTCGTCGGTCAGCACCAGCTTCGCCTTGTCGATCTCGTCGAAGCTGATCCGCCACTCCATCCCGTCGACCTCCATCGAGACCTCGCCGTCGACCACGCCCAGCAGCTCGCCCTTGAGGCGGCGCCGGCCCTCGAACGGCTCGACCAGCTCGACCCGCGCCAGGTAGCCGGCGAAGCGGTCGTAATCCGACAGCCGGGTCAGCGGCCGGTCCATGCCGGGGGAGGAGACCTCCAGGTTGTAGCCGCCCGGCAGCGGATCCTCGACGTCCAGGATCGCCTCGATCGCCTGGCTGCAGTCGGCGCAGCCCTCGACGTCGATGATCGACCCGTCGTCCGGCTCCACCATCAGCTGCAGGCGCGCGTCGTCGCCGTCGCCGGTCAGGATGGTGCGCACGATCCGGTAGCCCATGCTCTCCAGCGTGGGCTCGACCAGCGCCTCGATCTCCGCGGCCTTGCCGGTGGCGGTCTTGCGCGGTTCGCCCGCGCCGCCGGCCGTCGCGGTCGCCCCGGTCGCCGGTGCGGCCGTCCCGTCGGCAGTCTGATCAGGGGGCTGATCAGTGCTCTGGCCGGTG
>CAYRCO010000346.1:1762-2968 GCA_964422775.1 uncultured Rhodovibrio sp.
GTGCTCTGGCCGGTGGTCTGATCAGTGGTCTGGGCGTCGTCGGCCATGACCGTCAGCTTGCCCGTGTCCTCGGGTTGCGTGCCGCCGGCCCCGGCGCAGCGCGCAAGCGCCGCCGGTCGCCGGCAGAATATGCCGTTGTCAAGGTTCCTCGGCCGCGCTTGGGGGCGCGGCTTGCAGGGGGCCGATAACAAAAAAGCGGGCCACGAGGCCCGCCCTTCGGCGGCCCGGTCGGCAGCGTCGAACGCCAGCCAACCGAACTATGACGTAACAGCAACATAGCGGCGCACGGGCCCGCTCGCAAGTCCAGTCGGACGGGGAATCGTCAACGTTGCGGCCGCCACACGTCTGCCTAGGCTACGGTCGTTGCCGTGGGCCCCTCCCTCCCCCCTCAAGCGAGAGCGCATGACACGGCGGGTCGCAAAACCTACCCTGTCCGCGCGACCCGGCGGTAGGTCAGGAAGATCGGCTGACGGCCTTCGGCAACGGCCTTCTGTTCGTAGCGGGTCGCCGGCCAGTCGTCCGGGCGCCGGCGCCAGTCGGCCGCGCGTTCGGCCGTCCAGTCGAACGCCCAGTGGCGTTCCAGTTCGATCAGCATCCAGCGCTGGTAGCTCGGATCGTCGGTCGCCAGGCGCAGTTCGCCGCCGTCGGCCAGCACGCGGGCCAGCTGGTCCAGCTGCGCCTGCTGCACGAAGCGGCGCTTGTGGTGCTTGCGCTTGGGCCAGGGGTCCGGGAACAGCACGAACACCCGGGTAAGGCACGCCTCCGGCAGTCCGTCCAGGAGGTCGCGTCCGTCGCCCGGATAGACCCGGACGTTGCGGGTCAGCTGTTCGCTCTCGACCTGGCGCAGCAGGCGCGCGATGCCGTCGCGGAAGTGTTCCGCGCCGATTACGCCGGCGTGCGGATGGTGCGCGGCCTGCCAGGCGAGGTGCTCCCCGGCGCCGAAGCCGATTTCCAGCCAGAGCTCGCGGATGCCCGGATCGAAGGTCGCGCGCGGGTCCAGCGTGCCAGTTTCCGGCGGATCGACGCGCAGGCGCGGCAGTAGCTCGTCCATCACCCGCTGTTGGGCCCGGCGCAGCGGCCGGCTCTTGTGCCGGCCGTGCAGTTCGCGGTGCGGGCGGTCGTCCTGCGGCGGGGGGCGGCGCATGGGGAGCGTACGGGGCGTGAAGAGAGGAAGCGGGCGCGGCGGCGGGTTGCCCCTGTTCCGAC
>CAYRCO010000347.1:0-2966 GCA_964422775.1 uncultured Rhodovibrio sp.
GGAAACCTGGCACCTGTCGCACCCGCTGCTGGCGGCCGTGGCCGTGCTGGCCGGCTCGGCCTGCCGGCGGCCGCGCTACGGGGCGATGTTCGCGATCGGCTTCTATTACGGCCGAGAGGTCGCGCACGTCGGCGCCCGCTGGGCGGACAATCCCTGGTGGTGGGGCTTCGATCTGACCCGCTGGAGCCGGGACAACCACTTGGATTTCTGGCCGGTCTTGCTGACGGTCGTGGTCCTGGTGGCGCTGATCGAGCGCTACGGCGCGTCGCGCACCAGGAAGCGGGCGCCCGGCGCGTAGACCGATAGCCTGCGCCGTCGTGCCCGCGACCATGTGTGGTGGGCGAGAGCCGCCCGACTTATGCGGCCACCTGTCCCTTTTTCGACCTTCTCATGACCTCGCCATGACACAGCTGTTCGGGAACATTTGGGGTCATCATTCCCCCTGTGAGGACAATTAGGAAGTGCAGCCGATCTTCGTCGGCGTCGGACCTTCAAGTTCTTCACGGTTGTGGACGGTCAGAAATACGGCAGGGGAGGTGGTGATGGCCGGTATTGAGGAAGACTACGACAAGAAGGGCGGCTTGTTAGACAGCGACGAGGTGCGCACGGGCTTCGTCTCAGGGGTCACGTTCAAGCGCAAGCCGGTTCAGTACACGGTCGTCGACGGTATGGCGGTGTTCGAGGGCTGTATCGTGCTCGGCACGGTCGAGGAGATGCAAGAGGTCGACCGAAAGGTCTTGACCGGCACGCCGGACGAGGCCGGCGACCTGCAGCATGGTGTGGGGATCACCGGGCAGCACCTGCGTTGGCCCGGCGGTCTGATGCCCTACGAAATCGATTCCGGGCTGCCGAACCAGCAGCGCGTCCACGACGCCATCGCGCACTGGGAACAGAACACGGCGATGCGTTTCGTGCAGCGCACCAGCGCGAACGCCAGCCAATACCCGAACTACGTACGCTTCCGCGAGGCGAACGGCTGCTGGTCGCAGGTCGGCATGCGTGGCGGGCGTCAGGACATCGGGCTGGCCGGCGGCTGCGGTGTCGGCGCCGCCATCCACGAGATCGGCCACGCCTTCGGTCTGTGGCATGAGCAGAGCCGCGAGGACCGGGACAAGCACGTCAAGATCAACTGGCAAAACATCGAGTCCGGCAAGGAGCACAACTTCAATCAACACATCAGCGACGGCGATGATTACGGGCCTTACGACTACGGGTCGATCATGCACTATCCGACCTGGGCGTTTTCCAAGAACGGCCAGCCGACGATCGAGACGATCCCGGCGGGCATCCCGATCGGCCAGCGCAGCGGCTTGAGCGCGGGCGACATCGCGGCAATCCACGCGATGTACACGGTCTGGCACCACAACGTGACGGTCAGCCGCGCCTACACGACCCACCACGAGAAGAATGCCTGGGCGCTGCTCTCGGGCATGGGCTGGCGCCGGATCGAGGCGGACACGAACGACGGCGTGAGCAACGTCTTCGCCACGGTGGTCGAGGCGGTCGCCAACACGCGCAAGCTCCACGTCTACGCGGACGGCAGCAAGCTGTACCGCGCGCAACTTGTCTAAAGCCGGCCGCCGGTCCGGCGTTTCATCGGGGAAGGATCAGATCTCATGTGGCACAGCAACGTAACCGTCAGCCGTACCTACGCGACCCACCACGGCCAGAACTGTTGGGCGATCGTCAGCGGCGTGAGCGGCTGGAAGAAGGTCAAGACAGGCGCCGCCGACGGCGTGGGCAACGTCTTCACCGCCTTGTGCGCGGCGCGCGCCAACGGCCGGCCGGTGGATGTCTACATCGTCGACAACAAGGTCGAGCGCGTCACGCTGCGCTGAGCGGGGCGTCCATGGATCGACAGTCGCAGGGGAGGCGGACATGACGTCTGGCATGACGGTGACGATCACGGTGGCCGGAATCCCCGGCACAGGCGGCGCCGAAGCCGCGACGGCGGCGGCCGTGGGCGCGCCGCCCCCGCCCGAGATGACGGCAGAGGGCGTGATGACGGACGACGGCGGTGTGGACGCCCCACCGCCGCCCTCGGAGGGCGAAGCGAGCGCGACCGCGGTCGTCGCGGCGGATGCCGGCGATACCGGGCCACCGCCGCCGGACGACCCGACCATGGCGGGCGACCTGCAGGACGCGGGTGCCGCCGACGGACCGCCCCCACCGCCCGGCGACGCCGGCGCGCAGGACCCGGAAGCCGCCTCGGCGGACGTGCCGCCGCCGCCAGCTGATCCGGGTGACGCGGGAGCTGCGGGGGGTGCGGCTGGGGGCGTTGCGGATGGGGGGCACGATGCCCCGCCGCCGCCGGACCTGGAGCATGCCGAAGCGGGTCCGTCGGTGCCGGAAGCGCCCGCAGCGCAGATGGCCGATGTGGGGCTTGCCGGGGACGGTGCACCGCCGCCGCCGGCAGACCCTGAGTCGGGCGGCAAAGCGAAGGGCAAGACCGGCACGAAGAGCCAGAAGCGCTGACAGCGTCCGGCGAAACCGGTTAAACAGCAAGAAGCAGCTTTGCGGGCGGGGGTGTAGATGGCGGTAACCGGGGAGATCCTGATCGGCGCGGATTGTCCCACGTTCGAGGGCGCGACCGCGCGGGTCGAACTGCAGGACGTCAGCCGGGCCGACGCGGCCAGCCGCCAACTCGCCGTCGCCCGCTTGGCCGGCGTCGCCCACCGTGCCGGGGAGGAAACGCGGGTCCCGTTCGAACTCCAGGGCCACCCGGCGAACCCGCACGCCAGTTACGCGCTGCGCGTCCACGTTGTCCGCCATCCGGGCGATGAGGTCGAGGTCGGGGATCTGGTCTCGACCGAGCACGTACCGGTCACGCCGGAACGCACGCAAGGCCATCAGGTGCGCGTGCGCCCGGTTGGCTGACTAGGTCAAGATGCCGGAAGATGGAACCACCTTCCGGCTGAATCTTACGCTCTCTTCAAGAAGTTAGAGCGACATGCTCGAAGTCCGGT
>CAYRCO010000348.1:0-2964 GCA_964422775.1 uncultured Rhodovibrio sp.
CGCGCGCACGGTCGCGACCGCGCTCGACCAGGCGGCGCCGCGGGTCGCCGTGCTGGCGCCCGCGGTGGCGGAAGCCCTTGTCGACCGGCCGCCGGCCTCGGCCACGCTCGACCTCGCGATTGTGCCGCCGGCGGTGGACGCGGAGCTGCGCGACCGCCTGGCAAGCGCGATCGGCGCCCGCGTCGCGGTGTGGGACGGGCCGTAGTGACGCCTTAGGGCGGGTTCGCTTCAGCAACCCGCCGACAGGCACCGCGTCCGGGCGGGCTGCAGCCGGTGGAGTACCGCTGACGCGGCGAATTCACCCTACGGAGTCGCGCTCGAACGCCTACTGCGCGGCCTGCCGCGGGGCGAACATCCGCTCCATCGCCGCCCGGGCGGCGACGGCGCCGTCGGCCGGGTCGAGCTGCACGGCCGCGCGTGGCACGACCGCGCCCTGGGGCACGTCCTGGCTCAGCGTCAGGCCGTGGGCGAGACCGATCGGCAGGGCGCCCGCAGCCAGGCTGTCGGATGCCGGCATCAGCCGGCCCCAGACGCAGTAGCCGCCCTCGCCGTCCAGCCGCTCGCCGGCCTTGAGGTCGCGCTTGGCGACCGCGACCACGTCGCCGTTGAAGGCCGCGGGCGCGCCGGTCGGCTCGCCGCGCAGCGCGGCACTGGCGACCGAGACGCCGAGTTCCAGCCCGATTAGGTGATACGGGCGGTAGAGCGCGCTATAGGTGCCCGAGACGTCGGTCACCAGGCCGTATTCGCGGAAGCACTCGCGGGTGTAGTCGCTGGGCGCGGCGAAGGTGACGTAGACGCCCCAGCGCAGGTCGCGTTCGATCGGCCGGCCGTCGCGCTCCAGCGACGACACCACCTCGACCTGGCCCGCGCGGTGCAGCCGGCCGCCGACCTCGGGCGGGCGCAGCACGTGCGCCAGGTCGTCGACCGAACACGGCGGGAAGGCGAGCCCGTCGGGCGGCACGCCGAGGTCGGCCGCGTTCGCGACCGCGGCCATCTCGATCCCGGACTTGGTGCCGTCGATGAAGGAATTGAACATCTGCGCGTTCATGCCGGCGCGCTCGGCCGCCTCGCGCGCGATGCCGTACAGGTCCCAAACCGTGTCGGGGGTGGAGAGGTGGAAGCTCTCCAGGTACTTGGTGCCCTTGCCGGCGGCCACCACCGGCAGGCCGCTGGTGCGCGCCCAGTCGACCAGCTCGCAGATGATCGCCGGCTGGTCGCCGTAGGCGAGCGTGTAGACCAAGCCGGCCTGCTGGAACTCGCGGGCCAGCAGCGGGCCGCACAGCGCATCCGCCTCGACGTTGACGTTGACCAAGTGCCGGCCGTGATCGACGCAGGCCCGGGCATGGCGGATGCCGGCGGCGGGGTTGCCGGTCGCCTCGACCACGACGTCCAGCCCGTCCGCCGCGACCAGGCTCTGCGCATCCTCGACCACGGCCGTCGTGCCGTTCCGCCGCGCGGTGTCGAAGTCCTGCGCCAGCCGGTCGGGCGCGAAGCCGGCCTCGGTGAGGGCGCCGTGGGCGCTCTGCGGGTTGGTGTCGGCGACGCCCAGCACCTGCAGGCCCGGCGTGTGGCGCGCCTGGGCCAGGAACATGGTGCCGAACTTGCCGGCCCCGATCAGGCCGACCGTGACCGGTCGGCCCGCCTCAGCGCGCCGGCGCAGCATGGAATAGAGGTTCATCGCCGGCCTCTCCCCTGTCGTGGCCCTGATCTTTTGCCGAGAGGCTAGACCGGCAGGGGAAACGCGGCAAGCCGCCGGCGGAGGCCTACTCCGCCGGCGTTTCGGCGCCGATCCGCAGGCAGTCGTCGGGTAGGCACTGGATCGGCGCGAAGTCGCGGTGGGCGATCCAGGCCGGTCGCTTGAACTGCTGGATCGCGTTGTCGCAGCGGTTGAGGGTGACGTAGGCGATCATCCGGCTCCACGGACTGATGTTGGGCGGCGAGGCGTGCACCAGGTTGCCGTGGAACATCAGCATCGACCCCGCCTTGCCGGTGGGTGCCACGATGCCGTTGGCGTCGGCCAGATCCTTCACCCGCGCCATGTCCAGTTCGTAGAGCGGGTAGGAGGTCGTGGTGGCGTCGTACTTCGCCTTCTGGACGCCGTCGGTGTGGCTGCGCGGGATCAGCATCAGCGCGCCGTTGACCGGCGTGACGTCGTCCAGGAACACCGAAATGTTCATGGCGTTCGGCGTCGGCATGGCGTCGTCGCGCGACCAGGTGCCGTAGTCCTGGTGCCACTGCCAGACGTCGCCCTGGAAGGCCGCCTTGCCGTTGATCTTGAACTGGTGGACATAGAGTTCGCCGCCGAGCAGCTGCTGCACCGGCTCGACCATCCGCGGATGCCGGGCGAGCTTGCCGAAGGCGTCCGAATAGGTGTGCGCGGCGAACGCGGTGCGGACGCTGGTGCCGTCCTTCTCGCGCCAGATCTCCTCCCGGTCCATGGCGAAGATCCGCGGGATGTCGGCGCGCAGCGCAGCGACCTCCTCGGGGTCGAACTGGTCAGGCAGGAACAGGTAGCCGTCGCGCGCGAACTGGGCGCATTGCTGGTCGGTCAGGCGCATGGGAACGCTCTCCTGAAGGGCGGCGGGTCGGATCGGGGCGCGGCCAGCGGGACGTGGACGACGACGCGCGCCGGCGTGCACTTATTGATCGAACAGGCAGGGTTAAAAACACCTTAAGGCACGTTGCTGCGGCCATGCCGCGCCCGGACGTTTGACGCCGGCGCACGGCCGGCGTACCTCCGGATGGACGGCATACACACAAAACCGATGGGGAGGGCACGCGCCCATGAACGAGGAAACCTTCAACATCGAGGTGCGCAAGTTCCTGAAAAAGGTCGGCGTCACCTCGCAGCGCGAGATCGAGAAGGCCGTCCGCCAAGCGATCCAGGACGGCCGCCTGAACGGCGACGAGACGATCAAGGCGAACGTCAAGCTGACCGTCGAGAAGCTCGACGTCGACGTCGAC
>CAYRCO010000349.1:0-2945 GCA_964422775.1 uncultured Rhodovibrio sp.
GCCGGCGCTGACCCCGCGTGCGGTCGGCGGCTAGAGCGACATGCTCGAAGGCCGAGACGGCCTTCGGGCTGAAGGTCGCTCTAACTTTTTGAAGAGAGGGCAAGATTCAGCTGAAACGTGATTCCACGTTTCAGCATCTTGCCCTAAAACGGGCCTGGACAGACCTTTCGCGGCCAGCCAGCGTTGGCGCGCTTGACCATCTTTCGTGCCCGCGCACCCGGGGGGATCGCGCGCGGGCCGCCTGCCAAGGGGAGACACCAGGGTGCGCGATCGTGACGACATGACCTTCTCGATGGCCGAGCACGCCCGCCGGCTGGGCGAGCTGCGCCGGCGGATGGCGGAGCGGCACATCGAGGTCGCGGTGATCACCGATCCCGAGAACCTCTGCTATCTGACGGAGTACCAGACCACCGGCTACTCCTACTTCCAGTGCCTGGTGGTGCCGCTGGAAGGCGAACCGTTCATGATCACCCGCCGGCTGGAGGAGACCAACGTCCACGCCCGCACCTGGGTGGAGGTGACCCGGCCCTATTCCGACACCGGCGATGCGATCGAGACGCTGTGGCACGCGCTGAAGGAGTTCGGGCTGGATCACAACGTGATCGGCTACGAGCGCAACAGCTACTTCTTCCCGGCCTACCAGCAGGACCGGATGCGTTCGACCTTCCTGGACACGCGCTTCGTCGACATCTTCGGCATCGTCGAGGAGGGCCGGATCGTCAAGTCCGACGAGGAGCTGACGGTGATGCGCCACGCCGCGCGCGCGACCGAGGCGGGCATGGAAGCCGGACTCGCCGCCGCCGCGCCCGGCGTCTACGAGAACGAGGTGGCGGCTGAGATCTGTGCGGCGATGTTCAAGGTCGGGGGCGAGTACCCTGCGGTGCTGCCCTACGTCACCAGCGGGCCGCGCACCCTGGTTGGGCACGCCACTTGGGAAGGCCGGCGAATCGAGCGCGACGAGATCGTGTTCCTGGAGGTCGGCGGCTGCTTCCGGCGCTACCACACCGCGATGATGCGCACCGTCTTCACCGGCGATCCGCCCAAGTCGGTCCGCAAGGCCGCCGGCATCGTGCAGGAAGCGCGCGCGCACCTCTTGGACGCGATCCGCCCGGGCATGACGGCGGGCGAGATCGACCAGCTCAACCACAACATCATCAACGACAACAAGCTGGGCGGTTACCTGATCACCCGCGCCGGCTACTCGATCGGCATCGCCTTCCCGCCCAGCTGGGACGAGGGCTATATCCTGTCGCTCAAGAGCGGCGAGAATACGCCGATGCAAAAGGGCATGACCCTGCACCTCTTGCCCTGGATCTACGGCGTGGAGGACCAGTACCTGGTCGGCCTGTCGGAGACCATTCAGGTGACCGAGGACGGCTGCGAATCCTTTTTCTCCAAGCCGCCGGCGGAGCTGGTGACCCGGGGCTGATCACGGTGCTCATGCGCCTGTTGGGTCTGGCCGCTCCCGCCGCTGTCATCCAATCGTAAAACGCGTGGGCGTTGTGCCGGCGCGCGCGCATCGGCATATCAAGGGCACAGCAAAACAAAGGGACCAAGCACATGACGGTACAAACCGCGGACACCGCGCACGCCGAGGCGCGGCCCGGGCCGCTTAAACGCGGCCTGGATTACCTGCGCGAACTCAAGGACCAGGTCACCGACACGGGCCACGCTGCCCCGGACATGGCGCAGTCGCCGGGCCTGAAGGCCTTGCGCCTGACCGAAAAGACGCTGTCGGTGCCGTTGCTGGGCTTGATTATCGGCATCTACACCGTCCTGGGCGGGCTGATCGTGCTCGTCTTCGGCGGTTTCCTGTTCTCGCTGATCGCGGGCTGAGACACCTTTACTGCGGCCACTCCCCCGGCTTCTCAAGCTGAAATCCCGCGGCTAACATGCCGGCCAAGCCGATAAGGCCTGAGGAAGACAAGACAACCGGGGGAGGATCACGATGAAGCTGTCGTTGACACGCGCCCTGCGCCGGATCGGTGTGCTGGGCGGCCTTGCCGCCTGCGCCGCCGCCGGCACGCTCACCGCCGGGTCGGCGGCCCGCGCGCACGACGCCGAGCTCAAGATCGGCCTGCTGCTGCCGTTCACCGGGCAGTACGCCTGGGTCGGCAGCAACGTCCAGCCGGTCGCCCAGATGATCGCCGACGAGGTCAACGAGACCGGCGGCATCGCCGGCCACGAGATCGCGTTCGTTCAGGGCGATACCGAGGGCGTGGTCGACGCCGGCACCACCGCCGCGCAGAAGCTGATCAACGTCGACGACGTGCTGGCGGTCGTGGGGCCGACCTCGCTGTCCTTCTCCGGCGCGCGCCAGCCGATCCTGCAGAACGACGTGCCGATGGTCTCGCCCACCGCCGGCACCACCGCGCTCGACCGGGCGTGCAAGGACGTCTGTTTCCGCACCGTGCCGTCGGACAGCCTGGGCGGCCGGGCGATCGCGCGCGCGGCGACCGACGCCAGCTACCTCGCGGGCGAGGAGGCAACCCGGAAGCCGGTGCTGATGGTCGGCAACGCGCCCGCGATGGTGTCGTTCAAGGAGCCGATCGCGCGCGCGTTCGAGGCCTACGGCACGCCGGTGGCCGAGACGATTACCTACAGCCCAGGCAAGCCCAGCTACCGCAGCGAGGTGCGAAGCGCGCTCGCCAACGATCCGGATTCGATCGTCCTGGTCGGCACGCCCGAGGATTCCGCGCGGATCATGTCGAACGCCTTTCAGGCCGGCTACGAGGGTCGTTGGTTCGTGACCCAGGACCAGACCAACGCCGACTTCATCGAACTCGCCGGCGCGCAGCTGGTCGAGGGGATCTACGGCCTGGAAGAGGTCGCCTCAGAGCAGAGCGCCGAGCGCAACCGCGCCTTCGAGCAGCGCTTCCGCGACTACGCCGGCAAGGACCCACAGATCTTCGCCACCAACACCTTCGACGCCATGAACGTGCTCG
>CAYRCO010000350.1:0-2928 GCA_964422775.1 uncultured Rhodovibrio sp.
GATCGCCATCCCGCCAGGTTCGCATGATCGCAGTCATCCAAGTCGTGATCCCGGTGTTCGGGATCATCCTGTCCGGGTACTTGTGCGGCCGGTTCCGGCTGCTCGGCGAGGCCAGCACCGACGCGCTCAACGGCTTCGTCTATTACGTCGCGCTGCCGGCCCTGTTCGTGATCTCGATGGCGCGGGTCGATATCGGGGACATCTTCAACTGGCCGTTCCTGCTGGCGCTCGGCGGGGCGCAGATCGCGACCTTCGCGCTGGCGCTCGCGCTCGCGGCGTTCGTCTTCCCGGGCCGCCTCGGCACGCTGTCGCTGCACGGGCTGACGGCGGTGTTTTCCAACACCGGCTATATGGGCATCCCGCTGCTGCAGACCGCGTTCGGCGATCAGGGCGTGCTGCCGGCGGTGGTCGCCACCGTGTGGCACGGCGCGGTCCTGATGGGCCTTGGGATCGTGCTCTTGGAGGCGGACTTCAGCCGTGGTGCCGGGCCGATCAGGTTGCTCGCGAACGTGGGCAAGGGGGTCGCGTCCAGTCCGCTGATCCTGGCCGCGGTCGCCGGCCTGGCCTGGTCTGCCCTGGACCTGCCGATCCCGGTCGCGGCCGGAACCTTCTTCGACATCCTGGCCGCGGCCGCCGCGCCGTGCGCCCTGTTCGCGATGGGGCTGTTCCTGGTCGGCCGGTCGATGACGGCCGGGGCCGGGGAGGTGAGCTGGCTCGTCGCCCTCAAGCTGCTGGTGCAGCCGGCGCTAACCTATGTGCTGGCGTTCCATGTCCTGGAGATGGAGCGCCTGTGGGCCGTCTCCGCCGTCGTCCTGGCGGCGCTGCCGGCCGGCGCGCTCGTCTTCGTCCTGGCCCAGCAGTACGGCACCTACACCCAGCGCTCGACGTCGGCCATTCTCGCCTCGACCGTTCTGTCCGTGCTCACGCTGTCCGTGCTGTTCGCGTTGATCGGACCGTCCTGACAGCCCGTGCGGACCGCCGGTCGGCACTGCGGCACTGCTGCGCGGCGGCACTGCTTAGGACGGGTCGGCAGCGGCCGTGGAACGGTGGCGGCCGAAAGCGCCCAAGAAGGCCACGCTCGACCGCCCCGATGTCTTGGGTGGCGAGCGCCGTTTGATCGGCCGCGGGGGTCGCCGGCGTGGCCCGCGTCGAATCTGGACAGGCTTACTGACAGGTGAGAACCTTTTTCGCATCTAACCTAGACAGCGGACGCTTCCGCCGGTTTCGGCGGCGATCCGCTGCACATCTTGGAGGCTTCGATGAAACTCAATTCGCCAGCGGCGGCCCTGGGGTCCGTTGCAGCAGGCGCGCTGATGCTCGCCGTCGCGGGGACCGCGGAGGCGCGGGAACTCAACTGGACTGCGGCGGCGGACAGCCTGACCCTGGACCCGCACGCCCAGAACGAGGGTCCGACCCACACCATCTCCCACCAGATCTACGATCCGCTGATCTGGCGCGACATCGATCTGGAGCTGACGCCGGGTCTGGCGACGGACTGGTACGTGCACGAGGACGACGAGAACGTCTGGGTGTTCGAACTGCGCGAGGGCGTGAAGTTCCACGGCGGTCAGGACTTCACGGCCGAGGACGTCGTCTTCTCGATCGAGCGGGCGATGCACGAAAACTCCGACATGGCCGGGTTGCTGACCAGCGTGAAGGACGTGCGCGCGGTGGGCACCTACAAGGTCGAGATCGAGACCGACGGCCCCAACCCGATTCTGCCCAACAACCTGACCAACCTGTTCATGATGGACCGGGGCTGGGCGGCCGAGCACAACGTCGAGACGCCGCAGAACTTCGCCGAGGGCGAGGAGAACTACGCGGTGCGCAACGCCAACGGCACCGGGCCGTTCGAGCTGGTCGAGCGCGTCCAGGACACCCGCACGGTGTTCGAACGCAACGACGACTGGTGGGGCATGGACAATTACCCCATGGAAATCACGCGGATGGTGTTCGAGCCGATCGAGTCCGCCTCGACCCGCGTGGCCGCCCTGCTGTCGGGCGAGATCGACCTGATGCTGGACGCGCCGGTGCAGGACATCGGGCGCCTGCGCAACACCGACGGCGTCAAGGTCGACCAGGCGCCGCAGAACCGCACGATCTTCCTGGGCATGCACCAGGGCCGGGACGAGCTGCTGAACTCGGACACCGACGGCAACCCGATGGCCGACGTCCGCGTGCGCCGGGCGATGTATCACGCGATCAACGCCGAGGCGATCAAGCGCTCGGTGATGCGCGGCAACAGTGAGCCCGCCGGCATGATCGCGCCGCCGTTCGTCAACGGCTATACCGAGGAGCTGGACCAGCGCCTGGCCTACGACCCCGAGAAGGCCAAGGAACTGCTTGCGGAGGCCGGCTATCCCGAAGGCTTCGAGGTCACGCTGCACTGCCCGAACGACCGCTACATCAACGACGAGGAGATCTGCGAGGCGGTGACCGGCCTATTGGGCCGGGTCGGCATCGAGGTGAACCTGGTCGCCCAGCCGAAGTCGGTGCACTTCGCCGAGCTGCAGAAAGGCGAGCACGACTTCTACATGCTGGGCTGGGGCGTGCCGACGCTGGACAGCGAGTACATCTTCAACTTCCTGTTCCACTCCAACACCGGCAGCCGCGGCAGCTGGAACCAGGTCGGTTATGCCAACGACCGGGTGGACGAGCTGACCAAGGCGATGGCCTCGGAGATCGACGCCGAGAAGCGCAACCAGATGATCGCCGAAGTGTGGCAGATCGTGCAGGACGACGTGGTCTACCTGCCGCTGCACCATCAGGTGCTCAGCTGGGCGATGAACGACAACATCGACTTCCCGGTGCAGGGCGAGAACCAGCCGAACTTCTGGACGCTCGAGTTCACCGACTAGGGCGACATGCCCGAAGGCCGGCCCGGCCTTCGGGCTGAATGTCGCTCTAACTTCGTGACGAGAGGGCAAG
>CAYRCO010000351.1:0-2184 GCA_964422775.1 uncultured Rhodovibrio sp.
TGTCGCCGTCGGCCAGCTTGCGCATCGTCCCGGTGATCGCCTTGATCGGGTTGGTGACGGTGCGCACGACCACCAGGACGAGGCCGACAGAGATCACGGCCGCCATACCCAGCAGCGCCAGGATGGTCATGGTCGCCTTGCTGACGGCAGCTTCAGCGTTCGCGTCGGAGGCTTGCTTGAAGCCGTCCGCTGCGGCGGCGATCTGCTTCAAGAGCGCGATCGTCTCGTCCGCCGACTGCTCGAGCGTCTCCAGCCCGGCCTCCAGGTCCAGGCCGGCTTGTATGCGCGCGCTATGTTTATTGAACAAACCTTGATCGCCCGTGATCTGCCCGCGCCAACTGCCGAACCCGGCGGCGAGCGCTTCCAGGTCGCGGCGCCCCCCAGCGCTCTCCGTACGCGCCCTTATGACATCGAGATACGTATCGACCCGCTGGTCGAGTTCGGCGAAACGCTCCGCGATCTGGGCGAGATCGCCGGCGTCACGCTCGGCCAGATAGGCGCGCGCGAGCGCATCCATTTCGTTGACCAGGGCCTGCAGCTTCAACGACGCCTCGACGACCGGATAGTCGTTCTCGAACAGCGCGCCCAACACCCGGTTGACCTCGGTTCCCCCAGCGCCGCTTCGAGCCAGCGCGTCGCCGCGGTTTTGAGCCTTTTGCATCTGCGCTTCGTTGCGCTCGGCGAACGCACGAAGCTTTTCCTTCAGCTCAGCGTCGATCGCATTGAAGGCCCGGATGCTGTCCCGGGCCGCGTCGCGTTCGATCAACAACGTCCGTTGTGCCCCGATCAGATCGGCGACGTGGCCGTCATAGCCCGCTTTCACGGACACGGCGGCTTCCAGCGGCTGTTGCATCGCCGGGTCGGTGACCAGACCCTCCAGCCGCTTCTTGGTGGTGCCGTAGCCGGCGACGACCCGCTCGATTTCCTTCTCCAGCTGCCCGAGCTCGTCAAGGTCGTGCGCGCCGGCGATTTCCTCGGCGATCTTGGTGCTTTGCCAGACGTTGGCAACTAGGTCATCGCTCATCCCGATCGCCGGCGCAGCGATCTCGGTGATCTGGTTCACGTCGCCGTCGATGCTGCGCACCGAGTACCAGCCGATAGCGCCGGTCCCCACGGCCAGCGACGTCAGCATGACAAACCCGCCGATCAGACGGGTACTTACCTTCAAGCGAGCCAGACCGTGCTTGCCCTGCGATTCTTGCGCCGCCACTTGCGCCCCCTATTTGCCGTCCTTGTTGCAACCCGCGCTCACAAAAACCACCCGGTCTAAGTGAACATGATTGCTTCTACAGAGCAAAAGTAAAAAATAATTGAATTTCATTTGTTTTACACGAAAGTATCCGTACGGATAGGTGAGACCCATCCTTTTTGGAATTTGACACGAAAAGCGACGTGCCATTTTGTTACGATTACTGATACACCCACAAGTCGCGATCGGCGAAGGCACCACGCCAAGCCCGCGTGCTGAACACGAAAGTCACGACAAGATGACTGACCCGAACCTTTTGTCCGTGAAGCTTGAGCGGACGATGCGCCTGTACCAAGCGACCGGCTACCGGGCTGAGTTGCGCCCGGCGCAGTGGCAGGCGCTGCGCTTCTTCGCGACCGCCCCGGAGGCCGAGCGCACCGTATCCGGCCTGGCCAGGGCGCGCGCGTCCACCATGGGCACCACCTCGATCACCGTGACCGCGCTGGTCGATCGCGGCCTGCTGGCGCGCGCGGGGGATCACCGCAACGTCGGCCTCAAGGTCACCGCGGCCGGCCTGCAACTGCTGCAAGACGCGGACCCGGCGCGCACGCTGGAAACCACGATCGCCGAGCTTCCCGCAGGCGACCGCGCGACCCTGGACCGGTCTCTGTCGGACATCATCCGCGCCCTGGAGCCCACCGTGCCGGGCCTGCGCTGACGGGGCCGGGCGTGCGCTGACGGGGACGATCGACTGGCTGCGCATGCGCGGCGCCTGAACGGTGAGAAATATGGCCGGACGGTATCGGGGTGGTCGGGATCAGCTTTCGATGGATTTGCACAAGCCGTGATACAAAGTCACCCCCACCCAGCAACAGTGGAGATCACCACCAACCTTTTTTGACAGAAAATGCTGTGGTGTCCCCTAGGGGATTCGCCACCATTTTCGCCCAAATACCGGCCGGATGCCGCCTGTCTCGCCTTGAATGACGGCAACC
>CAYRCO010000351.1:2194-2610 GCA_964422775.1 uncultured Rhodovibrio sp.
TTTGACAGAAAATGCTGTGGTGTCCCCTAGGGGATGGGATACCACTTTCGATGCAACGCCCCAGAAACGCGGTTTTTGGCGCCTTTCCGGCCTCAAGGCCTCCGCACTTGACCACGTAGCTGTACCACACGACTAGGCTTCCTGTCAGCAGAAGTAAGGCGCCGTCGCGGCAAACACAAAAGACCAGATGTGGATCAGCAAGGGGGTCACGGTGCCAATCGGCGTTCCAACGGCTTGATTGATAACAGTTTTACGAGCCTGACCCTTGTGCCGATGCACATTCCAGAAGATCGCGGCCCGGGTGAAGGGGTCTCAGTTCGCGACCGAATCACACGCCGTGAGCTGATCTGGCGTCCGCCCGCCTATCCGGTGAGGCGGCCGTGCGCGTTGCCTTCTCGACGCGCGCGGCCCGCCCC
>CAYRCO010000351.1:2620-2893 GCA_964422775.1 uncultured Rhodovibrio sp.
TCACGTTCCTGGCAATCGAGCGACGCGCCTCCCATCCGCAGCACTTCCGATGCGTGATTGCGCCCAAGCAGAAAAATGCGATCAGATCATCGAAAAGGTTGCCACCCAAATCGCCCGGCGAGCCGGCGGACGGTGTCCGGCATCGGCGCGTGGGCAGGCGGTTGCCAGCCCTCCTTGGCCGCGCTTCGTCTCAAGCGGCCGCAGTCAGGATCGGCCTGGACACATCGGGCCCCAGTAAAACCCGATTGTCCAAAGGGGTCGCAAGGCAACAGC
>CAYRCO010000352.1:0-2868 GCA_964422775.1 uncultured Rhodovibrio sp.
CGATGAACATGCCCACGAACGGCGACCAGGCGATCCACCAGCCCCAGTAGAAGATCGTCCAGGAGTTGATCCACTCGCTGCCTTCCTTGGAGAAGGCGAACATCCGCAAGCTGGTCTCCGGCAGGTGCTGGATGTAGTGCCCGGTCGAGCCGACGATCATCTCCAGGATGAACAGCGTCGGGCCGACGACGAACACCACGACCGCCAGCAGGATCGCCAGGTACATGTTGATCACCGACAGGCGGCGCACGCCGGCGTCCAGGCCGGCCATCACGCTCGTCACGGCCACGGCCGTCACCACCGCGATGATGATGACCTGCCAGCCGGCACTGACCGGCAATCCGAACACGGAGTTCAGGCCGGAGTTGATCTGCGTCGCGCCGATGCCGAGCGAGGTCGCCAGGCCGAACAGCGTGCCGAACACCGCCAGGACGTCGATGGCGTTGCCCAGCTTGCCGTACACGGCGTTGCCGATCAGCGGGTAGAACGCCGAGGCCGGGCGCAGCGGCAGGTCGTGCCGGAAGCAGAAGTAGCCCATCGACAGGCCGACGATGATGTACATCGCCCACGGGTGAACGCCCCAGTGGAAGAAGGTGATGTTCATCGCCGTGACGGCGGCCTCGGCCGTGCCGCCCTCGCCCACCGGCGGGCTATTGAAGTGGAAGATCGGCTCGGCGACGCCGTAGAACACCAGGCCGATGCCCATGCCGGCGGTGAACAGCATGGAGAACCAGCCCCAGGTGCTCCACTCGGGCTCCTCGTGGTCCTTGCCGATCTTGATCCGCCCATAGGGCGAGAACATCAGCACCAGAACGAACACCACGAACCCGGTCATGGCGGCGACGTACCACCAGCCGAAGTAGACCGTGATGAAGTTCATGATGCCGTTGGCGATCGTGCCAAGGTTGTTCGGCGCGAGCACGCCCCAGGCCACGAACCCGGCGACGATCGCCGCCGAGATCAGGAACACCGGCGGATTGGTGTGCTCCTTTAAATAACTGTTGATGTTAGCCATCCAGCCTCCGCGGGTTATTCAGTTATTTGTCTGTGAACGCGCACGGACCGGCCGCGTTCCACCAAGAAGGCGGTCGCGCGGCAGGTCAGGTCCGGCGTTCGTCGCGAGAACGGGCTGGACTTAGGTTGTTCGGTCTAAGCTTGTCAACCGGGGGCGGTCTGGGCAGCGGACCGGTCGGGGCAGGCGCCCCTTGCGCACCGGCGATCGCGCGGCGGCGGGCGCCAAATCCAATTCGTCTATCGAGCCCAGCGCTTTGGCCCAGAGCCTTAACCGCGGCAGCGCCGCCCCAGCGACCCGCCGCACGCATAGCTGGAAGAAAAATTTTTGATTGGGAAGACGGCGAACGTCAGGGCGCCCAGGGCGCTACGCCGTCCATCAGCTTGGGCAACCGGCCCACCGGCAGCATGCCCTGACGCATCAGTCGCGCCTTGAGCGGGCTCAGCCGGTCGATCACGCCGAGCGCGCGCCGGCGCACGAAGCCGATCGGCGGCAGCTTGCTCTGCACCGTGCGGTTCAGCGTGTCCACGGCGAACGCGCGGGTCACCACGTCCGGCCGGCGCCGGCGCTCGTAACGCCGCGTGACCTCGGGATCGCCGATGTCCTGGCCGGCGCGCTCGGCCTCGACCAGCACCTCGATCAGGGTGGCGACGTCGGTCATGCCGAGGTTCAGGCCCTGCGCGCCGATCGGCGGCAGCGCGTGCGCCGACTCGCCCACGAGCGCGAGCCGCGGGCCGGCATAGTTGTCCGCCAGCAGGCTGCCGACCTTGTAGGAAAAACGCGGCCCGACCGCCGTCACGTCGCCCAGGATCCGGCGCGTGCGTCGCTCGACCGCGCGGCGGAAGGCGTCGTCGTCCATCTCCAGGAAGTGCTCCGCCGCCTGGTCGCGGTCGACCCAGACCACGCTGGAGCGGTTGCCCGGCAGCGGCACCAGCACGAACGGCCCGTTTGGCCGGTGGAACTCGGTCGAGGTGCCGCGGTGGGGCCGGCTGTGTTCGATCGAGAAGGCCATCGCGGTCTGCCCGTAGCCCCAGCGGCGCGCGTGGATGTGAGCAGCCTCGCGGCTGGGCGAGCCCTTGCCGTCGGCGCCGATCGCCAGGCGCGCGCCCAGCGTGCGGCCGTCGTCCAACTCGGCGTGCATCTCGCTTCGGCCGTAATCGATCCGGCCAACCTTGTGCGGGGCCAGGTGGCGCACGTTGTCCAGCTTCGCGATCTCCGCCAAAAGCGCGCGGCGCAGGGCCGGGTTCGGCACGTTGTAGCCGAACGGGCCGCCATCCATGCGGGTGGAATCGAAGTCGGCCGTATGCGGCTGCACGTCGGTCCCGGCGCTGTCGTCGACGATGCGCATGCGCCACAGGCCTTCGCTCTCGTCCGCCACGCGCTCCCAGACGCCGAGCGTCTCCAGCGCCCGGATCGAGGGCATCAGCAACGCCGTCGTGCGGCCGTCGAGGTGCTGAGCGGCCTCCGGCTCCGGTGGCTGCGGATCGACGCAGACGGTCTCGAACCCCGCGCGCCCGAGGGCGAGGGTCATCGCGAGGCCGGTGATACCCCCGCCGATCACGGCGACCTCGGCCGTCAGGTCGGCGGTGGAAGCGGAAAGGGCGGCGAGATCGGCTGGCTGTTGGGTCATGGCGATCAGACGATGGCGCGTGCGGATGCGCTTTTCCAGGGGCGCTGTCGTCGCGGGCGTGCTTTTCCGGCATCTCGTCTGGCATCTCGCCGCCGACCGCCGGCTCCCGTCGGCCGCGCGGCTTGCCACCCGGGGGGCGCTTCGCCATGTTGGGCGCGCCCGGCGGAGAGGTCCGGCGGGTCCCCGATCCATCAGCGACAGCCGCCGATTTGAGCATCCGTCCCGA
>CAYRCO010000353.1:0-2848 GCA_964422775.1 uncultured Rhodovibrio sp.
GCCGGCGGCGGGCGGAACCACCGGTTCGGCCTGGATGACGCGGTGCTGATCAAGGACAACCACATCCAGCTGGCCGGCGGGCCGGCGGCTGCCGTGCGCCGGGCGCGCGCCACCGTCGGCCACCTGATCAAGATCGAGGTCGAGGTCGACACGCTGGCGCAGCTGGACGCGGTGCTGCCGGAACGCCCGGACGCCGTGCTGCTGGACAACATGGACCCGGACACGCTGCGCACGGCGGTCGCGCGGATCGACGGCCGGGCGGTCGCGGAGGCGTCGGGCACGATCACCCTGGAGACCGCGCCCGCGATCGCCGCGACTGGTGTCGACCTGATCTCCGCCGGCTGGCTGACCCACAGCGCGCCCGCGCTCGACGTCGGCCTCGACTTCGACGGCTGAAGACGCAGTCGCTAGAACAACCGGCCCGCCACCAGCGCCGCCAGGGTGCGCAGCGTGACCCAGGCGATCACCACGGTCGCAAACGCGAGCGCGGCGAACGCGAGCGCCTGGGTCGCCGGACCGGGGATCTCCGTGTGGACGTGCGTCATCGCGCACGACAGCGCGGCCGACGGGAAGGTGAACGCCCACCAGGAGAGCGCGAACGGCAGCCGGACGAACAGCCCGGCAAGCCCGGCCAGCACCAGGGCGATGAACAGCGCGCTCGCCGCAAGGACGTAGCCCAGCAGGTCGAGCCCGCCGCCGGTCAGCTGCATATAGGCGACGAAGCCGGCCGCCGGCGGGGCGATCAGGATGAACAAGAGCGGCGCGATCTGCGGCGGCAAGGGATCGTGGAAGATCAGCCGGTAGAGCACGATCGTGAACAGCGGCACCCAGAAGGTCAGGCCGACGGCGAAGAAGAACCAGGACACCGTCTCGTAGCCGAGCGGCACGCCCGCGATCGGCACCAGGACGTTGCCCACCACCGGGATGAACCACGCGGGGCTGGCGTGCTGGATCTGCGTGTTCTGGCGGATCCAGCGGCCGATGATCGTGACCGCCAGGATCAGATGCAGGACCGTGCCGGTCGCCCACAGCAGCTCCGCCGCGCGGAGGTCGTACGGCAGGGCGCCCGCGGCCAGCAGCAGCAGCCCGATCGAGATCGCGGGGAAGAAATTCATCATCACCGGATGCCGGAAGTCCGCCGCGACGCCGCCCGGACAGGCGATCAGCTTGAGGATGTAGAGCAGCGCGACCAGCGCGAACGCCCCGGCGGCAAACGCCATCAGTGCCTCGGCGACCACGGCCGGCAGGCCGAACGCCTGGTGCGCCGAGCGCCACGCCAGGCCCAGACCGGCATGGCCCATCGTGATCGCGAACAGCGGGACGGGGGCGTGCGCGATCCAGCGCGCCCGGGTGAAACAGGGCGTGGGAGTCGCCTCGCTCAGGTCCGCCATCGCCGGCTCCTTCGCTTTCCAAAGGTCGTATATGAGCTTGAGCTCAAATACTACGTTGGGCGCGCAAAGCCGATGCGACGTGTGGGCGCGACCGCCCCCGGGCAGCGACGGCGGCAAGGGCGTTTGGGACGGCGAGTTGGGGACGGCGGGAGGCGGCGGAATAGGCCTGGCGGACGCCGAGCGGCGCACGCCCGGAAACGAGGACTTGCGCGGGTCACTGGTCCGCCGCGGCCGCGCCCGATCGGTGGGCGGCGCGAATGACGGGTGCGGGCCACATCGGCGCCCCGCGTGTCGGGTGCCGGACGGGGCCCGGGCGTTCCTCCCCGTAACGGCGCACGCGGTTGGCGGGCCGGTCGTGCATGCCCACGCATCGGGCGGACGCCGGCCTTCTGGTTCACGTGCGCGGGCGCGCCAACGCCCTCCTTCAGGGCACGGCACGCGGCGGTAAACCGGAGCATGCCTGGGCTTGCGGTCACGCGAATTGACGCGCGGCAAAAATCCGCAAGGACGGCACGCGGAAATTCGCTTGGCCGCACCGATTTAACTGTGCGCAACGACGCGCCTCGGCAGCGCCGTCATGCTCGGGCGAAAAATTTACCCAGCGACAAACCGCAAGCGGGGAGACACGCCCATGTTCACCGACAATCAGCACCAGGAGGTCTACGCCCTCGTGCTCGCCCAGCGCTGTCTGTTGGAGGCGCTGCTGCAGCGCCAGGCGGCGCTCGGCGGCGGCGCGCTCGACGACGTGCAGTGCCGGGCGCGCTTCCTGCTGCGCGAAACTTCGCTCCCGGGGCTGACGCCGGAGCAGCTGGACAGCCTACGCACGCGCGCCGGGCAGTGTCTGGACGAAATCGACGCGCGCGCCCGGCTATTGACCGTGTAGCAGGCCCGCGCGGCTACTCCATGCCGATCGCGGTCTTGTAGACGTGCAGCAGCTCTTCCTGCTCGCTGCGGTCCTGCTGGTCCATCTTGCGCAGGCGCACCAGCTGGCGCATCACCTTGGTGTCGAAGCCGTTGGCCTTGGCCTCGGAGTACACCTCGCGGATGTCGGCCTGCAGGTTGGCCTTCTCCTCTTCCAGCTTCTCGATCCGCTCGATGTAGGACTTCAGCTGGTCGCCGGTGATGCCTTGGGTGTCGGCCATGGTGCTCGGGTAACGCCTTTTAAGTCTGACGGGTCGGGAGTGCGGACGGCGACTCGGAATCCCCCGCCGCCCGGCCGGGATGCGGACCCTAGCGAGAGGTGCGTTGGCGCGCAACGTGGGAGGAAGCGTGGCGGGCGCGGCCGGCGCGGCGTGCTGCCAATCGCCTCTCCATTGAGGGGATAGGGAGGGAGCTTGCGGACCGTAGGTCCGTAGGAGGGTGACGGTAGGACTCCCCGGCGATTGCCGAGGAGTCCCACCCTCACCTGTCCTCTCCCCTCAAGGGAGAGCGACCCGCCGCGGCGACGTGCCATCAAG
>CAYRCO010000354.1:0-2174 GCA_964422775.1 uncultured Rhodovibrio sp.
GGCTGGTCGGCCGGAACGTCGAGTTGCACGAACTGTGGGTGATCTTCGCCTTGATGGCGGGCGGCACGCTGTTCGGCTTTACCGGCGTGCTGCTGGCGATCCCGGTGACCGCGTCGATCGGCGTCTTGGTGCGCGCCACCGACGACTACTACCTGCAGAGCCACCTGTACGATCCGGCGCACGATCCGGACACCGGGCCCGGCGCCTCGGACGAGAGCTAGGCCGCCGCACCGCCGCCCTTGACCAGCGCCACGCCGGCGATGATCAGCACGAAGCCCATGATCTTGGCGGCACTGACGCTCTCGCCGAACACGGCCGCGCCGACGATCGCCACCCCGATGATGCCGAAGCCCGACCACATCGCGTAGACGAAGCCGACCGGCAGGCTCTTCAGGCTGAGCGCCAGCAGGTAGAACGCGCCGGCATAGCCGGCGACCACCACGAGGGCCGGGCTCAGGCGGGTCATGCCGTCGGATGCCTTAAGGGCCGTGGTCGCCGCCACCTCGAACAGGATCGCCAGCCCCAGCAGGCTGTAGGTCAGGGTCGCGGACATCGGCGGCTCCTTGCGAATACCGGAAACGCGCACAAAACTATACCGGCTGGACGGTACAGTCAAGGTCGGCGATCTTGCCGCGGCGCCGCTTCTCACGCCCGCCCGACAGAGCGTTCGAGGGCGGGAAAGTACCAGCCGAGCGTCAGCCCGCGCGCGGCCAGGAAGATCAGCAGCGACGCCCAGAGGCCGTGGTTGTCGAACAGCGGGATCAGGGTCCAGCAGGCCGCCAGGTAGATCGCGAGCGAGACCAGCATGGCGTTGCGCATCGCAGTCGTGCGGGTCGCGCCGATGAAGATGCCGTCCAGCATGAACGGCCAGACCGAGACGAACGGGCTGAGGACCATCCACGGCAGGTATATGCCGGCGCTGGCGCGGACATCTTCGATGTCGGTGAACAGCCGCACGATCCCTGGCCCGGCGAGCGCGAACACCAGCGCAGCGAACCCGGCGAGCGCGAACGCGGAGACGGTCGCCGCCCGGCAGGCGCGGCGGAAGCCGGGGCGGTCCTTCGCCCCGATCGCGTTGCCGGCCAGGATCTCGGCCGCGTGCGCGAAACCGTCCAGGCCGAACGACAGGAACTGCTGCAACTGCATCAGGATCGCGTTCGCCGCCAGCCGCGTCTCGCCCATCTCCGCGCCCTTGGCGGTGAAGTAGGCGAAGGCGAAGATCAGCGAGAGCGTGCGCAGGAAGATGTCGCGGTTGACCTGGAACAGTTTCACCAGCCGCTCCCGGTCGGCGATCCGCGCCCAGTCCCAGCGCCCGCCCTCGCGCCGGATCAAGACGGCGCAGATCGACAGACCCAGCCCGGCGGCGACGATCTCCGCGATCAGGCTGGCGGCCGCGACGCCCGCGATCGTCCAGCCCAGCCCGTAGACGAACACCAGGTCCAGGACCGCGTTGGTGCCGTTCAGCACCACCTGCAGCAGCAGCGCCGTACGCGCCCGCTGGGTGCCCAGCAGCCAGCCGAGCACGGCGTAGTTGGTGAGCGCGAACGGCGCCGACCAGATCCGGATCGCGTAGTATTCCCGCGCGAAGCCCTCGACCTGCGGGCTCGCCTCGACCAGCCAGAAGGCGGCCCAGCCGATCGGCGTCTGGACCGCGATCAACAGCGCGCCCAGCAGGCCCGCCAGCAACAGCGGCCGGCCCAGGGTCGCGCGCAATTCGTCCCGGTCGCCCGCGCCGAACGCCTGCGCGGCGAAGCCGGTCGTGCCCATGCGCAGGAAGCCGAAGCCCCAGTAGAGGAACGAGAACACCATCGCCCCGACCGCCACGGCGCCGACGTAGGCGGCGTCCGGCAGATGCCCCATCACGGCGGTGTCGACCGCGCCCAGAAGCGGCGTCGACAGGTTGGACAGGATGATCGGCACCGCCAGCCGCCAGACGCTCTGCGTCGGCGCATCCAGGCGCACGCGATCGCTCATGCCGGGCTATCGGGGATTGGGCAGGACATCGCGGCGGCGGTTCTAGCGCGTGCGCGGGCGGCGGGCCAGGGGAGGAGAGGCGGCGAACCTAGGCTAGGCGTCCGGCCGTGCGGTGATCTCCGCGCGCTCGGCGAGCCAGGCGGCGAGGCCTTGGCGGTCCGGGATCGGCGTTCCGTCGCGGGCGAGGGCGGCGAGCGCGT
>CAYRCO010000354.1:2184-2829 GCA_964422775.1 uncultured Rhodovibrio sp.
GCCCCGTTGCGCACTGGGGCCGGATTCACCGTCGCAGTGACGCGCGATCCGTCCGGCCGCTCGACCACGATCTCGTCGGGGCGGCTCGTGCCCTCGCGCACGGTGCGCGCCATGGGACACTGGTCGTGCGGGATCGGCGTGCCGTCGCGGGCGAGGGCGGCGAGCGCGTCCAGCCACGCCCGGTCGGCCGGGCGCAGGCTTTTGGCCGGCCAAGCGTCCGGCAGGCGTTCGGTCGCGGCGACGAAGCCGCGCGCCCAGGCGGCGAGGTCGGCGTCGGAGACGGCGTCGACGCTGTCGTGGATCGCGTCCGGATCGTTCAGTGCCTCCAGCAACGTCTCGTAGCGCTGCAGCGCGAGGTCCAGCAGGCGGTGCGTGGCGTCGCGGTGCCGGCGGATGTCGCCGCCGCGGATCAGCTCGTGGGCCCAGGTCTGATGGCTGGTCGGCTCGGGCGCCAGCTCGCACGCGGTCATGAAGCCGTCGAGCCATTCCGGATCGCCCTCCACGTCGGCGCGGGCCAGCAGCCTCTCGAGTTCGCCCGCTTCGGCCGGTACGTCGGAGGTTTCCACCAAAAGGCCCTGGTCCTCCCCCTGCGCCGGGGCGCCGGCATGCGCGTCCCGGAAGCCCCGCACCGTCTGTTCGGCGATC
>CAYRCO010000355.1:0-2292 GCA_964422775.1 uncultured Rhodovibrio sp.
AGCTCATCGCCGCCCGCTCCGGTGCGGCGATCGCCGTCGCCGTGTCGGAGCCGGCCGCGCAAATCTCGTGAAGGGTGCCCGGCGCGGGTGTGGTCTCCCCTGAAACCATGCGTCCTCCCCTTTTTAAGATGACGTTTTCCGGGTTGCTTATTGAATGGGCACGCCGCCGCGACGCCCCGCGACGACATCGGCTCCGTGAGGCGGGCGCAGGAACGCGTGCGCGGTTCCGTCGGGCGCGTCGGTACGGTCGGCACGCGCTTCGGCGTTGACGCGCGCAAGCCTAGGAGCCGGACCGCGCGGCTGTCGAGACGTGAACCGGGCCAAGCGCGCGCGGGCGCCCTTGCCCGGGCGGGGCAAACGCGTTACCACCCGTCGCACGACAACGGGCGCCGGGCCCGCACGATCCTGAGCCGGGCCTCCGCCGGCTGTGCCTGGGCGGGGAAGTGGCGAATGCGTTCGGGCGTTCGGCCTGGAGCCGATCCGTTCTCATTTCTTCCGTCCCACTCCTCTTGTCTGGGGGATCACTCATGGCACGCAACAAGATCGCCCTGATCGGCGCCGG
The DNA here is from genome assembly GCA_964422775.1 of uncultured Rhodovibrio sp. Classification (GTDB taxonomy): domain Bacteria; phylum Pseudomonadota; class Alphaproteobacteria; order Kiloniellales; family Rhodovibrionaceae; genus Rhodovibrio. The sequence continues at coordinate 563 of CAYRCO010000355.1, forward strand.
GCAGATCGGCGGCACGTTGGCGCTGCTGTCCGGGCTCAAACAACTGGGCGACGTCGTCCTGTTCGATATCCAGGAGGGCATCCCTCAAGGCAAGGCGCTGGACATCGCCGAGGCCGCGCCGGTCGAGGGGTTCGACGCCCGCGTCCAGGGCACCAACTCCTACGCCGACATCAAGGACGCCGACGTCGTCATCGTGACCGCCGGCGTGCCGCGCAAGCCGGGGATGAGCCGCGACGACCTGGTGGCGACCAACTCCAAGGTGATGCACCAGGTAGGCGAGGGCATTAAGAACAACTGCCCGGACGCCTTCGTGATCTGCATCACCAACCCGCTCGACGCCATGGTCTACGTCCTGCAGCAGGCCGCCGGCCTGCCGCCGGAGAAGGTCTGCGGCATGGCGGGCGTGCTCGACAGCGCGCGCTTCCGCCACTTCCTGGCGGAGGCGATGGACGTCTCGGTGGAGGACGTCAACGCCTTCGTCCTGGGCGGCCACGGCGACACCATGGTTCCGGTGACCCGCTATTCCACGGTCGCGGGCATTCCGCTCCCGGATCTGGTGGAAATGGGCTGGATCACCCAGGACAAGGTCGACCAGATCGTCGACCGCACCCGCAAGGGCGGCGGGGAGATCGTCAACCTGCTGAAGTCCGGCAGCGCCTTCTACGCGCCGGCGTCGAGCGCGATCCAGATGGCCGAGAGCTATCTGTTGGACAAGAAGCGCGTGCTCCCGGCCGCCGCCTATCTCACCGGCCAGTACGGCGTGAACGGCATGTACGTCGGCGTGCCGGTGGTGATCGGCGACACGGGCATCGAGCGGATCGTCGAGCTGAAGTTGACCGACCAGGAACAGGAGATGTTCAACCACTCGGTGGACTCGGTGCGCGAACTGGTCGACGCCTGCAAGAAGCTGGGCGCGCTCTAGCCCGGGCGCCACGGACACCACGGCCGACGCCGACGGGACAGGCCATGCGTCCGGTTGAACCGGTGCCGGGGGCTGCTAAGGTAACGGCCCTCGACGATCGCCCTCTAAGCGGCCCGACGCCGGCCGATCGACGCGCGCCTTTTATCAAGACGAGCCACAGCGGGATTCCCCTGCCATGAACATCCACGAGTATCAGGCCAAGACCCTGCTGGCGAAATACGGCGTGCCCGTACCGCACGGCGGGGTTGCCTATTCGCCCGACGAGGCGCGGGAGGTGGCCAACACGCTGCCCGGCCCGGTCTACGTCGTGAAGTCGCAGATCCACGCCGGCGGTAGAGGCGCCGGGCGGTTCAAGAACGACCCCGACGGCAAGGGCGGCGTGCGGGTCGTCAAGTCGATCGACGAGGTCGCCGACAACGCCAAGGCGATGCTGGGCCAGACGCTGGTCACAAAGCAGACCGGCCCCAGCGGCAAGGACGTCAAGCGCATCTACATCGAGGAAGGCGCGGACATCCAGCGCGAGCTCTACCTCGCGCTGCTGGTCGACCGGGCGACCAGCCGGGTCACCGTCATGGCGTCGACCGAGGGCGGCATGGAGATCGAGGAGGTCGCCGCGCGCACACCGGAGAAAATCCTGCAGCAGACGATCGATCCGGTCGCCGGCGCGATGCCCTTCCACGCCCGCAAGATCGCCTTCGGCCTGGGCCTGGAAGGCAAGCAGATCGGCGCCTTCGTCAAGTTCCTGACCAAGCTCTACCAGGCTTACGTAGGGCTCGACGCCTCGCTGGTCGAGATCAACCCGCTGATC
>CAYRCO010000355.1:2302-2826 GCA_964422775.1 uncultured Rhodovibrio sp.
GGCGAGATCCTGGCGCTCGACGCCAAGATGACGTTCGACGACAACGCCCTGTTCCGCCAGTCCGACGTGGTCGACATGCGCGACCTGGACGAGGAGGACCCGGCGGAGATCGAGGCCAGCAAGCACGAGCTCAACTACATCAAGCTCGACGGCAACATCGGCTGCATGGTCAACGGCGCGGGCCTGGCCATGGCGACGATGGACATCATCAAGCTCTACGGCAGCGAGCCGGCGAACTTCCTCGACGTCGGCGGCGGCGCCAACAAGGAGCGGGTGATCGCGGCCTTCAAGATCATCCTGCAGGACGCCTCTGTGGAGGGCATCCTGGTCAACATCTTCGGCGGCATCGTGCGCTGCGACGTGATCGCGGAGGCGGTGGTCGCCGCCGCCCAGGAGGTCGAGCTGCACGTTCCGCTAGTGGTCCGTCTGGAAGGCACCAACGTCGAACGCGGCAAGGAAATCCTCCAGGAATCCGGGCTCAAGATCACCGCCGCAGACAACCTCGCCGACGGCGCCGAGAAGGT
>CAYRCO010000356.1:0-688 GCA_964422775.1 uncultured Rhodovibrio sp.
CGATCTCCCAGCAGATCGTGGAGGCGCACGGCGGCAGCATCGTCGCGGAAAACCGGCGCGACTCCCAAGGTCAGATCGCCGGCGCGCGGTTTACGGTATGGCTGCCGGCGGACTGATCGGTGCGCGCCCGATCGGTGCCTGTCGGCCAAACGTTTATTGATTGTTAACGGCCGATGGCGCGAAACTGGTCGGATGAACTTGGGAGTGCCCAGGTTCAGCAACGACCACAGCCGGCCCCGTCATGTTTGCGCGCTCGAAGTCCAAGTTAACCTGGCTGGTGAGCGTCCTGGTCGCGCTCCAATTGCTGGTGCTGGCCGCGGGTGTGGCGGGCATTTACCTGGTCGATATCGGCCGCTCGTACCTGGAAGGGCAGAGCCACTACGCCAAGGCCAACTACGAGGCCGCCGCCGCGCTGAAGACCTACGTCCAGACCGGCGACCGACAGTATTACCAGGCGTTCCAGGCGGCGATCGCGATACCGAAGGCTTATACGCTCGCCAAGGTGCTGGCCGATCACCCGGACTTCGAGATCGCGGACTCCGTGCGCCTACTGGTCCAGGCCGGCATGCATCGGGACGATGCTGCCGCGGCAATCTGGATGTATCGCCTGCTCGCACCGACCTTCGTGCTGAAGGCCGCCAAGGAGGCTGCCGAGATGGAGCCGATCGCCACCTACGACGACTTCACC
>CAYRCO010000356.1:698-2809 GCA_964422775.1 uncultured Rhodovibrio sp.
CAAGGAGGCCTGGGCCGACGGGAACCGCATGGTGCTGGCCCTGGAGAACGTCGGCCTGACGGCGCGGGCGTATATGGTCGGGCAGGAGACCTTGTCGCCGGCCCGCCGCGCCAGCCTGGAAGCGCGGGTCGTCGGGACGAAGGCCGCGCTCAGCATGCACACCCGGCGGTTCGCGCGCGAAGTCAGCGCGGCCGCGCGCACGGTCCAGAAAGCGGTGGTCGCCGGCATGGTGACCCTGACCGGCCTGCTGGCGGTCGCCGGGGTTCTGGTGGGCCGGCGCACCGTGCGCCGCCTGAACGACGGCGAGCGCGAATTGATTTCGGGCCAGGCACGCTTGCGCGACATCGCCGACACGGCGGCCGACTGGTTTTGGGAACTCGACCGCGACCTGCGATTCGCGTTCGTCTCCCGTCGGTTCACCGAAGTGACCGGGTTGAGCGGGGAGGCGGTGCGTGGACGCCATCCGATGGCGTTGTTCGGCAACCGCGTCGGCGGCAGCTGGCGGCGGATCGCCGCGAGCCTGCGCAGCCGACGGGCGTTCCGGAACCTGACGGCGAACGCCACCGACGCCGACGGCCGGGCGATCACGCTGCGGCTGAGCGGCCGGCCGTTCTATGATGCCGACGGCCGGTTCGCGGGCTACCGCGGCACCGCGAGCGACGTCACCGGCGAAATGACCGCCCGCCGCACCGCCGAGCGGCGCCGGGAAATCCTGGAAGCGACCTTCGAGAGCATGGCGGATGCGGTGATCGCTCTGGACGCGGACTGGCGGGTGCTGGCGGCGAACGAGCGCTACTGCACCCTGCTGGGGCAGCCGCGCGATCTGGTGCAGCCGGGCGCGCGGGTGATCGACCTGATCCGCTACCGCGCGGCGCGCGGCGACTACGGGCCCGGCGACGTCGACGAACTGACGCATGCCCGCGCGACCGTGATCCATGGCGGGGCGGGGGAGCATACCGTCTACGATCATACCAGCGGCCGCACGCTGTCGATGCGGATCACCCGCCTGTCCGGCGGCGGTGCGGTCCTGACCTACAACGACGTCACCGAGCGCGAACGCAAGGAGCGCGAGCTGGCCCGCGCCAAGGAGCAGGCCGAGCTGGCCAGCCGGGCCAAGAGCGACTTCCTCGCCAACATGAGTCACGAACTGCGCACGCCGCTGAACGCCGTGATCGGCTTTTCCGAGGTGATGTCCACGGGCATGTTCGGTCCGATCAACGACCGCTATCAAACCTACGCCCGCGATATTAACGACAGCGGCACCCACCTCCTGGAGCTGATCAACGACATTCTCGACCTGTCGCGGGTCGAAGCCGGACGGATGCAGCTGCAGGTCGAGACGATGGACATGCCCAAGGCCGTTCAGTCGGCGCTGCGGATCGTGCGGGACCGGGCCGACGAGCAGGGCGTCGACCTGGTGGCGGAGGTGCCGGCCGACGTGCCTCGGCTGGAGGCCGATCCCACGCGGGTGCGCCAAATGCTGGTCAACCTGCTGGTCAACGCGGTCAAGTTCTCCGACGCTGGCAGCCGGGTCACGCTGCAGGTCGGCTGCGACGCCGACGGCATGACGATCAGCGTCGTCGACCAGGGCGTGGGCGTGGCACCGGAAGATCAGGAGCGCATCTTCAACCCGTTCCAGCAGGCGACCGGCGACGTCAACTGGCAGCGCAACCGCGACGGCGTCGGCCTCGGCCTGTCGCTGGTCCGGCATTTCGCCGAGCTGCACGGCGGCCGGGTCGACTTGCACAGCACCGTCGGCGTGGGCACGCGGGTCACGATCCACCTGCCGGCCGCGCGCCTGCGCCCGCAGGGCGCCCCGGACCGGTCCGACCGGCAGCCGGGAAACCCGGAAACGAAGACGCCGGTGACGAGCGACGAACCGGCGTCCTAGGGCGAAATGCTGGAGGGGGCATCAGCTTCCAGCTGAATCGTGCCCTCTCTTCATGAAGTGAGAGCGACATCCAGCCCGAAGGCCGTCTCGGCCTTTCAGCATGTCGCTCAACGGCCGGATGCCGACAACGCGGCATCAGCTTTCAGGTCATTCTCGTCCGCGCGTGCGCCGGGGCGAGCAAGCTTCACCGCGACCGCCGGTTGGGCGTTTATCGTTTTTG
>CAYRCO010000357.1:0-2801 GCA_964422775.1 uncultured Rhodovibrio sp.
GCGACCGCCCTGTGCTGCTGCGCCCGGGCGGCGTGGCGCGCGAGGAACTGGAGGCGGCCGCCGGGCCGCTAACAGACCCGGCACAGGACCCCCAGGCGCCGAGCAGCCCGGGCCAGCTCGCCAGCCACTACGCGCCCACCGCCCGGCTGCGCCTGAACGCAACCGATCCCGCGCTGGACGAGGCGCTGCTGGCGTTCGGTTCCGACGTGCCCGCGGGCGCCAAGGTGACGGCGAACCTGAGCCCGAGCGGCGACCTGCGGGAAGCGGCGGCCAACCTGTTCGCCCTGCTGCACGCCCTGGACCGCGCGGACGTGCGCGGCATCGCCGCGATGCCGGTGCCGGAGACGGGCTTGGGTGCTGCGATCAACGACCGCCTGCGCCGCGCCGCCGCGCCGCGGGACTGACGGGCGCGCGCACGGCGGCACACGCAAGCGAACCGTGGCTTATGCCGGCCGCTCGATCCCGGCGCGGTCGAGCGCGGCCGTCTGGCGGGCTGCCAGCGTGTCGACGTCGAAGTCCTGGATCATCTCCTCGAACAGGCGGTGCCAGTTGACCTCCGCCTTCAGGTGCATGAACACCGAGCCCAGCCCGATCGCCGCACGGTCCATCAGCACGAACTCGCGCGGCGGCCGGACGCCGCCCAGGCGCTTGAGCTCCTGGTGAACCTTGCTGACCAGTTCCGCGCTTTCCTTGATCGAGCCCTCGCGCTGGATCGGCTGCGCGCGGTCCTCCAGCAGCGGGCCGTAGAGGTGGCGCGCCCACATGTTGAGCGTCGCCAGTACCTCGTCGTTAAGGTCCTGGAAGCCCCAGCACTTGTAGGCCTCGCGTGCGAGCGCGTCATCGTTCTGCTGCAGGGCGTGGTACAGGTCGATCACGCCCTTGACGAAAGTCGGCGAGAACACCCGGATGCAGCCGAAGTCCATCAGGTTGATCGACTGATCCGCCGGACGGACGGTGTAGTTGCCCAGGTGCGGGTCGCCATGGATCACGCCGTAATAGTAGAACGGCACGTACCACGCCCGGAACATGTTGTGGGCGACGCGGTTGCGCTGGTCCTGATCGGCGTGGTCGCGGATGAAGTCCATCAGGCGCGCACCCTCGACCCAGGTCATCGAGAGTAGCCGCTTGGACGACAACTCCGGCACCGGCTCGGGCACGTGCACGCCGGGCTCGTCGGTCAGCATGTCGCGGTAGAGCGCCATGTTCCGGCGCTCCCGGTCGTAGTCGGTCTCCTCGCGCAGGCGGGCGGACAGCTCCTGGTAGATCTCGCTGGTGTCGATCGCGTTGTCGTAGCGCTTGTAGATCGACAGCAGCCAGCGCAGCTGGGTCAGGTCGGCTTCGACGGTCGACTGCATATCCGGGTACTGCAGCTTGCACGCTAGCTGCCGGCCCTGGTGATCGACCGCCCGATGCACCTGGCCGAGCGATGCGGCGGCGACCGACTCGTGGCTGAACTCCTGGAACTGCTTGCGCCAGCCGCGGCCCAGCTCGCTCGTCATCCGGCGCTTGACGAACGGCCAGCCCATCGGCGGCGCGTTCGACTGCAGCTGCTGCAGCTCCTGGGCGTACTCCTTGGGCAGCGCCTCCGGAATGGTCGACAGGATCTGCGCGGCCTTCATCAGCGGGCCCTTGATCCCGCCCAGCGCCTGGCGCAGTTCGCCCGAATGCTTCAGCGCGTCCAGGTCGCGGCCGAGGAAGCGCTTGCCCGCCATCTGCGTGACCACGCCCGCCATCGAGGTGCCGACCTGGGCGTAGCGCTGCACGCGCCGGCCGAACCGCCCCTCCTCGTAATCCCGGCCGTTGTCCCGGCGCGCCGCGCTTTCGGCGTCGTCGTAATGGGCGTCGTCGTAGGGGGCGTCGCCATGAGGCGCGTGCGCTTCGGGCGCCTGCGCCTCGGGCGCGGGCGGGCTGGACTGTTTCCGGTCGCCCGGGGAATAGGTGTCGCCGCGGCTGTCGGCCATCGCTGGTCATCTCCTTCTGCGCCCTGGTAGATTGGCCGGCCGGGGCCGCTTGTCCAGCCGCGACGCGACAGGTCGTGGCTGTTGACGGCGGAAATAACGGAAAGGCGGACATGTGAGCGATCAGGACCGGGATCAGGCGTTCATCGAGCAGGCGATCGCACTCGCCCGCCGGGCGATCGACGAGCAGGCGGGTGGACCGTTCGGCGCCGTGGTGGTGCTGGGCGGCCGGGTGATCGGTGAGGGTAACAATCGGGTGCTCGGCACCTGCGATCCGACCGCCCACGCGGAAGTGGTGGCGATCCGCCAGGCCTGCACGCATACCGGCCAGTTCCACCTGCCGACGGCGACGCTCTACACCAGCTGCGAGCCGTGCCCGATGTGCCTGTTCGCCACCCACTGGGCGCGCATCCCGCGGATCGTCTACGCCGCGAACCGAGAGGACGCCGCCGAGATCGGCTTCTCAGACGCCGAGCAGTACCAATACCTGCAGATGCCCAGGAGTGGGTCCGAGGCGAGTCCGTTCGAGATGCGCCAACTCGCCCGCGACGAGGCCCGCGCCGCGATGCGCGCCTGGGCCGCCAGCGAGGGCAGCCAGCTCTATTAGCGGGGTTTGGCGGCTTTTAATCCGCGCTTCCGTGAGGGGAGAGTAAGGGGCCCGCGGCTAATCCCCTCTCCCTTTAGGGGAGAGGGAGGGGCCCGCGCCCGTCAGGGCGTGGGAGGGTGAGGGTGGAACTCCTTGGCGTATGCCCGGGAGTCCCACCCTCACCCTGTCCCTCTCCCCTCAAGGGCTACCGTATGCACGGATTTGATCGTTGGACAGAGGCGTGATTCGTTCGGCCC
>CAYRCO010000358.1:0-2793 GCA_964422775.1 uncultured Rhodovibrio sp.
TCCCTGACCGGCCGGGAGCAGTCGTGCTGACCGGAAATAATCAACCTGCGTGTTAATCTATTCGTGTCCGGGTGTATATGGTGGATCATAATGATTACTCTCACGTTTTACCGCCGATCGTCCCCCCCGTTGGCGGCGATCGCTCCGAAGAGACGAGAGTAATCATCATCAAGAGCGTTCCGCCGGAATGGTCACCGCCTCGTAGCCGCCGCGGCAGTCTCCATCCGGTGGAACACGTCGGGGGTGGCGATGACGTAGACGGCGTCCCCGGCGGCGAGAACGCGGTCACGCTGTGGAATCGTCTCGACGGCACCGCCTGGTGATCGGACCGCGACCACCGTCGGATCGAGCGCGCCGACCGGGAGCCCGACTAGCGAGCTTCCCGCATCGACCGTCACCACGTCGAAGGTTTCGGTGGCGGCACGGAGCAGACCGGCGAACTCCCGGTCGGCCTGTTTCTCGACCGGGAGCGTCACGAGGCGGTAGTGCTCGAGTGGATCCAGCGCCTCGGCGTCGGCCGCATCGAGCGCGACCGTCACGACGTCGCCCTGTTTCGCACGGAACTCCGCGGTCGCGACGCGGTCGGGGTCGTCACCGCCACGCCACACTTGGACGACGTCGCCGGAACTGGCCGAAAAGGGCGGATCCGCCCGGATCGCGGTCGCGGCGGTGCCGGGTGCGAGCGTCGGTCCGAGTCCCGCCGCTCGACTCCCGAGGGCGAGATAAGAGACGGTGCCGTCGTCCTCGAGATCGAGTCTCACGTGGCCGACGCCGTGGTCCTTCTCGAGTCGGGTGACGATCCGGTCCCGGAGCTCCGCGACCGTAAGCCGCCGCGGGAACAGGAGCGTCCGCCCGGCTATCGCCGCCTTCGTCTCCGCGGGCACGGGATCGTACCCCTCGATGTCCGCGATCTCCTCGGGCAACTCGACCGCGATGGCGCGCCCGACCGCAGTGACGACCCGGCCCACCTCGGCGTCGAACTCGCGTGCTCCGGAGGCGACGGAGACGACGCCGGCCATCCGGTCACCGAGACGCCCACCGCCGATCGCCGCGAGACCCGCGATCGCGAACGTCAGGACGTTCCGCACAGCCACCTCGAGGTCGAGAAGCCCCTCGCTGCCGCCGATCACCTGTCCGAGCGCGGCCGTCGTGTTGAGGTAGACGGCGACGGTCCCGAGGCCGGCCAGTAGCGCGACCCCGACCGGGAGGCGCCCTCGCGCGTACCACCGGTGTGTCAGTGCCAGAAGCACCGTGACCCCGCCGGCGGCCAGCGCGAGGCCGGCGACCCCGGCGACGGGTCGAATCAACCCCTCGGGAACGAGCGTGGTCATGGATCGATCGCCTCCGCGAATCGATCGATCCGTGTCCGTTCACCGACGACCAGCACCTCGTCGCCGTTGGCCAGCCGCGTCGATCCCCGGGGCGCGATCGTCCAGGATCCGTCGCTCCGGATCGCGAGGGCCACGACGCCGTACTCGTTCCGGAGCCGGGCCTCCCCGAGCGTTCGCCCGGCGAGCTGGCTCCGTCCGCTGACGCTCACCCGGCGGAACCGCTTGCCACCCCGGCGTAACAGCGAGAGGAGCTCGAACTCGTGGCGCCGGCCGCGTGACCGGACGATCACTCCGGCGCGGTCGATCCCGAGGAGCCGCTCGGCGTCATGCCGATCGACGGCGACGGTGAGGCGTCCCTCGCCGCCGACGGTCGTCGGGGCGGCCAACGGCACGTCGGGCGCCACCTCGCCGCCGTCAGTCGCGGTCGTCGCCGTCTCGCCCACCGCGGACTGCGCGGCCACCACCGTCCCCTCGACGCGGCCGTCCCCGAGCAGTAGCGTTACCTGATCACCCCGAGAGAGCCCCGTCGGGAGGAGAGCGGACACCGAGACGGCGCGTTCACCCTCCGGCACGCGTTTGGAGACGCCGCTCTCGGGAGGTGCGGCGTCGACGGAGGCGCGTCCCCGCTCGTCGATCCGGACCGACACGTCCGCGAGATCGAACTCCGTACGGAGCGTGTCGGACAGACGCGTCTCGAGTTCACCGATCGGCAGGTCCGAGGGAAAGGTCCACTCTCCGCCGGTGATGTGGGCACGCAGCTCCCGTGGGAGCGGCGGGTAACCCTCGATGTCGCCCACCTCGCCGGCGACGGTGATCCGGACCTGGCCTCGCCCGCCGACCCGCTCGATGACGTCCGCCGAGAGCGTCCGGGTCGTGAGCGTCCGCAGGGAAAGCCGGCGCGGGAACGCCGCCCCCATCGCGTCACCCTTCGCGTGTGCGTACAGCGTGAGCATCAGGACGACGAGCAACGCGATCGTCAGCGTCACCGAGTTTGGTGCGTCCCTGATCGTTGGATCCGTCAGCGCCAGCAGACCGCCGTTGACGCCAGCGATCGCGACTCCGAGCACGACGACGGCAAACCCCGGGAGCGTGATCGTGGTGAAATACTTGAAGACGAATCCGAGCACCCACGCGACCACCGCCGGGATGATGCCGGTGAGGATGCCGAGATAGATCCCAAGGAGCACCTCGACCGGGAGCGCCGCCATGGGATCTCCAACCGTCGGCGTGAATATATATTTCTCGCCCGACTCCCGCCGGGAGCGCCGGGCGACACACGGGAGATCATCTCCAGTGGACGACCGCGACGTCGGGATGGACCTCTGCCGACTATCCGAGTCTGTCCGCCGCCTCCAGCGCGATGTCGATCATCCGGGCGACGTTGTTCCTGGCTTTCGCAGGCAGCTCCTCGTCGTCCGTTGTGCCTTTCTGGGTACCCTCGATCAGGTTTCCGTCGACGGTG
>CAYRCO010000359.1:0-2736 GCA_964422775.1 uncultured Rhodovibrio sp.
GCGCTCGGCATCGACAACGTGTTCGTGCTGCAGTTCGACTGGGAGTTCGCCAAGATCACCGCGGAGGCCTTCATCACCGACCTGCTGGTCCGCGACCTCGCGGCCCGGCACGTTGTGATCGGCCGCGGCTTCCGCTACGGCCACAAGCGCCAGGGCGATGTCGACCTGCTGTCCGAGCTTGGCGCGCGGCACGGCTTCGGCGTCTCCGCGCTCGATCCCGTGCTGGACGAGCACGGCGAGACGATTTCCTCCTCGCGCGTGCGCAGCTGCCTTGAGACCGGCGAGGTGCGCGAGGCGCAGCGCCTGCTGGGTCGGCCCTGGGAGGTCGAGGGCCGGGTCGAGCACGGCGCGAAGCGCGGCCGCGAGATCGGCTTCCCGACCGCGAACGTGCCGCTCGGCGAGTATCTGGAGCCGATGCACGGCATCTACGCGGTGCGCGCGGGCGTGGACAGCGGACCCGACACCTTCTGGATGGACGGGGCCGGCTACATCGGCACGCGCCCGTCGGTGCAGGGCCAGAACGTCCTGCTCGAGGTGTCGCTGTTCGACGTCAAGCCGGACCTCTACAACAAGCATCTGCGCGTGCAACTGATCGAGTTCCTGCGCGGCGACCACAACTTCGACAGCATGCAGGCACTCTCGATCCAGATCGCCGAGGACTGCCGCCACGCCCGCCGCGTGCTGGAGAACGAGCCGCCCGTGGCGATCGAGAACGCCGGCGGGTAAAGCAAGGCGGCGAAGGCCTCGGGCCCCGCAAGACCAGCTCGATCCCGCTTCCTTACGCCGCGCACTTTTATGTCCGGCTTTGTCGTTCGCGCGACGGGTTCGGCCGCGGGCGCGAAAGTCTTCATTAACATGCGCTATTTACGCTACCCGTTCTGGCTCCAATTTCCGGCAGGAAATTGGGCCTGAAAACCGGGTCAGAGCGCGGTGATAAGACGCTTCCGCCGGCGGGTTCACGAACGATGCCGCCGCTGGTCGATCGATGCCGAGTGCGCGGGGTCGCTTTTCGTGGGGGACAACGGCGCGCCCGGCCGGCACGAACCGCGGCGGGCGCGCGCAGGCAGAAGGTGGCTTGCGCGATGGAGTCTTTCGTTCTCGGCCTGATGGTCTGGATCAGCAGCGTCAGCGGGCTGCCGCTGCCCGAAAAGGTGCCGGAGATCACGCGGGTCGAACCCGCGCAGATCGCGTCGCTGGCCCACGGGCCCGGGGTGGCCGACCCGGCGACGAAAAGCGGCTATCTCGCCCTCTACCACGCCGACAGCGGCACGGTGCTGTTGCGCAGCGACTGGGACATGCGCGATCTGCGCGACCGCTCGATCCTGGTGCACGAACTCGTCCACCATCTGCAGGCGAATGCCGGGCGCGAGTACGTCTGCAAGGGCGCGATGGAGAAGCAGGCCTACGACATCCAGGCCGCCTGGCTGGAGGCCCGCGGCGCGGACCTGCTCGAAGTCATGAACATGAACGGCCTGTTCCTCTACGCCGTGACGCGGTGCTGAGCGGCTTCAGGCGCCGGTCTTGACCAGGTAGACGATGAAGTCGGAGCGCGGGGCGTAGCTGTCGTAGAGCTGCCGGCCGGGATAGTTGAATTCCTGCGTAAACCAGCGCAGGGCCGGCCAACCGCGCGCCCGGCCGATTGCGAGGCAGGCGTCGATCAGCGCGCGGCCGACACCTTGGCTGCGGCAATCGGGGTCCGTGAACAGGTCCGACAGGTAGCCGATGTCCTGCCCGCCCAGCGTGCGCGGCGTTGCGTGGAAGTGGGCCAGACCGATCACCCGGCCGTCGCGTTCGGCGACCAGTCCCTCGACCGCGTTGGCCGGGTCGAGCAGCCAGTCCCAGACCCGTGCGACGACATCGACGTCCGGCTCCGTCTTGTAGAACGCCATGTAGCCGCGGAAAAGGCGGCTCCAAGGCTCCCAGTCCTCGGCCGTTGGCGGCCGGCAGACGATATCGGGCATGACGGCGGTCTCTCTGGCACGGTCGATCGATCGCGGGACGGTCGCCCGCGCCTGTCATCGGGCGTGAGACGGTTGAGGGTTGGGCCCAGGCCGGCCTTAACCGGCCTGCTTCTCCAGGATGTAGACGGTCGACTTGGAACCGAGCTTGACCAGGTGGTCGCCGTGTTCGCGGAAGCGCTCGACCACCTTGCCGGCCTCGATCGCCTGGGCCAGGCGCTGGGTGTATTCCGGCTCGGCCAGGGTATGGTCGTTGTAGGAAAGCGCGAGCAGGCCGCCCGGCGCCAGGCGGTCGAGCAGGATGTCGAGGTAGTACGCGGGCGCCGCGCCGGGTGACAGCGCGCCGATCGCCGCGATCGCGCCGTAGTCGCCCGGTTTGGCGTCCGGCGCCTCGTCGGGGGCGAGCTTGGCGAGGTGGCGATAGATGCCAAGCGATCGCGCGGTCTCCAGCATCGGCTCGGAGAGGTCGCAGCCGTCGATCACCGTGAACCCCTGCTCTGCGAGCGCGACGCCCGACAGTCCGGTGCCGCAGGCGAAATCCAGGATCGGCGTGCTGCGCTCCGGCAGGCGTTCCGCCAGCGCCGCCGCGACGCGGCCGGGCGTGCGGTAGTCGTTGCCCGTGACGTCCGCGTCGTACCTGCCGGCCCATTCGTCGTACAGCGTCTCGACCGCGTCCTGGTCGGTGGTCTTGTAGACCTTGTCGAAGAAGTCGTTTGCCATGTCTGGAAGCTTACCCCGGTGCACCTGCCCGGGTCCACCGCCGCCGTCCGCCGCGGGC
>CAYRCO010000360.1:0-2733 GCA_964422775.1 uncultured Rhodovibrio sp.
CGCGCGAACTCGCCGACCTGATCGCGCTGATCCAAGAGCTCGACGGCACGCACGATAGCTCGGCCGCGTCCGCCCGCTGATCGGCGCGTCCGGCTCTAGAACGGCATCCGACGACGATCCAGTCTCAAGGGAGATGGCAGACATGACGGCGCCCACGACCCCGACAACCGACCCCGCCGCGCGCCAGACCGAGCAGCTCGACGAGGCGCTGGCCTGCGTGCGCAAGTACGGCCGGCAGAACGCCGCCGACACCCGCGCGCTCGAAACCGCCATCCGCTCGGTGCGCAGCCGTATCGCCAGCCGCGTTCGCGACCGCGAGTTGGCGGAGGTCTAGAGCGACATGCTCGAAGGCCGAACCGGCCTTCGGGCTGAAGGTCGCTCTTCATTGCGTTAGAACAAAGCGTTAGAACAAAGTTCACAACGAAAGCCGGGCCGGCTTTCATCGCTTTTGCGCTACGCCAGCCGCAGCCCCTGAACCGCCCGTATCGCGGCGCGTGCATCGTCTGGCGTCGCGTCCAGGTGGGTCAGCAGCCGTAGCTTCCGGGTGCCGATCTTGCCGACCTTGACGCCCTGTTCGGCAAGGCGCGCGCGCACCGTGTCAGCGTCGGGGGCGGCGTCGGCGAGCTCGGCGACCACGATGTTGGTCTCCACCGGCAGCACGCGCTTGACGATCGGCGCCTCGGCGAGGCCGGCGCCGAGTTCGCGGGCCATCGCGTGATCGTCGGCCAGCCGGGCGACGTTATGGTCGAGGGCGTAGAGGCACATCGCGGTCAGCACGCCCGTCTGGCGCATCGCCCCGCCCCAGCGGCGCTTCAACAGCCAGGCGTCGCGGATGAACGCGGCACTGCCGGCCAGCACGGCGCCGACCGGGCAGCCCAGCCCCTTGGTGAACGCCAGCCACGCGCTGTCGTGATGGCGGGCGTAGTCGCGGACCGGCACGCCGGTCGCGACACTGGCGTTCAGCACCCGCGCGCCGTCCAGATGGCGCGCCAGCCCGTGCGCGCGCGCCGTCTCCGCCACCGCGTTCAGCTGCTCGACCGGCCAGACCGCGCCGCCGCCCAGGTTGGAGGTCTGCTCCGTCACCAGAAGCCGGCTGCGCGGGGCGAAGCTGGAGCGCGGGCGGATCGCGGCTTCGACCTGCTCGGCCGTGAACAGGCCGCGCTCGGCGTCCAGGGGGTGCATCATCACGCCAGACAGCGCGGCCGGGCCGCCGCTTTCGGCGAAGATGATGTGGCTTTCCCGCGCGCAGATCACCTCGTCCCCAGGGCGCGTGTGCGCCGCGATCGCGATCTCGTTGCACATCGTGCCCGAGGGCAGGAACACCGCCGCCTCCATCCCGAACAGCTCGGCGACCCGGCGGTTCAGCTCCAGCGTCGTCGGGCAGGCGTCGTGGCGCTCGTCGCCCGTTTCGGCGTCGAGCACGGCCGCCCGCATCGCGCGCGTGGGCCGGGTCTGGGTGTCGGAGGAGAAGTCGATCATGGGCGGGTTCCTGTGTCCGACCGTTCCCTCTCCTCCCACTGGAGAAGGGGAGTCAGTTGTTCTTCTTCGGACGATACTAGCCCCGAGCCGAGGCATGGCGAGGCCACCCGTTGAAACCGGGGCGCGGTTTATGGTCAGGATCGGGACCGGCTGCGCCGCGCGGTCGCAGGCGCGCCCGCCCTCCTTTCCTGGGGAGCCAGGCGCCAACACGACGGAAGATAGGACGAGCACCCGTGGCTCAGATCATCTTCGACAGCCTGATCCGCAGTTCGACGCTGGCGCTGCTCGCCGTGGGCCTGACCATGGTCTACTCGGTGCTGCGGTTCCCCAACTTCGCCCACGTCGAGTTCGCGCCCCTGGGCGCCTACGTCGCGCTCGCCGGCGCCACGGTCGCCGGGTGGCCGCTGGTGCTGACCTCGGTGATCGGCATCGCGGTGTGCGGCGGGGCCGGCGTGCTGGCCGACCGGCTGGTGTTCCAGCACCTGCGCGAGCGCTCGCCGATCATGCTGATGATCGCGGCCTTCGCGCTCGGCATCGCGATCCGGGAGACGCTGCGCGCGATCTTCGGGCCAAGCCCCAAGAATTTCCCGCTACCCCTGCAGGCGCCGATGGACTTCCTGGGGGCGAGCGTCACCACCGTTCAGCTGGTGATCATCGGCGCGGGCGTCGCCTGCATGCTGATCTTCCACGGTCTGCTGACCTATACCAAGCTGGGCGTGGCGATGCGCGCGGCCTCGGATAACCCCAACCTGGCGCAGGCGAGCGGCATCTTCACCGAGCGGATCATCCGCGCCGTCTGGTTCATCGGCAGCGCGTTCGCCGGCCTGGGCGGCATCCTGCTCGGCCTGGATACGCAGATCTATCCGATGATGGGCTTCTCCGTGATCGTGCCGGTGTTCTGCGCGGCGATCCTGGGCGGCATCGGCTCGCCCTCCGGCGCGATGCTGGGCGCGTTGGTGCTGGGCTTCGCCGAGAACATCGGGCTGTCGATCAACTTCGCCTTCATGGGCGATCTCGTCGGCGCGGAGAGCGAATTGCTGTTCATCCCCACGGGCTACAAGCCGGCGATCGCGTTCGTCTTCCTAATCGCGGTGCTGCTGGTGCGCCCGCAGGGCATCATGGGGGCGCGCCAGCGATGATCGACTTCCTCACATATATGCTGACGATCATCGGCATCTGGGCGATCCTGGCCTTGAGCCTGAACCTGCAGTACGGGCTCACGGGTCTCGTCAACCTGGGCCACATCGCCTTCTT
>CAYRCO010000361.1:0-2715 GCA_964422775.1 uncultured Rhodovibrio sp.
TCTAACCCCCTCTCCGCCACGTGGGAGGAGAGGGCCGGGGTGAGGAGGTTGCCCGCGGCGCCGAAGCTCTTCGGTGCCCCCGCAGACCGACCCCACCCTGGCCCTCCCATTCGAGCGAACGGGAGGGACCCCGCTGCTATACCCGCCTCCCCATCAGGATATTCCGTTCGGAGCCGACCGTCATGACCGACCAGACCGCGCGCTGGCGCGCCAGCGACACCGCCCACCATCTGCATCCCTTCACCGACTACCAGGGCCTGGCTGACGAAGGCGGCAGCCGGATCATCACCCATGCCGACGGGCTGCACCTGACCGATAGCGAGGGCCGGCGCATCCTGGACGGGATGGCGGGGCTGTGGTGCGTCAACGTCGGCTACGGCCGGCCGGAACTGGCCCGGGCCGCCTACGAGCAGATGCTGCAGCTGCCCTACTACAACGCCTTCTTCAAGACCGCGACGCCGCCGTCGATCGAGCTGGCGGCGAAGCTGGCGGAGATCACGCCCAAGGGTCTGGACCGGGCGTTCTTCGGCTCCTCCGGCTCGGACGCCAACGACACGATGATCCGCATGGTCCGGCACTTCTGGGCGCTCAAGAGCAAGCCGGAGAAGTCCGTGTTCATCTCCCGCGAGCACGCCTACCACGGCTCCACAATGGCCTCCGCGTCGCTCGGCGGTCAGGCGGCGATGCACGGCCAGGGCGGCCTGCCGCTGCCGGGATTCGAGCACGTCATGCCGCCCTACTGGTTCGACTACGGCGGCGAACTCTCGCCGGAGGCGTTCGGCGAGGCGGCGGCCCAGGCGGTCGAGGACAAGATCGTCTCGATCGGGCCGGAGAAGGTCGCGGCGTTCGTCGGCGAGCCCCTGCAGGGCGCGGGCGGCGTGATCATCCCGCCCGAGAGCTACTGGCCGCGGGTCCAGGAGATCTGCCGCAAGCACGACGTGCTCTTGGTCGTCGACGAGGTGATCACCGGCTTCGGGCGCACCGGGCACTGGTTCGCGAGCGAGTACTACGGCCTGGAGCCCGACCTGATGATCCTGGCCAAGGGGATCACCAGCGGATACCTGCCGCTCTCCGCGGTCATGGTGGGCCCGCGCGTCGCCGACACCCTGATCGCCGAGGGCGGCGAGTTCTTCCATGGCTTCACCTATTCCGGCCACCCGGTCGCCTGCGCGGTCGCGCTGGCGAACCTTGCGATTCTGGAGCGCGAGGGTCTGGTCGAGAAGGTGCGCGACGACACTGGCCCCTACCTCGCCCGGCGGCTCGCCGAACTGCGCGATCACCCGATCGTGGGCGAGACGCGCACCCTGGGCCTGGTGGGCGCGGTCGAGCTGTGCGCCGACCCGGCCACGCGCCGGCACTTCGAGCCGCTGGGCAAGGCCGGCGGCATCTGCCGCGACCACTGCTTTGAAAGCGACGTGATCCTGCGCGCGGTGCGCGACGCCATGATCGTCTCCCCGCCGCTCACCGCCGAGCGCCAGCACATCGACACCATGGTGGACACGCTGCGCGCCTGCATCGACCGGACCGCGCGGGATCTGGGCGTGCTGTAGCCCCGCCCGACCGCCCGCGACGAAAGCGCGATCGCGCTCTTGGGTTGCGGGCGGATCGGTGGTGCAATCGCGCCATCAGACGCTCCACGAACCGGCCCACCGAGGCGACCGACATGCGCGAGATCACCGTCGCAGCCACGCAGATGGCCTGCAGCTGGGACACCCACGACAACCTGGCGCGGGCGGAGGCGCTGGTGCGCCAGGCCGCGTCCGACGGCGCCAACGCGATCCTGCTGCAGGAACTGTTCGAGACGCCGTACTTCTGCAAGGACCAGCAGGCCGAGCTGTTCCAGCTCGCCCGCCCGTTCGAGGGGCACCCGGTAATCGCGCGCTTCGCGGCCCTGGCGCGCGAGCTGGGCGTGGTGCTGCCGATCTCGTTCTTCGAGCGGGCCAACAACGCGCACTACAATTCGCTCGCCATGATCGACGCCGACGGCGCGATCCTGGGCGTCTACCGCAAGAGCCACATCCCCGACGGCCCGGGCTATCAGGAGAAGTTCTACTTCAACCCGGGCGACACCGGCTTCCGGGTGTTCGACACCCATTTCGGGCGGATGGGCACGGCGATCTGCTGGGACCAGTGGTTCCCGGAGGCCGCGCGGGCGATGGCGCTCCAGGGCGCGGAGGTGCTGTTCTACCCGAGCGCCATCGGCAGCGAGCCGCAGGACCCCGCGCTCGACAGCCGCGGCCACTGGCAGCGGGTGATGCAGGGCCACGCCGGGGCCAACCTGATGCCGGTGGTCGCCAGCAACCGGATCGGCACGGAGGAGGGCGACAGCTGCACGGTCACCTTCTACGGCCGCTCGTTCGTCGCCGACCAGACCGGCGCGCTTTTGGCCGAAGCCGGGGAGGACCGCGAGACGGCGGTGGCGGCGACCTTCGACCTGGACGCGCTGGCCAACCAGCGCGCCGCCTGGGGCCTGTTCCGCGACCGCCGGCCGGAGCTCTACGAGACGTTGCTGACGCTGGACGGCGAGCTGTAGCGGGCCGCCGAGACGCAGCAGCGCCCGTGACGCGTGCCACGTTCCTTGCGGGGACTCCGGCACGGCGATATCGTGCGGCCTGCCCGCTTGGGGCCGGCGCCGGCGTAGCTCAACTGGCAGAGCAACCGATTTGTAATCGGTAGGTTGGGAGTTCGAGTCTCTCCGCCGGCACCAGCGCCAGC
>CAYRCO010000362.1:0-2710 GCA_964422775.1 uncultured Rhodovibrio sp.
CGCAGCCGCCGGCGACGCGGCCTCGGCGCCCGCGGCCGCGGGCGAGGGCGCCCAGTCGGCAAGCGCGGACGGCGGCGACACGGCGGGTGTCGAGAGTTCGGGCGGTAAGAGCAAGCGCAGCAGCCGTCCTCGCAAGTCGCGCAAGAAGGCGGCCCCGGCCGATACCGCCGAGGGCGAGGCGGCCGCGGAGGGCGCCCGTGACGCCGCCGCGGACAGTTCGTCCGACGCGCCCGATGTTGGCGAAACCGCGGGCAAGAGCAAGCGCAAGGCGAGCGGCGGTCGTAAAACCGTCAAGGGCGGCCGCAAGAAAGCTCAGCCGGCGGACGCTCCGGCCGACGCAGGTGCTGACACGAACGCCGACCAGACCGGGGAAACGGTGAGCGCACAGGAGTCACAAACAACCGCGCCCGCCGAACCCGCGGACTCCGGCATCGATGTCGGCCAGCAGGCGCAGCCGGAGCCCGAGCCGGCGCCGCAGGCCGGCGCACCCGACTCCGGCGAAGATAGGGCCCGGACGACGGCCCCAGCGGAGGCCGAGGGGGCGCCGGCGGAGACCGCATTCGGCGAGGCCGCCCAGCCGAGCGGCGTCGACGAGGTCGGCGAGCAGCCGCCGGCGCCCAAGCGCCGCGGCTGGTGGCAGAAGCTGGTCAACTGACCGGGCCCCATCTCGACCGGGCTGACGCAAAAAGGCCCACCGCCCCGTTCGGCGGTGGGCCTTTTCGTGCGCGGCTGTCGTGTCTTGATCTGGGGGCAAGCCACCGCACCGGCGGGTTGCCGCCACGACCCCGGGCGCCGGGCGCGGGGTGAGCCACCGGGGCTACCCCTTGGCGCGCGGATGCGCCTGGTCGTAGACGCGGGCCAGGCCCGCCTGATCGACGGCGGTGTAGCGTTGGGTGGTGGACAGGCTGGCGTGGCCCAGCAGCTCCTGGATCGCCCGCAGGTCGCCGCCGGCGGAGAGCAGTTGGGTGGCGAAGGTGTGGCGCAGGGCGTGCGGCGTGGTTGATTCCGACAGACCGATCGCGCGGCGGATCTGCTGCAGGCGTTCCTGCAGCCGGCGGGCGGACAGCGGGCCCCCGCGCACGCCCAGGAACAGCGGATCGTGGGGGCGCAGGGTGTGCGGGCAGGCGGCGAGATAGGCCTGCACGGCCTGACCCACCACCGGCAGCAGCGGGACCCGGCGCTGCTTGTTGCCCTTGCCGGTCACCAGCAGCACCTCGTCGCTTTCGCTGGGCGCCTGCTGCACGGTGAGCGCCAGCGCCTCCCCGATCCGCAGACCGCAGCCGTAGAGCAGCAGCATGACCGCGACGTCGCGCTTGGCGACCCAGGGTTCGGGCGCGAGATCGCGGACGCTGCGTAGGACCTCCTGCATGTCTTCGGAGGTCAGCGCCTTGGGCACCTGGCGGGGCAGCCGCGGCGCGCGGACGGCGCGCACGGCCGCGTTCTGCGCCAACTCGTTGCGCGCGGCCCAGGCGAAGAAGTTGCGCACGGTCGACAGCGCCCGGGCGGTCGAGGTGCGCTGCAGGCCGCGCGCATGGCGGTCGGCCAGCCAGGCGCGGAAATCGGCGACCGTTAGGGATTCCAGGTCGCGCAGACCGGGACGGTCGCCCAAGTGGCCGGCGACGAACTGCAGGAACGCCTGCAGGTCGCGGGCATAGGCGTCGCGGGTGTGGCGGCTGGCCTGCTTTTCGTGGGTCAGCCAAGCGTGCCAGCCGTGGATCGCGCGCACCAGATCGTCGGTCGCGAGATCGGCCGGGTCGGGCAGCGTGTTTGCCGCCGGGCCCGCGGGCCGCGCGCGACGGTCGCTTATGCCGGCAGTTCCAGCCATTGGCGGATCGACGCCTCCAGCGACTGGGCGAGGAACTGCAGCAGTTCGCTGCCCTGGCCGGGGTCGAAGTGGTCGGGCTTGCGCGAGCCGAGCGCCAGAAGCGCGGGCGGCGTGGCGCTGGAGATGTTCATGCGCAGGAAGCCGGCCGAGCGCACCAAGCCGGCCGCGGAGCCGAACAGCTCCGGCTCGCCGTGGATGTCGGCCAGGAAGGCGTGGGTCCGCTTGGGCCCGAGCAGCGCCTCGACCGTGCCGGCCTCCAACTGATGCACGCCGCGGATGCGCGAGGGCGCCGGGCCGTCCTGCGCCTGCTCCACGCACAGCGTGACCGCGTCGAGGTCGAGGATCACGCCCACGTCCGTCACCACCGTGTCGATCAGGTGCTCGAACGAGCGGGCCTCCAGGATCGCCAGGACGGCCTGATGGATCCGTCCGGTCGAGGCCATGTTCGCCCGGCCGGTGTAGAGCAGGTCGTCGCGCGATTCCTTCAGCTGCGCGACCTCCCGGCGCAACCGGTCGAGCATGAACTGCTGCAGGTCGACGACGTCTTCCCCGTCGCCGCGGTGGGGCGGCTCCAGGGCCTCGAGCAGATCGGGGTGACGCTTCAGAAAGTCCGGGTTGCGGCGCAGGTAGTCCGCCACCGACGCGTCGCTCAGCGTCGGCTCGTTCGCGCCGCTTTCGGGCCCGGCCCCCGAATCGCCCGAGGTGGGATCGCCCGAGGTGGGCTCGCCGGAGCGGGAACCGCCGGAGTTGGAACGTCCGGAGGTGGGCTCGCCGGATGTCGCGTCGCTGCCTTTCTGCGTCATGCTATTCCGCGGCCTTGCTGCGGTTCAGGATCGACTGGCCGGTCTTGGCCCAGTCGTTGAGGAAGGCGTCCAGGCCTTTGTC
>CAYRCO010000363.1:0-2669 GCA_964422775.1 uncultured Rhodovibrio sp.
GCAAGATTCAGCTGAAACGTGAGTCCACGTTTCAGCATCTTGCCCTAGACGGCAGACAGGGGGAACGGCGCGTGGCCGACGACGCAGGCAGGCCGGAAAGCGGCCCGCGCGACGGGCGCACGGACGAACCGGATACGCCCGCGGGCGCGGGCCCGGAGACGGTGAACGCCGCCCGCTCGCCCGCGCGCGGCTGGCCCAAGGACGACCAGGGCATCGCCGACTGGACGGACGTCTACTTCAAGCGCACCAAGGCGGCCGTGCAGCGGTTCGGCGACTGCGAGGTCACCTACGCCGTGTTCATGCGCCGGCCGGTGATCTCCGCCCCGCGCCTGGCGCTGGACTGGCTGCGCGACGTCGCCGACCGGCGCGGCTTCCAGGTCGAGCTCGACGTCCGGCACCCCGAAGGGACCTGGGTGGGCGCCGGCGAGCCGATTCTATACGTGACCGGCCCGCTCAGCCAGCTGGTCGACCTGGAGACGAGCTTCCTGGGCAAGCTGGGCCCGCCGTGCGTGGCTGCCTACAACGCCTACACGATGTGCGCGGACCTGCCCAAGGTGGCGTTCCTGGCGATGGACGCGCGCCACTGCGCCGGCACCGAGATGGCCGACCTGATGGCCTACGCCGCCCACGTCGGCTCCGAGCGGGCGAAGCGGGAGGTCGGGGCGACCGGCTTCGTCGCCAACGCCACCGACGCGACCGCGCACTATTTCGGCCAGTCGGCGGGCAAGGGCACCATGCCGCACGCCTTCATCGGCTACGCCGGCTCCACCGTGCGCGCGGCCGAGCTGTTCGTCGACGCGTTCCCGGAGGAGCCGCTCGTGGTCCTGGTCGACTATTTCGGCCGGGAGATCACCGACACGCTCGACGTCTGCCGGCGGTTTCCGGAAAAGGCGCAGTCGGGCGGCATCTCGATCCGCATCGACGTTGCCGGCAGCCGGTTCATGGAGGGGATGGATCCCGCCACCTCCTACGCCGTGCTGGAGCGCAACTGCCCGCAATGCATCCGCGGCTACCGCACCGAGGACGAGCTGCGCTACCTGGTGGGGGCCGGCACCAGCGCGGCCGCGATCTGGCGGATGCGCGAGGTGCTGGACCAGCACGGCTTCAGCCAAGTCAAGATCGTCGCCTCGTCCGGCTTCGGCCCGGCCAAGTGCCGCGTGATGGCCGCCGCCAGCGCGCCGATCGACGTGATCGGCACCGGCAGCTACCTGCCGGAAAAGTGGACCGAGACCTACGCCACCGCCGACGTCGTCGAATACGACGGCAAGCCCAGCGTCAAGCTGGGGCGCGAGTTCCTGCTTAGGAAGTAGGGCCGCCCCTGGCAGACCTCTTGTAGGGCGGGTTCGCGAAGCAACCCGCCGGACCGCGCGCCGCCGGCCGACCTACCGCTCGACCAGCGCGAGCCGGACGGCGAGCCCGACCAGCAGCGTGCCTAGGGCCCGGTCGAGCCAGCGGCCGAGCGCGCGGCTTTCCCGTAGGCGGCGGGTCAGGCGGTCGCCCAGCAGGACCAGCGGCGGCTCGATCGTGGCGGCGACCGCGATGATCAGGCTCCCGTGCAGCAGCAACTGCGCCCAGACCGGCCCCGCGCCGTCGACCACGAACTGCGGCAGGAAGGCGACGAAGAAGAGCGCGACCTTGGGGTTCAACAGGTCGATCAGGACGCCCTGGCGGAAGGTCGCGCCCAGGCTGGTCCCGCCCTTGGGGCTGTCGGCAACGAACGGCCCGCCCCTGGAGCGGATCGCCTGCAGGCCGATCCAGACCAGATAGGCGACGCCGACCCACTTCAGCACCGAGAAGGCGAGCGCCGAGGCCGCGACAACCGCCGACAGGCCGAGCGCCGCCAGCACCACGTGGCCGAACGCCCCGGTCCAGATACCCAGCATCGCCGCGGTCCCGGCCTGCGCCCCGCCGCGCACCGTGTGGCCGAGGATGAACGCGATATCGGGGCCGGGCGACAGGTTCAGCAGCAGCGCCGCGGCCAGAAAGGTGCTCCAGTGCGCCAGCGTGTAGTCGAACATACGCGCCTCGCGATGCATTCAGGCCTGGAATAAGGACCCTGGATGCCACGTTGGCCCGCGCGCTGTCGAGCCGGGGCGCCGGGTACGCGCGTGCCGCGAGAGGGCTTTCGCACGGCAGCTTCAGCCCCGAGTCTGGGATGCTTCGAGACGCGCCCCAGGCAGGCCGCTCCTCAGCTGTTTATCTTACTGAAAAATCTATGACGTCATCCTGAGGAGGTTGCCCTGAGCCTGTCGAAGGGCAGCCGTCTCGAAGGATCGTTGCCGGGGGGGCGACGTACCTTTGCAAAAGTCTTACACGCGGGCCCGGGGGGCGCCTCACCTAAGCCGCCGCCTTGCCCTTACCGTCGAGGAAGGCGCTCATGCGGTCCAGGCTGGCGCGGTCCATCGGGAGTTGCAGGCTGGTCGCGGACGCCGTGTGTTCGGCGACCCGGCCGCGGACCTTGCCCAGGCCCGGCAGCTCGATCTCCAGCACCTGGCCGACCTCGACGTCGATCCGGCGGTCGAGTTCGATCATCGCCGGCGATAGCCGGGTGGTGCGGGCGTTCTGGCGGGTGCCATCCGCGATCACCACGGCGTCGAGGGCGAGGCTGACGCGTTCGATGCTCTCGCGCGTCGCGCCGTCGGACACGCCCGCCAGGAAGTTGCGCACCT
>CAYRCO010000364.1:0-2664 GCA_964422775.1 uncultured Rhodovibrio sp.
TTCCCAACGTGCGCATCCATTCAGCCCAGGTGGTGGGCGAGAATCACGTCCGCTGTTTCCTGGAAGGGGCGGACGGCCAACGCCTAAAAGCGATCGCCTTTCGGGCCCGCGGCACCGACCTCGGCAGGGCGTTGCTGGACGACCGGGGCGTGCGCCTGCACGTCGCCGGCAAGCTGCGCGTCGACCAGTGGGGCGCGCGCGAACGGGTCCAGCTGATCATCGACGACGCGGCGCATGCGGGTGGGTAAACAACGGGCAGCCCCCTCCCATTAAAGCAAATCCCCTGCTCCACGTGGGAGGTGGGGCGAGGCGAGGAGGTGTGCACGCTATCGCCGTTAACGGCGTGCCGCACGGAACTGCCGGGTGCTACCTCCTCTCCCTAGCCCTCTCCTCCCACTGGAGGAGAGGGGACTTGATGGGTGGAGGCGAGGAACCGGCCGCTCAGCTGTGCGCGGCCTTCAGGGCCTGGTCGAGGTCGGCCAGGATGTCGTCGATGTGCTCCAGGCCGATCGACAGACGCACGTAGCCGGGCGAAACACCGGAGGCGCGCTGCTCCTCTTCCGTCAGCTGGCTGTGCGTCGTGGTCGCCGGGTGGATCGCGAGCGAGCGCGCATCACCGATGTTGGCGACGTGGTAGAACAGCTGCAGGCTGTCGATGAACTTGCGCCCGGCCGCGGCGCCGCCTTCCAGCTCGAAGCCGCACAGCGAGCCGAAGCCGCCCTTCAGGTGCTTCTCAGCCCGGCCGAAGTAGGTCGCGTCCTGCTTGGTCGGATAGATCACCCGGCTGACTTGCGGGTGCTTTTCCAGGAAGTCCGCGACCGCTTCTCCGTTCTTGCAGTGCTCGCGCATGCGCAGCGGCAGCGTCTCCATGCCCTGCAGGAACAGGAAGGCGTTGAACGGGCTCATCGCGCAGCCGAGGTCGCGCAGCAGCGTCACCCGAGCCTTGAGCGCGTAGGCGATCGGGCCGAGCGGCTTGGCCGCCTCGGTCCAGACCGCGCCGTGGTAGCTGCTGTCGGGCTGGTTCAGGAGCGGGAAGCGCTGCGGGTGCTGGTCCCACGGGAAGTTGCCGCCGTCGACGATCACCCCGCCGATCGAGGTGCCGTGGCCGCCCAGGTACTTGGTCGCCGAGTAGACGACGATCGCGGCGCCGTGCTGGATCGGCTGGCAGATCACCGGCGCGGCCGTGTTGTCGACGATCAGCGGGATGCCTTCTTCCCGGCCGATTCGGGCGACGTCCTCGATCGGGAAGACCTGCAGACGCGGGTTGGGCAGGGTCTCGGCGTACCAGGCGCGGGTGCGCTCGTCGGACTGCCGCCGGAACTCCTCCGGATCGGCCGGATCGACGAAGCGCACCTCGATCCCCATCTGCCGCAGGGTGTTGTTGAACAGCACGTAGGTGCCGCCGTAGAGGTCGGTCGAGGAGACGATGTTGTCGCCCGCCTGGGCGATGTTCTGCACCGCCATGGCGGAGGCCGCCTGGCCGCTGGAGACCGCGAGCGCCGCCGCGCCGCCCTCGAGCGCGGCGACCCGCTGCTCCAGGATGTCCAGGGTCGGGTTCATGATCCGGGTATAGATGTTGCCGAGCTGCTCGAGCGCGAACAGCGAGCGGGCGTGCTCGGTGTCGCGGAACTGGTAGCTCGTGGTCTGATAGATCGGCGGCGCCACCGCCCCCGTCGCCGGATCGGCCCGATAGCCGGCGTGCAGGCAGATCGTCTCCGGATGCTTGCTGGACTCGGTCATGAGTGTTTTGAACCTCCCTAAAGCGGTGTAGCCCGCAGGCGGACGCTGAGCGCCCGCGTCAGCCGTGTTTGCCGAGCCGCAAAATAGCGGTGATTGGCGGGGATTGCATCAATTCCACAGCGGTTGGATTGCCGGCGCGATGTTTAGAGACACCGCGTTATCCCCGTCATCCACGTCTTTCGTAAGCTATGCGGTCTGCAGTGCGTTGAGGCTGTGCGAGGCCTAGTGCACCATATTTCGTATGACCTTCCGCGAGTTCATCAAAATCCTGGAAGCGCACGGCTTCGAGTTCGACCGTCAACGCGGTAGCCATCTATCTATAATGGGGTTGTTGGCGGGCCAACGCGCGTGGTCGTCGTCGCCGGTCATCGCGACAGCGAGGAAATCAAGCGCGGGACCTTGAACTCGATGATCCGCCAGTCCGGTTTGCCGAAGCGGATTTTCCGTTAGGCCGCCGCGGGCAGCGTGAAGTCGGCGTACTGCGGGTCGCCATCGCGGCCGAACAGGATCGTGCGCATGGCCCGGAACAGAAAAGATAGTCGCACGCCGATCGGCGCCTTTCGGCGCAGCAGCTGGCGACGCTCGCTCTCGGGCAAATCCAGGACCGTCTCCAGGTAGGCGGCGATCGCTTCGTCCAACGCCCGGTAGACCGCTTCGAACGACTCCCCCTGCACGGCGATATCAAGGTCGAGACAGATCGCCTCCCACCCGCCGTCGCGTCCTTCGGCGTAGCAGTGCAGGGTCCGGGCCACGTACGTCCAATCCGATTCTGCGTTCATCTCTCCCGAACAGATATGACAGTCCGACAGAATTTCGGCAATCCGGCGCGCCGGTTGGATCGTGAAGGACGGTGGGCCTACGATTAGCAAACGGTTCCATTCCGAAAACATGATCGGAGATCGAAATGGACTTCGCGCTCACCGA
>CAYRCO010000365.1:0-2640 GCA_964422775.1 uncultured Rhodovibrio sp.
CCAGGGCGCCGCCGTAACCTCGATCCAGATCGACGGTGTGCT
This sequence comes from uncultured Rhodovibrio sp., assembly GCA_964422775.1. Taxonomy (GTDB): domain Bacteria; phylum Pseudomonadota; class Alphaproteobacteria; order Kiloniellales; family Rhodovibrionaceae; genus Rhodovibrio. The sequence continues at coordinate 43 of CAYRCO010000365.1, forward strand.
GCACGAGTTCTCGTCGATCGCCGGCGTGCGCGAGGATGTCACCGACGTCGTCCTCAACGTCAAGGCCCTCGGGCTCAGGATGCATGGCGAGGGGCCCAAGCGCATCCGCCTGCGCGGCGAGGGCCCGGGCGAGGTCAAGGCCGCTCAGATCGAGACCGGCCACGACATCGAGGTGATGAACCCCGATCTGGTCATGTGCACGCTGGACGATGGCGCGCGCATCGACATGGAGCTGACGGTGGAGGCCGGGAAAGGCTACGTGCCGTCGACCCAGAACCGACCGGAAGACGCGCCGATCGGGCTGATCCCTGTGGACGCCGTCTATTCCCCGGTGGTCAAGGTCGCCTACCGTGTCGAGAACACCCGCGTCGGCCAGGTCACCGACTACGACAAGCTGACCATGGACGTCGAAACCAACGGCGCGGTCAGCCCGGAGGACGCCGTGGCGCTCGCCGCGCGCATCCTGCAGGACCAGCTGCAGCTGTTCATCAACTTCGAGGAGCCGAGCCAGCGCGGCGAGCAGGAGAGCTCGAGCGAGCTCCCCTTCAACCCGAACCTGCTGCGCAAGGTGGACGAGCTGGAGCTGTCGGTCCGCTCGGCGAACTGCCTGAAGAACGACAACATCGTCTACATCGGCGATCTCGTGCAGAAGACCGAGGCGGAGATGCTCCGGACCCCGAACTTCGGCCGCAAGTCGCTGAACGAGATCAAGGAAGTACTCCAGCAGATGGGCCTGTCGCTCGGCATGGACGTGCCGGGCTGGCCGCCGGAGAACATCGAGGAGCTGGCGCGCAAGCTGGAGGAGCCGTACTAGCGGTTTCGCCGTCTGCGTGACGCCTTACCCGCCGCCGGCCGCCGGCGGCGGGTTTTCCCTGGGCGCCCGAGGGGATGAGGAACGAGGGCGCAGCCGGCGTACCTGGCGGATCGGCCGATCCGGTCCGCCGCGGCGTCGGAGCCACCCAATCGATCTCGTACCGCGAGATCCGGCGATGTCGAGGAGGATGCGGGAACACCCGACCGGGCGGATACGCCGCGCCCGGGCATGAGGCTCTAAGGAGACGACGCCATGCGTCACATGAAGAGCGGGCGGAAGCTCAACCGCACGCAAAGCCACCGCAAGGCCCTGTTCGCCAACATGGCGACCTCGCTGATCAAGCACGAGCAGATCGTCACCACGCTGCCCAAGGCCAAGGAGCTGCGGCGCGTGACCGACAAGCTGATCACGCTGGGCAAGAAGGGCGACCTGCATTCCCGGCGCCGCGCGGCCTCGCAGCTGCGCGACGAGCGGATGGCGAAGAAGCTCTTCGACGAGCTCGGCCCGCGCTACAAGGACCGTCCCGGCGGCTACACCCGCGTGCTCAAGGCCGGCTTCCGGCAAGGCGACTGCGCGCCGATGGCCGTGATCGAGCTGGTCGACCGCGATCCCAGCTGGAAGGGCGCGGATTCCGGCCCGACGGCCGAGCAGGAGTACGAGATGGAGGACGAGGAGTAGACCTCCTCACCGCCATCGCGTCAGGCGCCGTGCATCACGCACGGGCGCCCGAAGCGGCCGCCGCGCGTTCACCCGCGCTGGCGGCCGCTTTCGTATCCGGCGATGGGTTTGGCGCCGGCTGCGTAACCGGGGACCGGGCAGGCGGTTTGACCCATCTGGGCCCGGCGCTACAGTGGCCCCCGCGCAAGATGAAGGGACATCCCGCATGCCTCTCTCTGAGCCCGCCGAGCGTGAGCATCTGCACACGCGCACGTACGCGTTCGACGGCTTCCGCCGGTCGGACGGCCTCTGGGACATCGAAGGGCGGATCGTCGACACCAAGGGCTACCCCTTCACCAACACCGAGCGCGGCGAGATCCAGCCGGGCGAGCCGCTGCACGACATGCAGGTGCGGCTGACGGTCGACGACCGCTTCGTCGTCCGCGCGGTCGAAGTCTGCACCAATGCCGGCCCGTTCGGCGTCTGCCCGGCGATCGCGGCGAACTACAAGAAGCTGGAAGGCAAGCGGATCGCGACTGGCTGGCGCAAAACGCTGAAGGAGCTGTTCGCCGGCACCGAAGGCTGCACCCACATCACCGAACTGCTGGGCGCGATGGCGACCCCGGCGTTCCAGACGATCTACCCCGTGCTGCAGAAGGAAGGCAAGATCCGCTCGATCCAGGGCAGCCGTCCGCCGCTGATCGATAGCTGCCACGCCTTCCGCAGCGACGGACCGGTGGTCAAGCGCGAGTGGCCGGAGCACTACACCGGCGAGTAGCGGCGATGGCGCCCCTCGGCCAGGCGTTACGACTACCGCCGCCCGTGGCCGTAGAACAGGCCGTGGCCGGCGTTGCGGTGGCCGTTCTCGGTCGCGGCGGCGCGGAAGTAGCCGAGCACGAAGACGCGCACCCGGGCGGTCAGGCCAGAGCCCTTGAACGTCCCCGAGCGGACCTCCCGATCGATCCGCGAGACAACGTCGCTGACACGGACGTTCTCGCGCTTGGCGATCTCCTCCAGGGCGTCCCACATCTCCGGCTCCAGACGGATGCTGGTCCGACGGCCGTTCACCGTGACGTTACGGTTGATCAGCCCGAGGTGCCCGCCGGCATCCGTGTCGCTATCCTGCA
>CAYRCO010000366.1:0-2614 GCA_964422775.1 uncultured Rhodovibrio sp.
TGCCCGCCCGCGGGGCCGTTCGTGTTCGCCTTCTGCGGGGCCTGCGCGGTCTTCGACGCCTTCTGTAGGAGCCGTTGGAAGGTCACTTCCAGCTCCGCGTTGGCGGCGACGATCGACGGACTGTCGATCCGGATCGCCTTGCCCTCGATCTCGCCGACGAAACCGCCGGCTTCGCGCACCAGGACCATACCCGCGGCCATGTCCCAGGGCGACAGGCCGCGCTCCCAGAACCCCTCGTACCGGCCGGCCGCGACGTAGGCGAGGTCGAGCGCGGCGGACCCGAACCGGCGGATGCCGGCGGTGTTCGCCATCACGGCGTCGAGTTCGGCCTGGAACAGCGGGCGATCGCCCTTGCCCTTGAAGGGGGCGCCGGTCGCGATCAGGGCGTTGTCCAGACGGTCCCGGGAGGAGACGCGGATGCGCCGGTCGTTGAGGTAGGCGCCGACGCCCTTCTCCGCCCAGAACATCTCTTCCTTGATCGGATCGTAGACCACCCCGGCCACGATCTCCCCGCGCTGCTCGAGCGCGATCGAGATCGCGAAGTGGGGCAGACCGTGCAGGAAGTTGGTGGTGCCGTCGAGCGGATCGACGATGAACCGCCGGTGCTGGTCGTCGCGACTCTCCTGCTCGGCCGACTCCTCCATCAGCAGGCCGAACTCCGGCCGGGCCTTGGAGAGTTCCTGGCGCAGCGTCTTCTCCGCGCGCCGGTCGGCCGCGGAGACGAAGTCCGCCGGTCCCTTCTTGGAGACCTGCAGATTTTCGACCTCGCCGAAGTCGCGCTTGAGCGACTTCGCCGCCTTGTCGGCGGCGCGGATCATCATGTTCAGGACGGGCGAACGGGTTGCCATGCGGCTTCCGGCGGGCTGGTCGGGTGGGAAGGCCCGCGCACGCGATCTCGACGCGCGCAGCGGGGAATGAGCGGTGCGAGGGGGCAGGCGGGGCCGGGGCGGGCCGCGCGCTACTCCTTCACCTTCTCCACGTAGGTGCCGTCGGCGGTCTTCACGACCACCTTCTGGCCCTCCTCGATGTGCGGCGGGACGGAGACGCGCACGCCGTTTTCCAGGTCCGCCGACTTGTAGGAAGCGCTGGCCGTCTGGCCCTTCACCACCGGTTCGGCGTAGGTCACCGTCAGGGTCACGCTCTCCGGCAGGCGCACTTCCAGCGGCGTCTCGCCGTAGAACTCGATCTCGACCTGCATGCCTTCGGTCAGGAAGGCCGCCGGGTCGCCGATCACGTCCTTGGTGACGGTGAGCTGCTCGAAGGTGTCCTGATCCATGAAGGTGTATTCGTCGCCGTCGGCGAACAGGAACTGATACGGCCGCTGCTCCAGGCGCACCCGTTCCAGCGTCTCCGCCGAGCGCACCCGGTCGTTGGTCTTGTTGCCGTCGAACAGGTCGCGCAGCTCGAGCTGCATGTAGGCGCCGCCCTTGCCCGGCTTGACGTGCTCGGTCTTGAGCACGCGCCAGACACGGCCCTTGTGCTCGATCACGTGGCCGACGCGGATTTCGTTGCCTTCGATCTTGGGCATCGGTCGTTCGTCTCGATCGCTTGTTGGAATGTCGGGTCCGGCGCGCCCACCCGACCGGCGCGCGCGAGCACGGTCGATGGCGACGGTCGCGCGCTGCTCAGCCCCGGGCGAGCGGGGCGGAACCTAGCAAGGCCACCCAGGCAAGTAAACGCCGTGTCGCCGGGCCCCGCGGCCCGCGGCTCAGCGGCGGGCGCGGGCGATCCGGTCGTTGGCGTCCGCAACTGCCGCGCCGGGTCCGTCCGGGTGCTGCCAAACGGCTTCATCCAACGCCACGAAGTCCGCCCCGGCTGAGACCAGCGCGGTTACGTCGTCGAGCGGGATCGGCGGTCCGCCGGGCGCAGCCATGGCGACGCAGGGGATCTCCATCACCGCCTGCCACCAGGTGAAGTTGCCGGTGTGTTCGGCGTCGTGCGCGGTCTCCGGCGGGCCGCGGTCGGGTTCGGGTGCGGTGAACGCGACGTAGTCCGCCCCGGCTTCGCCCGCCATCATCGCTTCATGGCGGGAGGTTTGGCAGTGCATGCCCACGATCGCGTCGTCGCCGAGGGTCTTGCGCGCGGCCTTGACCTTGCCGCCAGCGCCCAGGTGCACGCCGTCGGCACCCAGGCGTTTCGCCGCCGCCGGGTCGTCCGCCAGCAGGGCGGCCACGTCGCGGCCTTGCGCCGCCTCGATCAGATCGCCGGACGCGCCTGCTGGCAGCAGCACGGCGGCGACATCGCCACCATCGAGCGCGCCGGCGAGCGCTTGAGCGCCGGTGCCCTCGGGCACGGTCAGGTACAGGCGGGCGAGCGGGTCTTGCAGGTCATCGGCCATGGCTGCGGCGGGTGATAGCCAAGCCGGCCGGCATGATCAACGCCCGCGGTTGGGATATCCGCCCAAATACGCCGCGACCGCGCCCTCGGGATCGCGCGTGTCGAGCAGGTCCAGCGCCTCCGGCCGGTCGGTGCGGAATGTGACGCTGTGGGCCTCGGCGAGGGCACGCAGTTTGTCGGCGACGTCGCTGCGGCCGGTGAAGATCACCCCTGGCACGCCCGCGCGGTAGGCCGCCAGGACGTCGCCCGGCCGCGGGCCGCAGTCCAGGTAGGCTTG
>CAYRCO010000367.1:0-2594 GCA_964422775.1 uncultured Rhodovibrio sp.
TCTGCCCGCCTTTACGGCCCTTTGCGACATCGCCGGGCCGTGCGGCGGATCCCTTCTCCTCCACGGGGAGAAGAGCGACCGGAGAGGAGGCAGCCCGCATCGTCGACGTTTGCGGCGGCCTCCTCACCTAGCCCCTCCTCCCACATGGCGGCGGGGCGTCATTCAGCGTGCCCTCACGCCTCGTCGTAGACGACCTCCAGGGATTCCTTCTCCGGCGGCTTGCCGCCGCACATGTCTTCCTGGGTCGCGGGGATCAGCTCGACATCGCGGCCGACATCCTCGCCCTTGAACAGGTCGAGCAGCCCTTCGTGCTCCAGCGGGGTCGGCATCAGCGGCGGCGCGTCGGCGGCCGTCGCCCCCAGCTCCTCGAACAGCGGGGCCCACGGGCTGCCCGGGTAGCCGATCATCTCGTAGTTCGCCGACTTGCGGCGGATATCGTCGTCGGCCGGGATCTTGGCGAGCGTGGGGATGCCGACCTGCTCGGCGAACTGCTCGGCCTCGCCGGTGCCGTCGTCCTTGTTGACGACCAGCCCGGCGACACCGACGTTGCCGCCCATCCGGCGGAAGTAGTCCACCGCCGAGCAGACGTTGTTGGCGACGTAGATCGACTGCAGGTCGTTCGCCGCCACGACGATCGTCTTCTGGCACATGTCGCGGGCGATCGGCAGACCGAAGCCGCCGCAGACCACGTCGCCCAGGAAGTCCAGCAGGACGTAGTCGAAGCCCCAGTCGTGGAAGCCGAGTTTCTCCAGCAGCTCGAAGCCGTGGATGATGCCCCGGCCGCCGCAGCCGCGGCCGACCTCCGGGCCGCCCAGCTCCATGGCGTAGACGCCGTCGCGCTTGAAGCAGACATCCTCGATCCGGACTTCCTCGCCGGACGCCTTCTTCTTACCAGAGGTATCGATGATCGTGGGGGTGCTGCGCCCGCCGAACAGCATCGATGTGGTGTCGCTCTTCGGGTCGCAGCCGATCAGCAGCACCTTCTTGCCCTGCTGGGCCATCATGTACGACAGGTTGGAGAGCGTGAAACTCTTGCCGATTCCGCCCTTGCCGTAGATCGCGATGACCTCGGCCTGCTTCTTGCCCTCAGCTTCGCTCTGGCCGGTGTCGGCGCTCGCCGATTCCGTCATGGAGCAACCTCATCTTGTTTCGTTGCTGCGCTCAGCCGGCAGCCGCAGGGGCCGGTCCGGCCGTCTCGGCGCGGCGGGTCCGTCGCACGGCTGCCCGTCGCCGTGTCGCCTTTTGACCCACCGTGTGGGTCGGTTATTGAGTGTCAGGCTAACGCGACACTGGCGCATGTCAATTTCAGACTACAAGCCTTCGGGTCCTAGGACAGGCGCGCCTGACACGGGCCGCGCCCCGGTTTAGCCGGTCGACCCGACGCCTAAACCGTGCTTCGGTGTGCAGGTCGCTCAGTCAAGCGGTGTAGTTCGATTCCCCCAATGTCCGCCGCTCACCACCCGCGCCGTCTGCTCGCCCTGCTCAGCCGGCATGCCACGCGCGTGCTGTTCGCGGGCGTCTTCATCGGCCTGGCGATACCGCCGCTCGCCGCGGCGGCCCGCCCCTATCTGCTGGTCGGGGTGGTCGTGCTTTTGACCGCGATGCTGCTGCGCGTCGACTGGGGCGCGATGGGCGCCTACCTGCGCCGGCCGGTGCTGGCGACCGCGCTCCTGGTCTGGCTGCTGGCGGGCGCGCCGGTCGTGGTCTGGCTAACCCTTCTACCCGCCGGCCTGCCGGAGTCGCTGACCGTCGCGCTGGTGCTGATGGCGGCGGCGCCGCCGATCCTGAGCGCCTCGGCGATCGCGCTCCTGCTGGGGCTGGACGGGGCGCTGGCGATCGTCGTCGGCCTGATCGCCACCCTGCTGACGCCGCTCACCGTGCCGCCGATGGCGCTGGTGTTGCTGGGGCTCGACCTGGAGATCTCGGTCGGCGCCTTCATGCTGCGGCTGGCGGCGATCGTCGGCCCGGCGTTCCTGCTGTCGCTCGGCATCCGTAAGCTTGCCGGCCCGGCCCGGCTGGACCGCTACAAGACGGAAATCGAGGGCTTCACCGTGCTGGTGATGCTCTATTTCGGCATCGCGATCATGGACGGCGTGACCGCGCGCCTGCTTGCGGAGCCGGTGGTAGTGGCCGGCTGGACGCTGGCAGCTTTCGTCGCCAATCCGGCGCTGCAACTCCTGGGCGGACTGGCGTTCGCGTGGCTCGGCCGGCGCGGCGCGCTCACGGTCGGGCTGATGAGCGGCAACTGCAACATGGGCCTGCTGCTGGCCGCCTTGCCGCCGGGCACCGACTTCGACGTGCTGCTGTATTTCGCCGTGGCCCAGTTGCCGATCTTCATGCTGCCGGCGCTGATGCTGCCGCTCTACCGGCGGCTGCTGGCGCCCACGGCGATGCCACAGCCGCCACGCGCGGGCCCACCGTGACATCCGGAAGGATGCCGGGGCGGCGATCTTTGCAAACGGCTTATGCCCGTCACTCCGGCGGCCCAACATGTTGCCCCCTGCGACTCCGGCGTGTTACCCGGAACATACCGTGAATCCGGTAGCCAGAGGAGGCGCAGATGGCGGACTTTCCGCGGTCTCTGCAGGAGTTCC
>CAYRCO010000368.1:0-2577 GCA_964422775.1 uncultured Rhodovibrio sp.
CGCTTCGCGCATCTTCCTGACTTTCCCGACAGATTCCGCCTGCCGGCTCGCTGTTGGCACCACACCGGCCCGGATCATAGCGACGAGTTACTCGATACGCCTCCCTTCGGCCTAACGACTGCCATTGCTACCCCACGCAAGATACGATCCCGGTTGATCGACTTCCCGGGCACGGCCAAGGCTTCTTGTCGACCAATGATGTGGGACGCCATCGAATATTCAATTCGGATCGACAAACCTTCCACGGCTCCGGTCGTGTCGAGTGGCCAGTGAACGCGCCGACGCGGTCTTTCCCCCATTGCGGTGCCGCAGCAGCTAGACACCGCCGTTATGGTGGTCGAGCCGGCAGGGTGCTGGTGGCGTCGAGCGGCCTCTTTCACCATGAATTCGGTTACATACGCCGTCATCATCGTAGGCACCTCGAAAGTACCGTCTGGTGACAAGCCTATCAAGCGCTCCAGTACTCCGAGTTGGCACCACACAAAGGGGGGTTTTGCGAGGTCGACCTCTCAAAACCCGCAGCAAACTGCGACCGGTATTCTCAGCAGCCCGGGGTTACTGGTCGAGTAGAGGCGCCGGTCGCCCGACGCCCCCCTCACAGATCCCGGCGTGCGGCTTTCCCGCACCGGGCTCCTCCGCCGGGTCACCCGAGCGCAGCCGTCGAGGGAGTGCGCCAGTCGTGCACAATCCGGGGCGGAGGCAAAGGGTAGACCTTCAGGATCGTGTAGAACCGCTGCCACGGGAGCTTGGGTCGCTGCCCACGACGCCGCAGCACCCAGCGCCACCAAGTCTGGAGCTGGAACTGGAACGTCGCGATGCCGCGGCTGTTGCCGGTGATGCCGTAGTACGCGTAATGCCCCCGCAAGACCGCCGACAGCCACTGGTGCTGGTCGGCCAGGCGATGGTGCATCCGCCGCTTCATCTCCCGGCGTAGCTCCGTGAGTTTGCGGATCATACGCTTCCGCTGGGTCTTGCGCTGGACCATGAACCGCCCGGCCCGGGTGCACCCGCAGTAGTGGGTGAACCCCAGGAAGTCGAACGTCTCCGGGCGCCCGGCCCCGCGCCGCCGCCGGTTCGCCTCGGCGAACCGCCCGAACTCGATCAGCCGCGTCTTGTCCTCGTGCAGCACGAGGCCAAACCGGGCCATTCGGTCCGGCAGTGCTGCCAGCATCGCCTCCGCGTCCGTGCGCCGCTCGAAGGTCAGCAGATAGTCATCGGCGAACCGTACCAGCCGCATTCGGCCGGTCGCGTGTCGCCCTTGCCACTGCTGGACCCAGAGATCGAGCACGTAGTGCAGGTAGATGTTGGCGAGCAAAGGGCTGATCCCCGAACCTTGCGGGGTCCCTTCCACCGTCTCGGCGTACACGCCGTTTTCCATCACGCCGGCGCGCAGCCACAGGCCAATGAGCCTGAGGATGCGCGGATCGGCGATCCGGTGTGCGAGCATCCGGAGCAGCCAAGCCTGGTCGAGCTCGCCGAAAAAGTTCCGGATGTCGCACTCAACGATCCAGCTCACGCGCTCGCTCATGATGGCGTCGTGCACCGTCCGCAGCGCCTGATGCGGGCTGCGGCCGGGCCGAAACCCGAACGAGCAGTCGAGAAAGTCGGCCTCGTACACGGCGCTCAGCACCTCGGCGACCGCGCCCTGGACGATCTTGTCTTCCAGGGCAAGGATACCAAGCGGGCGTCGGCCGCCGTCGGCCTTTGGGATATAGGTCCGCAGCACCGGCTGTGGCCGGTACTGGTTCCGGTGGAGGCGGGCGCAGAGGGCCTGGAGGTTCGCCTCCAGGTTGGCCTCGTAGTCCGCCACCGTCACCCCGTCGATCCCGGGCGCCGCCTTCCGCCGTAGACGCCGGAACGCGCGCTCAAGCGCGACGACGTCGACGTGGTGCAGCAGCGCCGTGAACTGGGTCTGGCGCGACCTTCGGGCCGCGTCGTTCACCCGGGCCAGGTTGGCTGGCAGGGGTTTCCGGCTCTGCGTCCGGTCCTGCCGCGCCTGCCCCGGGGTCCCCGGCGGTTGGGGCCTTCCCTCCGAACGGTTCGTTGCCTTCGCCGTCATCTGCGGTACTACGCCCCAATCCGCCACCCTGTCGGCCCGACACCCGGACCTCCGGTCCTCCCTCGGTACCGGGCGCCTCCGACGACCCATCGGAGAAGCCGGCAGGGCTTCCCAGGTTTACGCGATGCCTGTGCGGCCATGATCTGGTCTCCGACCCCGACGGTCCCGCCGACGTCTGGCCTTTGACGTCGCCGGCGGTGTTGCCTTCGGCCCTTAAAGCAGCCTCGGCGACCGCTACTGCTTATTGCGTGGCCCAATACAGACCCTGGCTCGCTCGCTGTTTACGCTTGGCCGGCTCGGTTACCCTGCCCGGCCCAAAACTCGCTACGGGGCGCCCGGCTCAGGCTTACCCCGGCGGAACTCTCATCCGCTAGGCATCGCGCACTTCTCCTGGCGCACTTTAAGATCAGCTGGGGGCAGGCCCTGCAGCACCACCCCCATCTGCACTGCATCGTCCCCGGCGGCGGCCTGAGCCCCGACGGCACTCGGTGGATCGCCTGCCGCCCGGGCTTCTTCCT
>CAYRCO010000369.1:0-2564 GCA_964422775.1 uncultured Rhodovibrio sp.
CTGCGCGACGGCGTGATCGCCGACTTCGAAGTCGCCGAGGAGATGATCAAGCACTTCATCCGCAAGGTGCACAACCGCCGCTCCTTCGCCTCCCCGCAATGCATCGTCTGCGTGCCCTCCGGCTCGACGGCCGTCGAGCGCCGCGCGATTCAGGAAAGCGCGGAGGCCGCGGGCGCGCGTCGGGTGTTCCTGATCGAGGAGCCGATGGCGGCTGCGATCGGCGCCGGGCTGCCGGTGACCGAGCCCACGGGCTCGATGGTGGTCGACGTCGGCGGCGGTACCACCGAGGTCGCGGTGCTGTCCCTGGGCGGCATCGTCTACTCCCGCTCCGTACGGGTCGGCGGCGACAAGATGGACGAGGCGATCATCGCCTACATCCGCCGCAACCATAACCTCCTGGTTGGCGAGGGTTCGGCCGAGCGGATCAAGAAGCAGATCGGCTCCGCCTGTCCGCCCGAGCACGGCGAGGAAGGGCGGACCATGGAGATCAAGGGCCGCGACCTGATGAACGGCGTGCCCAAGGAACTGGTGATCTCCGAACGGCAGATCGCGGAATCCCTGGCCGAACCGGTGGGCGCGATCGTCGAGGCGGTGAAGGTCGCGCTCGAGCACTCCGCGCCCGAACTGGCGGCGGACATCGTCGACAAGGGCATTGTGCTGACCGGCGGCGGGGCGCTGCTGGGCAACCTCGACTACGTGCTGCGTGCCTCCACCGGCCTGCCGGTCTCGATCGCCGACGATCCGCTGTCGTGTGTGGCGCTCGGCACCGGTCGTTGCCTGGAAGAAATGAAGACGCTGAAGAACGTCCTCATTTCGATGTACTAGGTCGTTCGCGAAAAAATCCAAGCGCCTCGCATGTCCGTTGTTTAATCCTTAACGGTTGTTGTCTAGGTTGGAAGGGTGCTCCAACATGCGCCTTGGCCGATTCGGACCGAGTGTGCGGCAGTCGGGAGGCCCCGTGTGAGACGACCGGCAGGAACGTTGCTGACCCTCGCGACGCCGATCCGGGCGTGGGCGCAGCGCTTCGCTTTCCTGCTTCTGGTGGGCGCGGCCTTCGCGCTGATGCTGGTCGGCAAGGCCGAAACGGTGTTCGTCGAGCGGGCGCGCACCGCGATCACCGATACCGTCACTCCGGTACTCGATGTAGTATCGCGGCCGATCGCTTCGGTCGCCAACGTGCTGCGCGAAGGTCAGGAACTGGCCGCGCTGCGCGCCCAGAACGCGGCCCTTCGCCAGGAGAACGCGCGCCTGCAGCACTGGCAGACGGTGGCCCGCCGCCTGCAGGCGGAGAACGCCGCGCTCAGCCAGCTGCTCAACGTCGCGCCGGACCCCAGCACCAGCTACGCCACCGGCCGGGTGATCGCCGACAGCGGCGGCGCGTTCGTGCGCTCCGTGCTGATCAACGCCGGCGCCGCGCAGGGCGTGGAGAAGGGGCAGGCGGCGCTTGCCGGCGACGGCCTGGCCGGCCGGGTCGCCGAGGTGGGTCAGCGCAGCGCGCGCATCCTGTTGCTGACCGACATCAACTCCCGCATCCCGGTGGTGATCGCCGACAGCCGCTACCGCGGCATCCTGGCCGGCAACAACACCGCGCATCCGCGCCTGCGCTACCTGCCGGAAGAGGCGCGCCCGCAGCCGGGCGACCGGATCGTCACCAGCGGCCACGGCGGCGTGTTCCCGCCCGGTCTGCCGGTGGGCCGCGTTGTCGAGGCGGGCGAGGGCGGCATCCGTGTTGCGCCGTTCGCCGACTGGAACCGGATGGAGTTCCTGCGCGTGGTCGACTACCGCATGCCCGGCATCCTGATGACCGACGGCGCCACCGCGCCGAAGCCGCCGGGGACGCCGCGCCAGACCCAGGACAGCCTGCCGCAGTTGCCGAGCGGAGCGGGCGAGGGCGGCGCGCTCACCGAACGTGCCTTCCAGGCCCAGGCCCCCGACGAGTGAGTGCCCGCGGGCCGGCCGCCCGGCCGCGCAGGCGGTGGCGTGACGTCCCGGGCCGTTTGATCGCCGCTTGAGTTGGCACCGCATGGTTACGCAGCACGGTTGGAGCCCCCGCGTGAAGACGAGCTTCTGGCAGCGCATCGATCTCATCGCGCGCCAGGTCACGCCGGTGATCCTGACCCTGGTGCTGGTGACGCTGACGCTGGTGCCCTACCAGATCCCGGACTTCGCCCCGGTGGTGCCGTGGCTGGCGCTGATCAGCGTGTACTACTGGTCGGTGCATCGGCCGGACCTGATGCCGGCGGCGGGCGCGTTCCTGGTCGGCCTGTACCACGATCTGGCCGGCGGCACGGCGCTCGGCGTGGGCGTGCTGATCCTGCTGTTGGTGCACGCGCTGATCGCGGCCCAGCGGCGCTTCTTCATCAGCCGGTCGTTCTTCGTCGTCTGGGCCGGCTTCGCCATCATCGCGCTGGGCGCCAGCGTGCTGCTCTGGCTGTTGAACGCCATCCTGGCGGGCGCCTTGATCGGCCCCCGGCCGGCGGTGTTTCAGTTCATGACGACGGTGGCGGCCTATCCGCCGCTGGCCTGGCTGTTCGCGCAGGTACAGCGCGCGATCCTGCGCTAGA
>CAYRCO010000370.1:0-2558 GCA_964422775.1 uncultured Rhodovibrio sp.
GCGCGCGCCCTTGTACGCCCGCGAGCGCGCGTTGGATACGTGTAGCGGTTCGCGACGCGCGGCTGGCCAGTCGCGGCGCCGACCCACCGCGTTCAGGAACCCGCGTGCTGAACCGACACCTCGGGTCGTGCCGTGCGATACTGCCGGCCGTCATCCCGTAGGCTGGCTTCGCGACGCAAGCCACCGATGCGGCCGCGGCCAGCGGCAAGAGAGAGCCGCAGACGAGGCGCCGGCGGCGAGCCTTTAGCCCGGCCTCAGGTCTCCTCGTCGGCCAGCGCGGCCTCGGCCTCGATCGGGACGCCGGGCTCTTCCTTGCTGGTGCGGATCACCTGGATGGTCTGCACGGTGGCGACGTGCGGGGCGCTGGTCAGCTGGGTGGTCAGGTCGTTCTCGTGGGCGGTGTTGCGCGCCACGATCTTCAAGAGAAAGTCGTGCGGCCCTCGGCACATGTTGCACTCGCGCACCTCCGGCCAGGCGCGCATGCGTTCCTCGAAGGCGGTTAGGACCGACTCGCTCTGGCTGTCCAGGCCGACCAGGGCGAAGAACAGCACCTCGTAGCCGAGCTGCATCGGCTCCAGATCGGCGTGAAAGCCGCGGATGTAGCCGGCCTCCTCCAGCGCGCGCACGCGCCTGAGGCACGGCGGCGCGGAGATCCCCGCCCGGCGTGCCAGCTCGACGTTGGTGATCCGCCCGTCGTTCTGCAGATCCTGGAGGATCCGCAGGTCGATCCGGTCGAGCTTGACGCGCCGCATGTTCGATTCCTCCAATAAGGCGGGCTGTTCGCGAAAGGATATTACTCGCAAGCCGCCCGCCGTTCCAAGAGCAGATCGCCCGCTGCCGATCCCGAAGCGCTTGTCACCCGGCAGCCGGCGATGCACGCTCCCGCGCCATGACCGCGCCCGAAAGTCCCCCATCCCCGGCCCATACCGCGGCCGACGCACCGGCCACCCGCAAGCCCGCCAGTCGGCGCCCGGCGCCAACGGTTCCCGCACCGGCGCAAACCTGCTGGGTGGTGAGCGAGGGCATGGCCGGCACCGAGAACCAGTGTCTGGGCCTGGCGGAGGCGCTGGGCTTCCGGCCGGCGATCAAGCGCATCCGTGTGCGCGCCCCCTGGCGCTGGCTGCCGCCCAAGGCGTGGTGGCACCCGCTGGCCGCGCTTTCGCATGCGGGCGACCGGCTGGCGCCGCCCTGGCCGGACCTGCTGATCGCCAGCGGCCGCAAGGCCGCCGCCCCGGCGCTGGCAGTCCGCAAGGCGAGCGGCGGGGCCACCTTCACCGTGTTCGTGCAGGCGCCGCCGGTCGATCCGGCCGGCTTCGACGCCGTGGTCGCCCCGCGTCACGACGACGTGACGGGCGCCAACGTCGTGCCCGTGGTGGGCGCGCTGACCCGCGTGACTCGCAAGCGCCTGGACGACGCTCACCGCCGGTTCCAGCCGCGGGTGCGCGATCTGCCGCGCCCGCGGGTTGCCGTGCTGCTGGGCGGCAGCAGCAAGGCGCACCGCCTGACCGCGCAAAAGGTCGGCCAACTGGCCGAGGATCTTAAGGCGATGCACGCGCGCACCGGCTGCAGCTTGCTGGTGACCACCAGCCGGCGTACCGGCGCCGACAACGCCCGACGGCTGCGCGACGCGCTCGCCCAGGTGCCGGGCGTCTTCCACGAGGCCGGCGTCAGCGAAGGCGAGAACCCCTACTTCGGCTTTCTGGCGCACGCCGAGGAGATCGTGGTGACCAACGACAGCGTGACCATGGCCAGCGAAGCGGCCACCACCGGCCGGCCGGTCCAGGTGGTGGCGCTCGACGGCGGCAAGCCCAAGTTCGACCGCTTCCACGCCCAACTGCGCGATCTCGGCATCGCCAGGCCGTTCGACGGCAAGCTCGCCGGCGAGGCCGTTCAGCCGCTGGACGAGACCCGGCGGGCGGCCGGCAAGGTGAAGGCGTGGCTGGACAAGCACCGCGCCAGGCTGGCGGACCGATGACCGGCCGCGATCCCGCCAACCGATCCGATCCGGGAGACGCCGACACCCAGCGCCAGATCGCCCGGCTGGAGACGCTGGCGCGCGTGCTCGACGACGTCTTCCGGGTGCCGGGAACGCGCATCCGATTCGGGCTCGACGGGATCGTCGGCCTGATTCCGGGCGTGGGCGACGCGGCCACCGGTGCGCTCGCCGCCTATCTGGCGGTGCGCGCCTGGGACCTGGGGCTGCCGGCCCGCGTGATCCTGCGCATGGCGGCCAACGTCGGGATCGACCTTGCGGTCGGCAGCATCCCGGTGGCGGGCGACCTGTTCGACGTCGGCTTCAAGGCCAACCGGCGCAACGTCGAGCTGATAAAACGCGAACTCGCCAAACGCGCGCCGACCGACATGAAGAACGTGACGCCGCCTACGGCCGGCGCAGGATCCCACAGGCCGGCGAGCGGCTCCACCGAGCCAGACGACTAGACCCGAGTTCAACAGTACCCCCGGCCAGTGAGCCCCACTGAGGCCGGACCGCGGGCATCGATTTCCCAGTTTGCGGCGGGTTTTGGCGGATGGGCTGCTGCGGAGAGAGTTCAGGTGTA
>CAYRCO010000371.1:0-2556 GCA_964422775.1 uncultured Rhodovibrio sp.
GTCCCGCGGGCCACAGGTCTTTTTGCCCGTATCCACACCTATGTAGAATTGCGCCTTTGGATTCAAATTCTTGTTTGCTAATAGTAAGCATTGAAATTCGTACTTTTGCTCCTTCCGAGATCGCCGGCCATTCATGGTCTGGAATCGCGAAAATGATAGACCAGTTATTGTCGATAACCATCCTCATTACAGATTGATTCTGGATCATACGTATGCTGCTTGTGGATACTAGACCAATGTAATCTGTTTTTTTGGCGTGACGCCTGGAGCCAAAAATACATAACCAAGTCAACGGGCTTTGATATATTTGGGTAGGTCGTAGACAAGGCTTCGACGTATCCCGGCCCTAGTTCTCGTCGAAAGTGACGATTTGCGACGAATGGTGGATTGCCAACTATAAAGCGCGCCTCCGGCCATTTCGCTGGACGCGGGTTCACATACTTCAACACCTCAACGCGCGCGGTTTCGTCCGGGATCGGTTCGCCGGTGGTGGGAGAGGTCTTGTAGGTCTCGCCGTCCCAGTGGGTGATCGGGTTGCCGGCGTCGTCGCGGGCGATTTCGGTGCGGTTGTAAGCCAGGATGGCGTCCCGGTACTCGATCTGGGCGGCGTGGCGCAGGATCGGCTCGCCGGGGGCGCTGCTGCTGGTGCGCAGGTGCCATTGCAGGTAGCCGATCCAGATCACCAGACGCGCGATCGCCGCGGCGCGCGGGTTGATCTCGATGCCCAGGAACTGCTCCGGCTGGACCGCGTAGCCCTCCATCTCCATGCGGTACTGCGGCGGGTCCAGTTCGTAGAGCGCCTCCAGCACCTCCGCCTCCAGGCGCTTCATGTGCTCCATGGTGACGTAGAGGAAGTTGCCGCTGCCGCACGCGGGGTCGAGCACGCGGGTCCGGCACAGCCGGCGGTGGAACGCCCGGATCTCCTCCACCGCCTGCTTGTGGTCGCCGCGTTCGCGCTGGGTGGCGCTGGCGGTCTGGGCGTCCGCCCATTCCTCGCGCAGCGGCTCGATCACGGTGGGCATGACCAGCCGCTCGACGTAGGCGCGCGGGGTGAAGTGCGCGCCCAATTCATGGCGCTGGCGCCGGTCCAGCGCGCCCTCGAACAGGGAGCCGAAGATCGCGGGCTCGACGTCGCGCCAGTTCGCCTCCGCCGCCTGGATCATCAGCTCCAGCTGGTCGTCGTCGAGCGGCAGGGCGTGGGCCTGCTCGAACAGCGTGCCGTTGAACTGCCGGACCTGCTCCTGGATCGCGACGGAAAAGCCGCCGGCGTTCATCGCCCGCCAGAGGTCCTCGATCATCGGCTTGAACTTGTGCGGCTCGCCCCGCAGCCCCTTCAGCAGCTGGGTCACGCTGTCCTTGGGCAACAGCTCGACGTCCTCGGCGAACAGGGTGAACAGGCAGCGCATCAGGAAGTCCGCCGTCTGCTCCGCGCCGTGGCCCGCCTTCTCCAGCCCGCGCGCCAGGTCGGCCAGGCGCCGCGCGACCTCCTTGGTCACGCGCGCGCTCTCGCGCGTCGGGTCGAGCTCGTAGGGCCGCTGCCAGACCGCGCGCAGCGTCTCGCGCGTCTCGGGATCGCGCAGGTCCTCCAGCCGGATCCGGTTGGACTGCGCGTCCGGGAACGGGCTGTAGGCCTTGCCGGTGCCGGAGAAGTCGGCGTAAAGATCGATCACATGGGCGACGTCGACCACCAGCAGGAATGGCGGCGAGCCTTCGTCCGGCGGCAGCACGTGGACGTAGGAGCGCGCCTGGCCGAAGGCGTTGCGCATGGCGTCGTCCCAGCCGCGCCCGCCGCGCCGGGCGGTTCCGGCGGCGCGGCTGCCCTGGCGGGCGACCAGGCGCTGGCGTTGTGGCTTGGCGGACTGCTTGGCTTCCAGCACGAAACAGCCGCGCTTGTAGAGGTCGATCCAGCCGCTGGAGCGGGTGCCGTCGCCGTTGTCGAACTCCACCCGGCGCTCGAACACGTAGGCGTTCTCGCGCGTTTCCTCGATCGCGGGGTCGGGGTGGGCCAGCCCCAGGAGGTCGCACAGCTCGGTCAGGAAGAGCTGATAATTCGCGCTCTCCTGACCGCCGGACGGCGCCCAGCGCGCGATGAAGCTGTCGGGATCGGCGTGGGCGGGCGTTTCGGAGACGGTCACGGCGGTCAATCGGTTCGGCAACGTGGAGTCGTGGCGTGGAACGGTAGCGCACGCATTCGATTCAGAAAACGCGCGCGAGCAATCGTGTAGCCAGAACATGCCCATGCGCCCACAAGACGCCTTCACCCTGGACATCCGGGGGGTGATCGCCACACTTTGTGCGCGGTTTGGCGCACCCTGCGGGCCTGACGGCGGCGCGCGGGGATTTCAATTTCAGGGAGCTTTTCGTGAACGCATCGACGAGGGCGGATCGCCGCAGCGCGGCGGCGCGCGCGGCCGGCGGGCTCGGCGCGGCGCTGCTGCTGGCCGCGGGCTGGTTGATGGCCGCGCCGGCCCTGGCCCAGGAGGGCGCCCAAGACGGCGCCCAGGACGGCAGCGCGGGCGCAAGCGGCGGCGCGCCGCAGCTGGAGCGGCTCGCGGG
>CAYRCO010000372.1:0-674 GCA_964422775.1 uncultured Rhodovibrio sp.
CCCCGCGCGATACCGACCCCGCGCGATACCGATCAGGAGGTCCAGCCATGAGCCCCGACGCCAGCCGCACCAGCGCCCCGCAGCTCGCGGACACCAAACTGTTCCGCCAGCAGGCCTACATCGACGGTGCCTGGACGGACGCCGACGGCGGCGGGACGTTCGAGGTGACCAACCCGGCCGACGGGCAGGTGATCGGCACGGTCCCCGACATGGCCGCGGGCGAGACCCGCCGGGCGATCGCGGCAGCGGACCGGGCGTTCGCCGACTGGCGCGCCAAGACGGCGAAGGAGCGGGCGCAGATCCTGCGCAAGTGGCACGACCTGATCATGGCCGCGCAGCAGGACCTCGCCCACCTGATGACCTTGGAGCAGGGCAAGCCGCTCGCGGAGAGCACGGGCGAGGTCGCCTACGGCGCCTCTTTTGTCGAGTGGTTCGCCGAGGAGGCCAAGCGCGTCTATGGCGACACCATCCCGCCGCACCAGTCGGACAAGCGGATCGTCGTCACCAAGCAGCCGATCGGGGTTTCAGCGGCGATCACGCCCTGGAACTTCCCGATCGCGATGATCACCCGCAAGTGCGCGCCGGCGCTGGCCGCCGGCTGCCCGGTGGTGGTCAAGCCGGCCGAGCAGACGCCCTACTGCGCGCTGGCGCTCGCCGAGTTGGCGGAGCGCGCG
>CAYRCO010000372.1:684-2553 GCA_964422775.1 uncultured Rhodovibrio sp.
GCATGCCGGCCGGCGTGTTCAACGTCGTCACCGGCGATCCCGAGGCCGTGGGCGGGGAGCTCACGTCCAACGGAACCGTCCGCAAGCTCTCCTTCACCGGCTCGACGGCCGTGGGCAAGCTGTTGATGCGCCAGTGCGCCGACACGGTGAAGAAGGTCTCACTGGAGCTGGGCGGCAACGCGCCCTTCATCGTGTTCGAGGACGCCGACCTCGACGCCGCGGTCGAGGGGGCGATCGGCTCCAAGTTCCGCAACACCGGCCAGACCTGTGTCTGCGCCAACCGCATCCTGGTGCAGGACAGCATCTACGACGCCTTCGCGGAGAAGATGACGGAGAAGGTCGGGCGGATGCAGGTCGGCTCCGGCCTCGACCAGGGGATCAACCTGGGTCCCCTGATCGACCAGCAGGGCCTCGCCAAGGTCGAGGAACAGGTCGCCGACGCGACCAGCAAGGGCGCCAAGGTCGCCGTCGGCGGCGCCCGGCACGCGCTGGGCGGCACTTTCTATCAGCCGACCGTGCTGACCGGCGTCACCACCGAGATGAAGGTGACGAACGAGGAGACCTTCGGCCCCGTCGCGCCGTTGTTCCGCTTCAAGGACGAGGCCGAGGCTGTGCGGATGGCGAACGACACGCCGTTCGGCCTCGCCGCCTACTTCTACTCCCGGGACCTGGGGCGCTGCTGGCGGGTCGGCGACGCGCTGGAGTACGGCATCGTCGGCATCAACACCGGCATCATCTCCACCGAGGTCGCCCCGTTTGGCGGCGTCAAGGAAAGCGGCATCGGCCGCGAGGGGTCCAAGTACGGCATCGAGGAGTACCTGGAGATCAAGTACATGTGCATGGGCGGGGTTTAGCTCGCCATTTGCCGAGCACGGGCCCGAGGTTAGATTGCGCGCCAGGCGCAAGGCTGAGCTAGTGAAGGAGACGCACGCATGACCGCTTCCGCTGCCAACCCGGCTTACGACTACGACCTGTTCGTCATCGGCGGCGGCTCGGGCGGCGTGCGTGCGGCGCGGATGGCAGCCCAGCAGGGCAAGCGCGTGGGCCTGGCGGAGATGAGCCGGTTCGGCGGCACCTGCGTGATCCGCGGCTGCGTGCCCAAGAAGCTGCTGTCCTACGCCGCGCACGTCTCGGAGGAGGTCGAGGACGCGCACGCCTACGGCTGGTCGATCCCGACGGCCGAGTTCGACTGGCCGACCCTGATCGCGAACAAGGACCGCGAGATCGACCGGCT
This sequence comes from uncultured Rhodovibrio sp., assembly GCA_964422775.1. GTDB lineage: Bacteria > Pseudomonadota > Alphaproteobacteria > Kiloniellales > Rhodovibrionaceae > Rhodovibrio. Next base: position 1,919 of record CAYRCO010000372.1, read on the forward strand.
GGAGGGGATCTACGAGAAGCTGCTGACCAACGCCGGTGTCGAGTTCGTCCGCGCGCAGGCGCGGGTGATCGACAACCACACGATCAGCCTGTTCGACGTCGAGGGCGGGGAACGCGGCACGGTCACCGCCGAGACGCTGCTGATCGCCGTCGGCGGCCACCCGGTGATCCCGGACATTCCGGGCCACGAGCACGGCATCACCTCGAACGAGGCGTTCCACCTGGAGCGCCTGCCGGGCCACGTGACGATCGTCGGCGGCGGCTACATCGCGGTCGAGTTCGCCGGCATCTTCAACGGCCTGGGCGCGGACGTCACCCAGCTCTACCGCGGCGAGCAGATCCTGCGCGGCTTCGACGACGACGTCCGCGCGACGGTGGCGGGCGAGATCGCCAAGAAGGGCGTCGATCTGCGCACCCACGCCGATCCCGCCCGGATCACCGAGACCAGTGACGGCCGCTACCGGGTGACGCTGAAGGACGGCCAGGGCTTCGATACCGACCTCGTCATGTTCGCGACCGGCCGGCGGCCGAACACCACCGGCCTGGGCCTGGAGCGCGCGGGCGTCAAGCTGGGCCACGGCGGCGAGGTGATCGTCGACGGCTATTCGCGCACCAACGTCGAGAACGTCTACGCGC
>CAYRCO010000373.1:0-2541 GCA_964422775.1 uncultured Rhodovibrio sp.
GCTTCTGGTCCTCGTCGTAGCGCACCTCGACGAAGCCGGTAAGCGGGAAGTCCTTGCGCAGCGGATGCCCCTCGAAGCCGTAATCGGTCAGGATCCGGCGCAGGTCCGGGTGGTTGGCGAAGAACACGCCGTAGAGGTCCCAGACCTCGCGCTCGCACCAGCCCGCGTTCGAATACACCTCGGTCACGCTGTCGACCGGCGTTTCCTCGCCGGCGGGTAGCTTCACCCGGATGCGCTGGTTGTGCTTCAGCGACAGCAGCGAATAGACCACCTCGAAGCGCTCCTCGCGCTCGGGATGGTCGATCGCGGTGATGTCGACCAGCATGCGGAAGTGGCAGTTCTGGTCGTCCCGCAGGAAGGACAGCACCTTCACGATCGACGGCCGGGTGACCCAGACGGTGAGCTGCTGGTTCGCCACGAACGTCTCGGTCACCTCGTCCATCAGGGCGCTGGCGATGTATTCGCCGAGGTCTTTGAGCGCTTGCGTGTCGGCCATGTCGTCCTCATTGGGCGCGCCGCCGGACGCGTCCGGCACACCCGGCTTCGGAGTTGCCGGAGGCGGGCGGCGACGCGCGGGCTGACGGTGAGCGGGCGCCGATGGCGCCCCGGCTTACGCCGTGGTCCGGTCGAGCTGCCCCTCGCGGCGGATCTTCTTCTGCAGTTGCAGCACGCCGTAGAGCAGCGCTTCCGCCGTCGGCGGGCAGCCGGGGACGTAGATGTCCACCGGAATGATCCGGTCGCAGCCGCGCACCACCGAGTAGGAGTAGTGGTAGTAGCCGCCGCCGTTGGCGCAGGAGCCCATGGAGATGACGTAGCGCGGCTCCGCCATCTGGTCGTACACCTTGCGCAGCGCCGGGGCCATCTTGTTGCACACCGTGCCGGCGACGATCATCACGTCGGCCTGCCGCGGGCTCGCCATGAACACCGAGCCGAACCGGTCGAGGTCATAACGGCTGGCGCCGGCGTGCATCATCTCGATGGCGCAGCAGGCGAGGCCGAAGGTCATCGGCCACATCGAGCCGGAGCGCGACCAGGCGGACAGCTTATCCAGCTGGGCCACCAGGAAGCCCTTGTCCTGCAGCTCGTGCCCGAGGTTGTCGAGCAGCTTGCTCTTGTCGAGGTCCGCGACGTCGCGGCCGCCCGGCTGGAGGGCCTGCGGGCCGCCCTCGCGCGCGAGAGACGGATTCACTCCCATTCCAGCGCCCCTTTCTTCCACTCGTAGATAAAGCCGATCGTGAGGATTCCCAGGAACACCACCATCGACCAGAAGCCGAACACCCCGATCTCGCTGAGCGACACCGCCCAGGGGAACAGGAACGCCACCTCAAGGTCGAAGATGATGAACAGGATCGAGACCAGGTAGAAGCGCACGTCGAACCGGCTGCGGGCGTCGTCAAACGCCTCGAAGCCGCATTCGTAGGCCGAGTCCTTCTCCGGGTCCGGGCTCTGGCGGGCGACGACGTAGCTCGCCCCCACCATCGCCAGCGCCAGGCCGATGGCGATGCCGAAGAAGATCAGGATCGGCAGATACTCGATCAGCAGGCTTTCCATGCCAACGATCCTCGCCACTGTGCCGTGCGCCGCCCCGATTGCACTTGGGTCGACGGCCGGCGGTCGTTCGTATCCTCGCAGGGCTGCGTTGCCCGCGCCGGAGGGAGGTTTGCCAGCCCCGCCCCGCGCGCGCAATGCCGCGCGTCTTATCACGAACCGTCGGCCGCGTCAGGCATCGCCGCCAGGTAGGCCCAACGATTTCTTTCGCGCCGGCAGCCGCCTGCCCGGCTCGCGCCGGCAAGCCGCCGCTAAGCCCGCGTCTGATGCGCTGACATAGCGCCGAAATTCGAGCCCGGAAAGTGGGGACGACCGCGCGCGGACCTCACCTCCACGTGGTGCATCGCCGCAGGACGCGCGTGCGTGCGCGCGTCTGCACGGGTGCGCGCGACCGCGCCTGCGAACCACCGCGCCTCAGAACCAACGCGTTTTTCGGTGAGATCTTGAGGAAAATGGCGGGAGTGACGGGACTCGAACCCGCGACCTCTGGCGTGACAGGCCAGCGCTCTAACCTACTGAGCTACACCCCCGCGAACCCGCCGCTGGGGTAGCCGTCGTGTACTGGACGACCCCGCATGTGTCAAGCGAATGAAAACACCTCGGATCGGCGTTGCGTGGGCGCTCTGCCCAACCCGGGCGATACGCCGATTTTTACCGCAATCCGAGGCAGTTAACCCTTCGCCTGCAGCGCCGAACGTAGTCAGGCGGCGTCGCCGTGTCCAGCCTAGAATTGGCGGCCTTGAAGGCCGTTTCTTAGCGGACTTCGAACAGGAACAGAAGCGTCGACACGGTCACCAGCGACAGGGTCGTCGAGAGCAGTACGGTCGCCGCCGCGCCCGCGCCGTTGGCGTCGTACTGCTGGCCGAGGACGTAGACGTTCACCCCTGCCGGCAGGGCCGCCATGACGACCGCGACTTCCAACCAAAGCGGATCGAGCGCGAAGACATAGCTGGCGAGCACGAACACCAGCGCCGGCATCGCCAGCAGCTTGAA
>CAYRCO010000374.1:0-2526 GCA_964422775.1 uncultured Rhodovibrio sp.
GCACCCCGACGAAGACCAGGGCCGCCCCGGCGAGCAACGCCGCGACGCGCCGGCTAGGGCCGCCTCCCCAGCCCCGGTCACGGCGGGCGGGCTGCCCCGGGCGGCCGGTCGAAACGGGGCGCGCGATCGAAACGGGGCGCGCGCCCGAAACCAGACGCGCGGCCGAGCCTGAGCCGGCGGTGGACACCGGGCGGGATGGGGAAACGGGGCAGGCGGGCAGCATCGGCAGATCTCTCGTTCGCAACCGGGTTCGGCCCGGGCGGCTCTGGTCGAGCCGGCTCCCGGGCCGCTTACCGTCTCCTGAACCTCGAGGCGCGCGGGGCCTCAAGCCGCGGCGTCAGCCGCGGTCGGCCGCTCAGCCGGCGTCGAACGGGCTCGCCACCTCGGGCTTGCCCTGCTCGGCGCCGATATCGAGCATCGTCGAGCGCATGAACAGCTGACCGTCCTGCCAGCCGCGCAGCGTCTCGCGGATCGCCTCGGCGACCACGTCAACTTCCGCCGCCTGAACCTGCTCGGGCAGCGGGTCGGCGCCGACCGTGACGTAGACCTGACCCAGCGCGTTCTGCGCCCGGGCGAAGGCGAGGTCGCGGCGCAACTGGGCGACCAGGGCGTTCAGTTCGCCGCGGATCACCGCCAGCTCGCCGCCGTTGGCCGCGTCGCGGTTGGTTTCCAGCTGCGCCAGGATCCGCTCCTCGACGTCGGCGACCTCCTGGTTGGTGCGGTACAGCTCCTCGGCCTGCCGGTAGCTGCCGTAGGACACGTACAGCTGGGTCAGCACCGCCATCGACAGCGCCTGCCGGCGGGCGGCGACCAGCTGCTCCTGGCTTTCCGCCTGCTCGAAGCGCGCCGGCGCGGACAGCAGGTTCAGCAGGTTCCACGACACCCGGACGCCGTAGTCCGCCCAGTTGCTATTCACCAGGAAGTCGTTGCTGTCGTAGTGCAGGCCGCTGAACACCTCCAGCCCGGGCAGGAAGCGGATCAGCGCCTTGCGGGTCTCCGCCGCGGAGACGCGCGACTGGTAGTCCTCCTCGCGCAGCTCCGGCCGGTAGGCGAGTGCGAGCTGCTCCAGCTCCGCCGGCTGCAGGGCGAGCTCGCCCAGCACCACGTCCTCTTCCGGCATCGCCAGATCGAAGTCGCGGTCGGGCGGCAGGTTCATCAGCGTGGCCAGCTCGATCTTCGCCAGCGCCAGGTCCTGGCGCAGGGTCTGCAGCTGGCGCTTGGCGTCCAGCACGGTGCGCTGGTAGTTCAGCGCGTTGAGCGGGCTGTCCAGACGCAACTCCTCGATCCGCGCGGAGTCCGCGCGCGCCCGCTCGACCCGCTCGAGCAGCGGGCCGACCCGCTGCTGCAGGCGCTGGGCGGCGACCGCCCGCCAGTAGGCGGCGCGCACGTCCTGGATGATGCCGTGGACCACCTTGCGCCGGCGCTCGTAGGCGATCATCGCCCGGTCGGCCTGCTGCTGGGCGGTGAAGTAGCTGACGCCGAAGTCGAGCACGTTCCAGGTCAGGTTGAGGTCCGCGGTGAAGATGTCGCGTTCCTGCGAGGTCGACGGCGCGAGCGACTGCACGCCTGTGTCGACGTTCTCGGAGGAGGAGGCGTTGACGTTGGACCGGCTGCGGTAGCCCGCCTCCGCGACCACGCTCGGCAGCAGGTCGTAGCGCGACAGGTCGAGCTGGTTCTGACTGACCGCCTCGTTCATCACCTCGACCCGGTGGTCGAGGTTGTACATCACCGCCCGCGCCATCGCCTCGTAGAGCGTCAGCGGCCCGTCGATCGGCTCCTGTTCGGAGAACATCGTCTGCAGGTCGGAGTCGATCCGCGCCTGCGTCTCATCCTGGGTCAGCGGGTCCGGCTGGATGGCGCACGCGCCCAGCATCAAACCGATGACCGCGACCGCCGCACCCGACCGCAGCCCCCGCCGGCGGCCCCTATTCGTTACACGCACTGGAAAGTCTCCCCGATCCCGAGTCGCCCGACGGGCGTGACCCTAAGCTTCTGCCACTAATCCTTCGGAGAATCAATTACATATCGAAACGTGTTAGCCGTATACGCGCGCGGATTGTTAAGCGGCCCGACCGCTGGCCCACGTCTGGCGAACCCCGGGGTTCGGTGCGGTCGCGTGGCCGCGTTGAACGGCGCTCGGCGGTGCAGACAGCGCCCTGGCGCCGGGTCGTCGAGCGTGGATCGGCCCGATGGGTCAACGCAGTCCCGGAAAGGTCCGCAGCCGCGGCGGCGCGATGCGCTGGCGCGGCTGCGGTGGAAGGTTGAGGTCGCCGGCCGGGGCACATCGGCCGTTCCACCCGGGCGCCGGGCGCGGACTTCGTCCTGACGACCGGGCAAGATGCAGCTGCAAGGTGAGTCCACCTTCCAGCATCGTGCCCTAAGCGGCGGCCTTCGCGAGGCTGTCGGCGAGCGCCGCGGCGTCGCGGTCGAAGGCGCTCGCGCGTTCGCGCAGCTGGCCGCCGAAGCCGCCCGTCTCGCCCGGCTGGCCGGTCGGCACCAGGGCCGCCAGCGCGCCCGCCCCCTCCA